>DCYM01000090.1:1022-4971 GCA_002331465.1 Candidatus Neomicrothrix sp. UBA2110 | reverse complement strand
AACGTCGCCCGCACCGACGGTGTCACCCGGACCAATCCTTACTTCGCTTACGGTTCCTGACTTATCAGCGTTAATGTTGTTTTCCATTTTCATGGCTTCCAACACCACCACAGCATCGCCCTCACTCACTTCTTGGCCCACCTCGACGAGGACCTTCACGATCGTTCCCTGCATAGGCACAGTGACCTGACCTGAACCGGATTTGGTTCCGCCGCCACTGGACCCGGAACGGCGCGCCTTTGCCGGCTTTTGACTGGCAGTGACGCCAGCAGACTCGGGTACCCACGCAGCGACTTCAAAGCGCTTACCGTTCACCTCAAGAACCACATCTTTACGAACTCTTGGATCCTCTTCACCGAGATTGTCCCCAGCGGCGTCAGATTTTCCTGAAATGTCGGTTAGGTCCAGCGATTCTTCAACCCACTTTGTGCTGTGCACACCGGCTCGAAAATCGGGGCTAGCCAGAATTGCCTTATGCGCGTTAGCAGTAGTCGCTACCCCTCCGATCTTTAACTCAACGAGCGCACTCTGCATTCGGTCAATGGCGGTTTGCCTATCTGACCCCCACACGACGAGCTTGCCGATCAAGTTGTCGTAGAACTGCGAAACAACATCACCCGCTTCATACCCGCCATCCCAACGAACACCGAAGCCCTGCGGTAGCTGCAGACTACTGATTGTCCCAGGCGATGGAAGAAAGCGCCCACCTGCGGGATCTTCCGCGTTAATTCTGACTTCGATAGCGTGTCCGTCACAAGTAACGTCATCTTGGGTAAACGACAACGATTCGCCCGCCGCTACACGAATTTGTTCCCGAACCAGGTCGATTCCCGATACCAACTCGGTGACGGGGTGCTCCACCTGCAACCTTGTGTTCATCTCTAGGTAGTAGAACTCACCGTCTTGGAAGAGAAACTCAACGGTTCCAGCGTTGGTGTAACCACATCCCTCGGCAACAGCTACCGCCGCCGCGCCCATAGCTTGGCGAACCTCGTCTGGGAAATTCGGCGCCGGGCTTTCTTCAACCAGTTTCTGATGCCTTCGTTGCGCAGAACAGTCGCGTTCCCCAAGCCAAACGACGTTGCCGTGTTGATCGGCAATTATCTGCATTTCTATATGTCGCGGCCACGTCAGATAACGCTCTAGGTAGCACTCATTCCGCCCAAAAAAACTTTCCGCTTCTCGCTGAGCGGATTCCAGTGCCGCATCAACTTCTTCATCTGATGACACGACCTTCATGCCGCGTCCTCCGCCCCCATACGCTGCCTTTATGGCAACCGGGTAGCCGTGCTCTGCGCCGAAGCTACGAACCTCATCAGGATGCTGAATAACCTCTGTGGTTCCCGGCACGCCGTCAACACCAACCTTTTCCGCGGCAAGCCGAGCTGAAATTTTGTCACCCATCACCTCAATTGCGGCGGGCGGTGGGCCGATGAACGTCACACCTCGCTCGGTAATCGCTCGAGCGAATTCCGCGTTCTCGCTATAGAACCCGTAGCCAGGATGAACTGCGTCAGCTCCGCTTTGCTCAATAGCATCCAGAATGGCTGAGGTGTTCAAATATGAATCGGCTGCGGTCTCCCCACCGAGGGCGTATGCCTCGTCGGCGAGCCGAACATGCAACGCGTTGCGATCAAGCTCGCTATACACAGCCACACTGGCAATACCCAACTCGCGACAAGCCCTAATAACCCGTACAGCTATTTCTCCACGGTTAGCGATGAGAATCTTCGAGAACACGGGTTCGGCCTTCCGAGCATGGACGTACGACTTGCAATCGTGCCACACTCGAGTGCTTCTTCCCATCTGACGGGTTTTCCTTTCACAAATAACAACACTTCGAGGTAAGTACGCTCAGGTTTGTGGAAAGCCACAAGTTCGACGCGGTGGAGGGAACTCGCTTCCAAAACGTGGTCTGGGTGCCCGAGATTCCTTCCACGAATACTTCGCTGCTAGAGATCGCGCGAAATGGGGGACAAGAAGGCGAGGTATTGATCGCTGACCTTCAAACACAAGGTCGCGGTCGCAGAGGGCGCGTGTGGACGGCTCCGCCAGGAACATCGCTAATGATGTCCGTTCTTCTTCGACCACCGTCGCATTCTCTCCCTGTGCACAGCGCTTCACTAGTTACCTCAGCGCTTGCTGTCGCCACCGTTAACGCGGTGAGAGAAGCTACAAAGGTCAAGCTGGGTATTAAATGGCCCAACGACCTTGTAGTTGATAGCCCAAACAACGCTCCGGGAGGTCTTGGCTATCTCAAGGTGGCGGGCATCCTGACTGAAACTCTGATCGTTGACGCTGCGATCTCAGCTTTGGTTGTGGGCATGGGGCTAAATACTGGCTGGGAACGGGTGCCTCCCGAACTAGAACTAGTTGCAACGAGTCTCGACTTGTTGGCTGGATCGCTCGTCGACCGGCCGAAGCTGGCTCACACAATTCTTCACAACTTTGAAGACGAATATTCAAATCTTCTACAACCGTCAGGCATTGAAACTTTGCTCGAAAAAATGCGACGTCACTCAAGCACGCTTGGACGCCGCGTGCGAGTGCACTTAGATCAGTCCAAGGAAAATCGGACGCTTGAGGGGCGCGCAGTTCACCTAAACAAAACCGGCGAACTAGTGATTGAAACTGACCAAGGCGACCTGCAAACGGTTTCTGTAGCTGACGTAGAACACCTGCGACTCGACGCGCGCTGACCAGCGGCGCCAAGTAAGCAATACCCTAGGCCTGCATGGCTGAAGTGGTCTCTTCCGACAATATCGAAGGCGTCTATGTCGTAACACCTCAGGTCTACGACGACGAGCGCGGTTTCTTCGTCGAAACGTATCGACGCGAATGGATTCCCAGCGGTTCACGAGAAATGGTTCAAGCCAACCGAGGAGACCGTCAAAGGGGGTGCATCGTAGGGTTGCACTATCACCTTCACCAGGCTGACTATTGGTATGTGCCCTTCGGGACCGTCCGTGTGGTTCTACACGACCTACGCGCGGGATCGCCGACTGAGGGCGCTACTCAACACACCGATTTAGATGGAACTGATCACCGTGGTATCTACATCCCGCCAGGAGTAGCTCATGGCTTTGCGACACTGACTGACGCGACCATCACTTACCTGGTCGACAACTACTACAACCCCGCAGACGAGCTAGGAGTTATATGGAACGACCCTGAAATTGGTGCTGACTGGGGCATGAAAGACCCGATCTTGTCTACTCGGGACCAATCAAACCCACGTCGAAATGACATTGATGACGCAGTTCGCCCTCACTACGGCCTGCGGAACTGATCAAGCGATGAAAGTCCTTGTAACGGGTGGCGCTGGTTTTATTGGCTCGAACTTCGTCCGATTTTTATTGGCCAACAGCGATGATGAGATCACCATCGTCGATTCGCTTACCTACGCAGGCAGCAAAGACACCCTGACTGACTTCGTTGAGAACCCTCGCGTCCAGTTCGTCGAAGGCGACATCTGTGACCGCAAACTAGTGGCCTCAGCTATGGCGGGCCACGAAGCCGTCGTTCATTTTGCCGCAGAAAGCCATGTCGACCGTTCAATCAACGGCTCCGATCGGTTTGTCATCACCAACTGTCTCGGCACCAACGTCATGTGTGATGTAGCTAATCAGTTGGAAATATCTCGGTTCATTCATATCTCCACCGATGAAACCTACGGCTCTCGAACCCAGGGATCATTCTCCGAAAGCGACCGTTTGCAACCGAGCAGCCCTTATTCGGCCTCTAAAGCCAGTTCCGATCTAATTGCCCTTGCTCACCACACCACCTATGGCCTACCAGTCGTTGTCACCCGCTCCTCGAACAATTATGGACCGTTCCAATTCCCGGAAAAGCTGATACCACTTTTCGTTACAAACCTTCTCGACGGGTTGACAGTGCCCCTCTATGGCGATGGGAGCAATGTTCGAGATTGGATACACGTTGAGGACAA
>DCYM01000090.1:0-624 GCA_002331465.1 Candidatus Neomicrothrix sp. UBA2110 | reverse complement strand
GGAAATGAAGTTGCGAATCTTGAACTGACAAAAATGCTCATTGAACTTTGCGGCCGTGACGAGTCCGCAATCGTGCGCGTCGACGACCGCCCCGGGCATGATTTCCGTTACTCCATCAACACCAGCCTGCTGCGCGGACTGGGTTGGAAACCAGAAGTAGACCTTTTTTCGGGGCTCGAAGCGACTGTTCATTGGTATCGCGACCACGAAACTTGGTGGCGCCCCAAAAAGGCATAAGACCAGTGACCCTCACAAACATCTTCGCTTCCGCTTCCCGATACACCCCCCTAGTAAGAAACTTCGCCCGAAGAGAGCTCAAAGCCAGATACAAACGGAGCGTGTTGGGTTGGACTTGGTCAATGCTCAGTCCGCTATCCACGATCCTTGTGTACAGCCTCGTCTTTTCGGTTTTCTTCCGGGCGTCGCCACCTCCAGCAGGAAACGGCACCCAAAATTTCGCGGTCTTCTTATTCACAGGGTTGGTTGTCTGGCTGTTTTTTGCCGGAATGATAAACGGTTCTATGGGATGGCTTAGCTCAGTCGGTGACCTTCGCCGAAAAGTCTTCTTTCCGCCCGAGACAGCGATTTTCGGGAGCGCACTAGCTCTTGGAGTGCAATCGGCTA
>DCYM01000196.1:1764-3818 GCA_002331465.1 Candidatus Neomicrothrix sp. UBA2110 | reverse complement strand
TTCAATGCCCTGTTCACTTTGCTTGCGGAGTACCTGAGCTGGGTGGATTGTTCGTTGAGAGCGATTTGGACGATGTACGAGATAGAGGTTGTGACGTCACTTCGACCAACTTTGAGGGCGTCGGTCATAGCGTTCATTTCGATGCTTTAGAACCGTTTGTAGAAGATCTTGCAGCTTTCTTAGAACGAGTCGACTAGACCTCGCCCTTTGAATGTTGAGATGCATAGGTCTGTATCTATACATGTGAACACTGCCCTAGGGGCACCCCCACGGGGGTATCGGTGACAAACTTCGTGGGTGCGTTACCCAGCGGTGTTGCTCTGTTTGTTGTGGGTGGGTCGCTGCGGGCACTAATCAAATGGTCATATGGGTGGTGGTCAATGGCTGTAATCACCAAGCAATGACGGTGACCTCGGTACCAAGAGTTATACCTTCCGACCAACTAACAACCAGAGTTGGCCCGATTGTTGTTGTTTGCCACTTTGCAAAATCCGGCCGGTGGGGACAACGACCGATGTCACGTTTGCGGAGGTAAACCCGGTCCTAGCGCTTTCCGCGACAAGATCCATATCTCTCATTGGCCCCCAAAAAGGCTCATGGTTGTTGTAGGTGTCCCAGTCGATCATCGACTGTGAAAGATGATCGACGCCTTCGTATCCGGGGAAATCCGCGTGAATCATCAGGCCCCCGGGCTTGAGTAACCGATGACATTCAGCGAACGTCCTGCGCAAAGCCTCGGGCGGGAGTTCATGGAGAACTATGTGACTAACGATCAGATCGAATTTTTCGTCAGGGAAGCTGGTGTCTTCACAATTCTGTTGCGAAAAATGAACCTCTGCACCTAATGCCTCGGCTCGAGCATGTCCGTAACGGAGCACCGGAGCACCCAGATCAATGGCGTGAACTTCCGCCGCTGGGAAAGCTTGGGCATAAGGAACGGTTGCGTGGCCAACCGTGCAACCCATATCCAAGATCCTCTTTGGGGAAAACGTCGGATGTTCAACTGAAAGGTAGTTGTCGATGATGGAATGCCCGTAGTCGTCGTTCAAGGCACCCATCTGACCCATTGCATAGAGGTAGACGCCTCGATCATAAAGCGCGCCAACGGAAACGTCGTTGTCGCCGTACTCGCCTCGGTAACCGCCGGGCATGGCATGGATATCGACGTCCCACTGGTACCAGGGCAACTCGAGATTCGGGTCGAGATGAAGCGACCCGCGTGGATCTTCGATCCTTGCCGCCTCGCTCAATTCCGTTGCTTGCCGTTCGATGCAATCAGCCACCGTTGACCAAAGAAGATGTTGGCTCGTGCGGCGCAGCGAACTCCATAGACGGTAGTACCCAATCTGGCTTAGAGACTGCCGAACTTCATGCCGATTTTGGGGTGCTTGGCCGTGCTGTTTTTCCCATGCAGCAGCGGCTTGGTGTTCATATAATTCGCGAACCCCTGGCGTGACTCTGCCCGCAATATGGGTCTTGAGTGCCTGTACGAAGCGTCCCCGCGATCGTTCAAGATTGTTTTCCTTCGGAAGCATGGCATGAGCTTGTTGCGTCATGATTCCTTTCTGAGTTCCGAAAAGGCCCGATCGACGACTTCTAAATATGCTTCGGGAGATTCGTCATTAACAATTTCTTCGCGCATCTCTTCCAAGACCCGAAAAACGCGACCTACAAAGACTGCCGCATCTTCTAGTCGTTGTTGTTCATCAAACTCGCTGAGCTCGTATGTTCCTATAAAGCCATCTTCGACAAGGTCCTTCTCGACAAGAACTTTCTCCAAGGTTTGGATTCGCTCCGTAAGCGCCCAGACTTCCGCAGCCAGAGAGGTCACAACCTGCACGATTGCGTCTGAGGCCCCTTCGTCATCAAAGTACGTCGGTCGTGAGCCCTTTGCCTTAGCCGGAAAAACGCGCCCATCGTTGGGAGCAGCTGGGTCGGAAGAGCGGGCCCCCGTGACCTGAACCATGCCAACCTCCAGACAGTTGCGGTAACCGCGTTGAAATGTTACTCCGCCCGATCTCGACCAGTTCTCCAGAAGTGCTCCGACGTCTTTG
>DCYM01000196.1:0-1442 GCA_002331465.1 Candidatus Neomicrothrix sp. UBA2110 | reverse complement strand
TCCGACGTCTTTGGTTCGACGCCGACAAAGCCCTTCGAGCCAGTCCCCAAAGGCAGTGGATACACCGCGATCCTTGCCAAGGATCCTTCTTTGACCGCATCGAAAGTGGTAGCCCGAACGCGATAACCGAAAGCTAAATCAACGACATCAGCATCAGAAACTATTCATCGGGCGATCGACAGCGGCATCAAGCCCTCGGCCGATGTTGGCGTCGGTCTCGCGAACCCCGACGCTTACAGGCCTTGATCTATAGACATGGGTAAGCCAATGGAAGCACCCCGAAGGGGTGGGCTGGCTGTGGGAGGTTCGGACAGGGTTGGCCGAGGTGAATACGATAGGGGTTCTTCATGTTGGGACACGATGCCGTAGCTCGAGCGTTGGTTGATCACGGGGTTGACACCGTGTTTGCGGTTCTCGGCGACGGGAACCTATTTATTGGTGAGAATTTGGCAAGAGAACATGGGGTGAACCTGGTCGCGGCAACTCATGAAGGTAACGCGGTGTTGATGGCTCAGGGTTGGGCTAAGGCCACTGGTCGTCTTGGGGTTGCCACTGTGACACATGGTCCAGGTTTGACGAACACGGTCACTGCCTTGGTGGAGGGGGTGAAGAACGAGACCCCAATTCTGTTGGTCGCGGGTGACACTCCCGTCGACCAGGAACAGCATCTTCAAAATCTTGATCAGTACGCGTTGGTTGCCGCCACTGGGGCAGGGTTTCAACCAGTCCGTAATGCCGAGACGATCGCCGAAGACGTATCTACCGCTGTGCGGCGGGCTCACGCTGAACATCGACCGATTGTTGTGAACATACCTTTAAACCTTGAGTGGGACGATGTGGAGTATCAGACGCGTCCAGATCTCACTCCCCCCGCTATCCGTCTTGCTCCCGACCCAGATCAACTCGACGCTGCGATGGGGATAGTTGCTTCCGCGGTTCGACCTGTGATCGTGGCCGGTCGGGGCGCGGTGAAATCCGGTGCACGGGATGTGTTGGTTCGACTGGGCGACGCGCTCGGCGCCCCGTTGTCGGTGTCCTTGCTGGCCACCGGATTTTTTCGAGATGAACCGTTTGACCTAGGCATTCACGGCACGTTGAGTCACCCTGTCGCCGCTGAGACACTCGCGTCTGCTGACTGTTTGATTGTTTTCGGCGCGGGACTGAACTACTTCACGACTGGCAACCAAATGATGTTGGCGGGCAAGCGGGTGGTTCATGTTGATCTTGATCCCACCCATATCGACAGGTATGCACCTGTTGCTGTTGGAGTCGTGGGAGATACCACAGTGGTGGCCGAAGCCATGATCGAGATGCTCCTAGCCGCAGAACACACACCTTCGGGGTTCAGAACCTCTGATCTTCAACAGAGACTCGAAGAGTTTGACCCGGCGACAACTTTTGACGATAAAAGCTATGACGGCGCAGTGGATCCTCGAACCCTC
>DCYM01000054.1:5864-28294 GCA_002331465.1 Candidatus Neomicrothrix sp. UBA2110 | reverse complement strand
ATTTGGCCCTCCATGTCTTCAATCAGCCCTGGAATGGTGTTCCTACTTTCCTCCCAAATGGCTGTCGCTATCAGACCCGGAGCAATCGAGTTAACTCTTATTCCATCTGGACCCCAGTCCGACGCTAGGGCGCGAGTCATGGCGTCAACCGCTCCTTTGCTACCTGCGTAAGCCACTCGCGCACCCGGACCGCGTACCCCAGCTACCGAACTTACGTTGATGATCGACCCTCCACCACGGCTTTTCATGGACCCGGCGAGGCCAATAGACAGAGTGAGCAACGAACGGACGTTGACCGCGAACACCAGATCAATTTCCTCTTCGGTGATGCTTTCGGGCAGTCTTCGCATCGGAATTCCGGCGTTATTGACCAAAACGTCGACACCTTGAACCACTTCAAGGATTTTTTTGGCCAGATCCGTACCTGCTCCCGATTGTGCTAAATCGGCTGGTACGACGATCGGGTTGTTGCCCAGTTCGCCGGCGACGCTCTCCAAGTCCGCAACGGTGCGTCCTGTGAGAACTACCTGGGCGCCCAGCGCGTCTAAGGCTCGTGCGCTTGCCTCACCGATGCCGCGACTCGCGCCGGTAACGACCGCCACTTTTCCTTCTAAACCGTTCATTCTTGGACGCTACCGCGTCTCAAGTTTAATTGACCGATTCGCGAAGCAAGAACTCATAAAAGTTCTGGGCGGCCAAAGCCATGGCCGGTCCTGATTGCCAATCTCGCACCAGGACTGCATTCTGCGCCAACTCCGCCACTGCAATAGACGTTTCGGATGGGTGGTAAAGGTCGTTGCCTTCGAACACAAGTAGAGGTGTTTTGACTGATTTCACAAAGGTTTCGTCGACGTTGAACAATAATTTGTCGGAGTCATACATGTTTCCGCGAAACCGTGCCCAGACCTCTGGAGCGATTTCCCGACGAGTATTTGCTAGCGGCGTCGCCCACGCGTCAAACATGTCATAAAACGCTTGACGGTTTTGGCTGAGGCCGATGGTTTGGAATAGGACTCCAGCAGCGACGCGTTCGGGGGCGGCTTCGATCAGCCCCATGACATAAGGACCCCCGATGCACATACCAACTGCGTGGAATTTCTCAACGCCGAGGTGGTCAAGGAGCGCTAGTTGGTCACCGGTGTAGGTATCCCAACTGTCATTCGCCGAAATCGGGCCGCTCGAGCGACCAGCATTTCGTTGGTCCATCGCAATTACTCGAAATTTTTCGCTCAGTTGTGGAATTGGGTTCCAGGGTGTCGATTCCCAGAACGAAGCTGCGGATTGCATGCCACCGGGTGCTATCAACAGGACGGGGAACCCACTGCCGTATTCATCAAAATGGATTTCGGTTTCATCAAATATGAAGCTGGCCATGCCGCCATTGTCGCGCATAGCTATTCTCGTCGTCGATGCACCTTCTCAACGGCTCTGACGGCGAACATGGAGTTCTTCACGATTTTGGCGGCGATGGTCCACCTGTTTTGTTGACACACGGGAACGGCCTCAATGCGGGTATGTGGACGACGGTGCTACCGGTGCTTCAACGACATCGCCGTTGCTTCGGTTTGGATTTTCGGGGGCACGGCGCGTCCCGTGTCGTAATACCGCCACTCGACGTCGATCGGTCGCATCTAGTCACTGAAGTATTGCAGGCAGTCACCACCATTGCCCAGGAGCCGATAGATGCGGTGGGACATTCGTTGGGAGGCGCAACTTTGCTCCGCTCTGAGCTTGAGAACCCTGGGACTTTTCGACGTTTATGGGTTTTCGAACCAGTAATGGTCCCAGAGGGTTACGAGCGACCCGACGGAGATCACCCTCTCGTTATTGCGGCGAGGCGGCGTAGAAACGAGTTTCCGTCGCTTGAATCATTCGTTGAACGCCTCCGTGGCAAGCCTCCTTATTCAGAATGTGAGGACGCGGCTGTTTGGGGGTACGCGACGTTAGGTACCCGAGAAACCCCAGGCGGGGTTTCTCTTACGTGTTCTGGCGATATTGAAGCACGAATTTTTGGTACCGGTACCGCTACTGATTTCTCAGCGTTGAGTTCGATCAACACCCCGACGGTGGTGGCTCGGGGTGAATTGGTAGGCACTGGGAACGAGTTGCCGCCGGCGATGGCTGAACCTATTGCATCGCACCTCGGCGAAGGAAAGCTTCTCCAAATGGAAGGTTTAACTCACTTTGGCCCCATGGAACACGGAGGGCGTGTTGGTGAGGCAATTCTGGCTCACCTATTGGCCTAATTTCACACTGCGACAGGCAGCGTTGCTGGGTCAATGTCGTACAAATCAACCACGTTTCCCCAGACCAGCGCTTCTTTCTCTTCTTCGGGTAGCCCTTCAAGAATGTCGTCAAGAATCGGCCTTGAATTGGGCCAGATAGAGTCGTGGTGCGGGTAGTCGTTGCCCCAGAGAAGGTTGCTGACACCGATAGCGTGGCGGGTCGCGATTCCTTCTTTGTCGTCTTCAAACGTCACCCAGAAGTTCCGATCAAAGTATTCCGACGGTTTCATCGTCAACTCGTCAGAAACTTCCCAGGGGGTCCGGTACGCGGCATGATCGAGTCGCTGCAAAGTATGCGCCACCCATCCGGTCTCATACTCACTAATAACGAATTTTAATTCAGGAAAGCGCTCAACTACGCCGCCACATATGAGGTCAATCATGGTGTTGACGGCGGTTGTGTGGGCGAGTGTGTAGCCCTTGAGATGTCCACCAGGTGTGCCCCAATGTTCGGGGAGGCCCCCATCGAGGGTTTGCCCGGTAAAGATGTGCATCGTCAGCGGCACTCCACATTCTTCAGCGCGAGCCCAGAACGGGTCAAAGGCAGAATCGCTGTAAGGCAACCTTGGGTCCACATGAGTTGGGATCGCGAATCCTCTGACGCCTCGTTCAAATGAACGGTCCAATTCAGCTATTGCCCGGTCGATGTCCGGTAAAGGTAAGCAACCGATTCCGATCAGCCGATTGCGATCTACCGAGCAGTAGTCGAGCACCCAATCGTTGTGTTGTCGGAAGGCAACGTCGCGAACTTCGTCATCAGCTACGGCGAAAGTAAACATACTGAGACTGGGATACATGACTTCTCCGACGATGCCGTCAGTTACCTGCTCATCAAGACGTGCTGTCGGATTCATCACCCCCGGATTGAAGCCGTCGTAGCCCATAGCGATCCGCTCGTGGGTGGCCGGGTCGTCGAGGCGAGCTCCCGCGATTCCAAGCCGCCCCACAGGTACCGCTCTCATTTCGTTGGGCAAAACCAGCCACGTGCCGGGCTTCCCCTGGTGATCCTTTTCTATGAAAGGCGCACGATCTCCAAACTTGTCAGTAAGGCCGTCATAAATTTCGGCTGCTTCGACTACATGTGAGTCACACGAGAAATAGCGCATAGAGTCCCCTTCTAGCGGCTCGCCCATAACATTCTGGTGAAACCGTATCAGCCCTTCGCTACTTAGCTCTCAGAGACTCCGTGGTAGGGATCTTGTACACCAGGTTCTGTTGCCGGAACGAATCGCTTCGTTAGGTTTACCGCCAATCTGCGGTTAGTTGTGCCATTTCAACGGCTACACGGGCTGCTTCCGCTCCGACGTTGTGACCGCCAGCGCCTTCCGAACGCGCTCGTGCCTGGTCTTGTGATTCGACGCTGAGGACACCAAATGCTATGGGAATGCCCGTCTCTAGCTGTACGGCCTGGATACCACTGGCTGCTGCATTAGAAACAATCTCGTAGTGAGTTGTTTCACCTCGAATTATTGCTCCGATAGCGATGATGGCATCGAATTTTCCCGATAGAGCAAGTGTTCGGCATGCCAAAGGAATTTCGAAACACCCGGGAACCGAGACTTGCTCCGCGATGCCGACGTCGAAGTCTGATAGCGCTCGTTCGGTTCCTGCCATTAATCGGTCCACGATCGTTGCGTTCCATGACGCGCGAATTACCGCTATTCGAAGCCCCTTACCACTAAGTGCTGTTGGAGCGACAGGACGTTCATCACCACTAGCCATGGGTAAGACGGTAGCGAAGGGCGACATCGGTTGCTATTGACCACCTAACGTCTTCACATGATCTTGACTCCCGAACAGGAACAAATTCGGCGAGTTGCTCGCCAATTTGCGGTCTCCAAGATTGCACCGCATGTGCGCGAATGGGAAGCGTCAGGCGGCCCTCCACGCGAGCTCTATCAACAGATGGCACAAATTGGGCTAATGGGAATGACCATCGATCCTGTTTACGGTGGCTCCGGGCTGGACTTCGTGTCTTACGCGATTTCGATCGAGGAAATCGCCGCTGTTGACGGAGGCATCAGCAACATGATGGCGGCCAACAACTCCCCCGTTGCGTTGGCCATTGAGCAGCACGGCACACCGGAGCAACGAAGTCGCTTTCTCCCGCGACTTTGTACAGCAGAATGGCTTGGCTCGATTCATCTCACTGAACCTCATACCGGCTCTGACGCGTCCTCTATCACGACGCGCGCCGTTCGTGACGGTGATGAGTTCGTGCTTGACGGTCACAAGGCACTAATCACCGCCGGATCGACTTCAGACGTTGCGATGATCGTCGCTAGGACCGATCCGAGTGGCGGAAAGTCAGGGATCAGCGTATTCGTAACACCCACCGACAATCCGGGTTATCAAGTCCTGACCAAAGAGCGAAAGCTTGGTCATCGAACTAACGACACCTGCCAGGTCCGCTTTGAATCGATGCGAGTGCCCACAACAGACCTATTGGGTCCCGAAGGTAGAGGCCTGTCCATTGCCTTGGGAGGGTTATCTTTGGGGCGGATAGGCGTCGCAGCGCAATCCGTGGGTGGGGCACGACAAGCCCTGCGACTGTCCAAACAGTACGCAGAAGAGAGATCAACGTTTGGTAAGGCGATCATCGAGCATCAGGCCGTCGCCTTTCAGCTCGCCGAGATGGCCACGGAAGTCGAAGTTGGTCGTCAGATGTACTTGCACGCCGCAACCTTGCAAGATAAGGGATTGGACTCAGTTTCAGCTGCCTCTATGGCCAAGTTGTACGCCTCTGAAATGGCTGAACGCGTTGCTTCGCGGGCTATTCAAATTCACGGAGGGGCGGGTTTCCTGGAGGATCATTTGGTTGAAAAGATCTACCGAGATGTGCGCGTCTACCAGATTTACGAAGGCACCTCAGAGGTTCAGAAGATTCTGATCTCACGGCATCTGGATTCTCTCGATATGTGAGGGTTGCTGGCTGACCTAGAGTGCGGGGATGGCTGATGTACGTCTCGCTGTGGACATAGGTGGAACTTTCACCGACATAGCTCTCGAGACAAATGGTGACTTAATCACGAAAAAGTTGCTGACCACCTCCCAAGAACCAGCGACCGCTGTGCTTGAGGGCATAAAACATGTGTTAGTCGAGGCAGCTCTTTCTTCGGCCGATGTCGATGTTTTCGTTCACGGCACAACCCTCGCTACCAACGCGTTAATCGAACGCCGGGGCGCCAAAACCGCACTCCTCACGACGCTGGGAATGCGCGACTCCATTGAAATGGCGCACGAAAATCGGTTTGAGCAGTATGACCTCGCAATGGTTCGACCTGATCCTCTCGTTCCCCGGAACCGGCGAATAGGTATCCCTGAACGGATTTCTGCAACCGGCGTCGTATTACTGGAATTGGATGAGGAAGTTCTGGAGACTGAACTCGCAGCGTTAAAGAACGACGGTGTTCAAAGCGTCGCTGTTGGGTTTCTCCATAGTTATGTCGATGCGAGCCACGAAATTCGAACCCGCGACCTCATCGAGCAGTTGTGGCCTGAAGCTCGGGTGACGCTTTCGAGCGAAGTTTGTCCCGAGATTCGAGAATATGAGCGTTTCTCAACCGCTTGCGCTAACGCGTACATTCAACCCCTTGTAAGCGAATACCTACAAGACCTTGAAACACGACGCCGAGCCCTCGGAATGCGGTGCCCGATGCTGTTGATGCAATCTGGCGGCGGACTTGGAACGTTGGAGGACGCGTTGCGTTTCCCGGTTCGGCTCATCGAAAGTGGTCCTGCGGGTGGAGCTCTCTTATCGGCCGAACTCGCTCGGTCCTTTCAGATTGAAAAGGCGTTGAGCTTCGACATGGGTGGCACGACGGCAAAACTGTGCATCATCAATGAAGGGCATCCGCGGACATCAAGAGAATTCGAAGTTGGGCGGGAATACCGTTTTCTTGCAGGAAGCGGCATACCGCTTCGACTACCTGTCATCGAGATGGTCGAGATTGGGGCTGGTGGCTCTTCCGTCGCCCGACTGGACGAACTTGGTCGAATAGCCGTTGGCCCATTAAGCGTGGGAAGCGAACCCGGGCCCGCGTGCTATGGCAGAGGCGGCACGTCGCCCACCGTCACCGATGCTGACGTGGCTCTGGGTCGCATAATCCCGGATCGATTTGCCGGAGGTGACTTAACATTTACCAAAGAAGCCGCTCTTGCCGTTATCGAAGATTCTCTGGTAACGGCCACAGGGTTCGATCTAGAAACGGCATCACTCGGCATCGCTGAAATCGTGGACGAGAACATGGCGAGCGCAGGCCGTGTCCACGCGATCGAACAAGGTTGTGACATCACCGACGGCACACTCATTGCGTTTGGAGGCGCCGCGCCGCTTCACGCCGTCCGCGTTGCCGAAAAGCTCGGCATCGAGGAAGTCCTGATACCCAGCGGGGCGGGCGTTGGATCCGCGATCGGTTTCCTTCACGCTCCCGCCGCCCACGAAAATGTTCGTACCCGACATATCCGACTTGATGATCTAGTCGTCGATGAACTTTCTTTGATGCTCAAAGAGATGCTCAAAGAAGCTGAGGATGTTGTTCGACGGGCAGCCAAAGATGCAGAACTCTCTCAGAGTGCTAAGGCTTTCATGCGATACAGAGGGCAAGGTCACGAGATCACTGTAGATCTCGATTTGGATGAAATTTTTCAAACGCCGAGCCCCGACGCGTCGCATTTGCGGAAAGTCTTCGAAGAGGCATTTGTAGATGAATACCGACGGCTCTACGGAAGAGAGATAACCGGTCTTGGCGTCGAAGCTCTCAGTTGGGTCGTCACTGTTACGTCAACTCAACAGGAACGACCCATCGAGAACGGCGAACGCCCAGAAGAAGCCGTCGAAAATTTACCGACCGTGTTGGTTTCCGACGTCGCCACAGGTGCGGTTGGTCCCGCAGCGGTTATTGAGCGGGCTCATCTTGGCAGTGCCCGAATTGAGGGTCCCGCGCTCATAGTTGAGGATCAGACCACCACCGTCATCCCAGATAATTACGACGCTTGGCTAACCGAGAGCGGGCATCTTCGTGTCCGCCGACAGAGCGCCGAATTACGGCGCGACGCCGTTGAAACTTCAAGCAAGCTCAAAGACCTTCAACGAGACATCATGTGGAACCGGTTGATCGCTGTGGTGCAAGAGCAGGCCACGACGCTTGTTCGCTCTGCATTCTCCACCTCAACCCGGGAAGCCGGGGATCTCTCAGCAGGTGTTTTCGATCCACAGGGCCGAATGTTGGCGCAGTCAATAACGGGCACCCCTGGCCATGTGAATTCAATGGCAGCGTCAGTTCAACACTTCCTCGATGTCTTTCCTGCTCACACCATGCGTGAGGGAGATATTTATCTCACCAATGACCCGTGGAAAGGGACGGGGCACCTATTCGATGTCGTGGTAGTTACACCGGTGTTTCACAGCGGACATGTTGTCGCTTTATTCGCATGCACCAGCCATGTCGTCGATATTGGCGGGGTGGGCTTCAGTTCCGCTTCGCGGGAGATCTTTCACGAGGGACTGCAACTACCGATCATGAGATTTGCTGTCGGTGAGGTATTCGACCCCAATGTTGTGGCCATCATCGAGACCAATGTTCGCGACAGCGTGCAAGTCATGGGTGATATTCATTCGTTAGCTGCTTGCAACCGAGTCGGCGCACTTCGTTTACTCGAAATGATGGAGGAATACGACCTCGGAGACTTAGAAGCCCTAGGTGATTACATCATTCGCACCTCTCGAGAAGCCATGCTTACTGAGATTCGAGCACTTCCCGAAGGAACCTGGAAATCCACCATGCGTGTAGATGGTGTCGATATGCCGCTCGACATCGTGACGGAATTGACCATCACCTCGGACGGCATCGCCGTTGACTTCGATGGAACGAGCCCAATGCAACCCCATGGGATTAACGTGCCGATGTCCTATACCGTCGCTTACACCTCGTTTGGTGTTCGGTGCATTATTGGTCCCAACATCCCAAATAACGCAGGTTCCTTAGAAGTCATTCGGGTTAACGCACCTAGTGGCTGCATCCTGAACGCCCCACGACCAGCAGCTGTGAACATCCGCCATGTGATGGGCCAAATGCTGCCCGACGCGGTCTATGGCTGCCTCGGACAGGTCTTGCCGACGAAAGTTCCGGCTGAGGGAACGAGCTCATTGTGGAATCTGCTGGCTAGCGGGCAATGGGGAAATGGGCGATCTGAGTCGTTCATGATGATGAGTTTCAACTCTGGAGGTGCTGGTGCGCGCCCAGGCCAAGATGGGCTGTCCGCTACAGCATTTCCAAGCGGTGTACGAAACATGCCAGTGGAAATCAACGAAGTCGTCTCACCACTGGTCTTTTGGCGAAAAGAATTCCGCCCTAACTCAGGTGGCGACGGTGAATTCAGAGGCGGGCTTGGACAAATCGTGGAATTGGCACACGGGGGCGACGGAGAGTTCGTGTTCAGCGCTACCTATGAACGGGTCAAACATCCCGCTCGCGGCCGCCATGGTGGAGAACATGGGATGACAGGTCGGTTGACGTTGGATGACGGATCGCCCGTGGCAGCCAAAGGCAACACTACTGTTCCATCCGGCCGTCGCCTCATCGTCGAGTTTCCCGGTGGTGGAGGCCTAGGTGACCCCATTCGGCGGAGCCGCCAAGCCCGAGAACGTGATCGACGCTTGGGCTACGTCACTGAAACCAAGAAAGAAGACCAATAATGACAAATTCGGCCATTGAGTTGCCACTTGAGGGCATCCGAGTTTTCGAACTCGGAACAGCGATTGCCTCACCGTTTTGCGGGAGGCTTATGGCCCACTACGGCGCCGACGTACTCAAAATTGAGTCAAAGGTGAGTCCCGACGTAGTACGAATTCTGGGATCGGCCTGGTTAAGAGATCGCGACGACCTTGCTGCTGCCGCCCCTGATACAAGCCCATACGTGCCCGAGATGAACGCCTCCAAACGAAGCGTAGGGCTTGAATTGAAGACGAGCGCTGGAAGAAATGCAGCGATGGGCCTGATTGCGGAATGTGACGTGTTTTTGGCCAATTTTGGTGCACGAGCGCTTACAGAACTCGGACTCGACTACGAATCAGTTTCCGCTGTCAATCCAAAGATCGTCTATGTGCAGTTACCGGGATTTGGAAGCGACCCTGACATGCCGTATTACTCGTATGTCGCGTGGGGACCTAACCAAGCGCCGTTGGTGGGGTTTGACGACTTCACCGGTCACGCTTCTGATCCCCCTGCGGGAATCGCTACTGTCGCGCCACCTGATTACATGTCCGCCCTTCACGCGGCCGTAGCGACACTTTCAGGGCTCGAACATCGGGAACTCACTGGGGACGGAGTGCATGTCGATGTCAGCCAATTTGAAACCACATTGGCTTTACTTGGCCCCTTTGTCATGGACTACGACTTGAGCGGAACAGTTCACAGTCGAATCGGCAATCGCTCTCTGTGGGGAGCCCCTCAGGGTGTTTATCCGTGTGCTGGACATGAACGCTGGATCGCTATCAGCGCAACAGACGACGAAAGCTGGGATGTTCTTGCTGCGCTGATGGAGTTACCAGACGACCATTTCAACGATCCCGATCAGCGCTTGTCTCAACAAGAGCAGCTCGACAGCCAGATCGGCACCTGGACGGTTGATTTCGATGCTGATGACCTTGCGCACAGACTCCAAAGCGTGGGCGTTGCAGCCCATGTCGTGTCAACCAACGAAGACTTACTTCATGACACCCACACGATGAGCCGGAACTGGTACCAGGTCGCGCCCCACGCAAGGCTTGGAAGAGACGTATTCAGTGACTGCGCCGTCAAGTTGAAAGGCACCCCGGGCCGATGGACTGACGCCGGCCCATCGCTGGGACAACACACCCGCGAAGTGTTGAGAGACGTTGCTGGCATGTCCGACGAGGAAATATCGCAGCTGGTGACCGATAAGTGCGCATTCGAACAACTCGAACCCGAGACGCTTGTCCCACGACCCTGGGACGACTGGATCCACCTTTTGGTGCCCGGCACAGCCGACGCGAGGGACCTCTGATGGCGGGTCCCTACAACGGCCTTCGAGTGGTCGACACAACTGGCCTCGCAGGGGCCTACGCAACTCGCCTATTTGCTGGATTAGGAGCTGAAGTAATTCGGCTAGAACCTCCTGATGGCTCGCCACTTAGATACCTAGCTCCCTTCGCAGAATCGATAGCTCCACCCGAGAACAGCCTCTGGTGGAGCTACCTCGCAATGGGCACCCGGAGCGTGGTGATTGAACCTGACAACAACGACGCGCTTGCACAGATCCTGTCTAGTGCTGACGTGATTTTTGAAGATCGATTGCCCGAAGACTCATTGATCAGTCCTGATCTTGTTCCTGACACCACGGTTCGAACCAGCATTGTGCCCTTCGGACTAACAGGACCTAAACGCTCTTGGAAGAGCTCAAACCTTGTCGCGTGGGCGGCCTCAGGGGTGCTCTACGCCACAGGCTTTCGAGACCGCGCCCCAGTTGCTCCTGCAGGGCACGTTCAACTCGCACTCCACGCATCTGCCGCTTCTGCCCTCGTAGGGACACTGTTGGCGCTACGCGCCAGACGCAAAAGTGGTGAAGGGCAACAGGTAGAAATTTCGATACAAGAAGCTGCCCTTGCCATCGCCCCAGAAACTGGGGTGCCAGTTTTTCTTGATGACCGGGTTCACCGAGAACGCTCAGGCAATAGACGAGACCTTGGTCGACCATTCGGGTTGTACCCGTGCAGCGACGGTTTCGTTTCCATCATCGTGTTATTGCCTCGTCATTGGACTGCAATGGCCTCATGGGTAGCGGAAGCGACCGGAAATGAAACCATTACAGAAGAAGTGTTCGAAGATCTTGGTGTTCGGATGGAAACGCAAGATCTCATCGACACATGGGTGGAGGAACTGACCGTCGGACAGAGCAGGCAGGAGTTATTTCAAGAAGGCCAACGGCGCGGCATCCCGGTTACTCCCGTAAATACCGTCAACGCACTGCTCGACGACCCACATCTGAAGGCCGCCAAGTTCTGGTCTGAGACCCAGTTGCCTGATGGCTCCTCAGTAGCGGTTCCCGGTGCCCCGTTCAGAACCAATGCTGACTGGTGGACGATGACCGCAGCACCTCTTCTGGGGCAACACACCGAATTCTATTTAGAGTGAAGTCACCCAACGAGGTGGAAACGTAAGCCGCTAATTTCTATCGTTCTGTCGTGGCAACGCAGACCGAAACTAGCGGCACGGTCGGCGACCATCTGGGGATCCGAAACTCGCACATCGATACCGCCTAGCCCCTCTGGACGGTGATCCGACGGTTCGGTAAAGCGGACCGGGCCGTCCATCGTTGGAATTGTCGGAAGTCCATCCAACATTGCCATCGACACTTGAAGGACTTCGGCCCATCTTTGAGCCAATCGGAGAGGCTCGGGAGTTTGAATTTCTGCCCCGCAAATGGCGTTTACAAATTTAGTGTTGCGGTGCTCTCGCCAATCTCTTTCTACCGGCCACCAGTCACCATCCACCGCATCTTCATTTTCACACCAGCGAAGCTCAACCAGGCATCCTGGTAGGTCCTTAGGGTGGACGTGCATCGCTTCGCTGCCTTCTTCGCTGATATCGCCGCCCGCTACCACGCGAACACCTAGTTCAGTCAGGTGGTCATTATGGGCAACATATTCCAACCGTGGGACTTGGAAAAGAAGCATGTAGCCGCCGGGGCCGCCGCGTCGCTCCAAATAGCGACCCGCTGCAGATGTCGGACCATCTTCAAGTGGCACAACCAATTCTAGAAACTGATTCCCGATGGGCATAACAAAATTCTTCAGACCGAAGATGCTGACCCCGGCATCCCGAGCGGGGCGGTTTCCAGGGTCGCGGTAGGCGACCTGAAGATCGAAGACCGCAGAAAGAGCCGCTTCGGTCTCTTCATACTCGTTGCCAACGATCGCGACTTGGCGGAGTCGTAACACCATTGAGTTACCTCACGATTCCAGTTTGCCTTAACAGTAGGTGCCCGCCACTCGATTCGGTCAACCACCGTATAAAGCACTAGGAGCGCAACGGTGTCATAACGTCGGCGATAAACCGGTCTGCTTCTCCAGCTGACTGGGGGTTACCGAAGTCCAAAACGAAATGATTCACCTGAAGCTCAATGAGTTCGCTCAGAAGCTCAAAGAATTGAGCGCATTCAGCGCCATCATTTGGAAGTGCCCGCTCTATGGTCACGGAAAACTCGATGTCTGAACGCGAACGACCCAAGCGATCAAGCTCGGTTAAAACAACATTTTGTTTCTGAATCAGTGACTCAGTGCTGCCCCGCCAAACGGTGTTCCAAATATCGGCGTGACGCGCTGCGAGTGGCAATCCAATCTTTTCACCTGATGCCCCGATGCAAATAGGAGGCGGCACGCTGGGTAACGGAGGAGCCGACGCTCCGTCAATACGAAAAAATTCACCATCAAAGCTTGGTTCCTCCTCGGACCACATGAGGCGACAGATCTTGATCGTTTCTTCAAGCTGACGGAATCGGATGTTCGGTCGAGGAAAGTCGTAGCCGTAGGCCAGGTACTCATCTTCTCTCCAACCCGCACCGATTCCTAAAATGAACCGGTTTCCACTCAAAAACTGCAAAGTGCTGGCCATTTTGGCCGTCAGAGCAGGAGGGCGGTACCCAGCACCCAGTACGTGGTGGCATAGATCAATATCCGGAAATTTCGCAGCGCACCAGGTCAAAGTCGTCCACGCTTCGAGGAATGGGTCTGTTTTTTGGTCGAAACCATAGAAATGATCGGCTATCCACAAACTGTCAAACTCTGGAGTTACCGCGGGAAGGATGTGCTCGCACTGGTACTGCACTATTGGTTGAAAGTCGCTCCACTTGTTGCCAATGACCGGAGATAGCCAACCAAATTTCGGAAAACTCGGATGATCATTCACTCACATACCCCGGTCCTGTACAAAACAGTGTTAAGAGCCGACGGTTGTTCGCCAACCATGCTGGTCCTCGCTGCGTCCACTTTGGATAGCGACCAGGCATTCCCTCAGCCGAAGGGTGTTCGGCCCGGGTTCGCCATCACCAAACACGATGTTCTCATCGCCGCGAAGAATAGTTCCGACAGGAGAAAGCACAGCAGCTGTTCCTGACAGAAACGCTTCACCTCGGTTCGCCCACTCTGCTAATTCGTTGAGTTCAATGGGTCGTTCTTCCACGTTGTATCCGAGGTCTTGGGCAAGAGTTAGCACTGAGGCCCGAGTGACACCATGCAGAAAAGAACTATCGAGTTGGCGGGTCACCACGCGATCCTCATCTGCTAAGAAAAAGTTCGCTGCACCAGTCTCAGTAACGTCTCCGCCTGTAGCAAAGAGAATTTGGTCTACGGCAGAATTTTTTTCCATGGCGTCCAGAGTTGGAGCCAAAGCCATCGCGTAGTTCGCGCCAGATTTCACCATGCCAAATTGTGGCGTGGTCCGAGGAATTGTTTCCTCAACTAGCAACGTTAACGGCCGCACTCCACCTTTGAAGTAGTCCCCCACCGGGCAATTAACGATAAATAGCAATGCCTCGCAGCTCGGTGTGGCTGCGGCACCGATATTGGGCTCGGTACCAATGATGGTGGGCCTTATGTAAAGCGATCCAGGCGCCGCTGGAACCTCTGTCACATTTGCTTCGACGGCATCGACGATCATCTTCCTCAATGTCGTCGATTCTGGAATCGGCAAACGAAGCTGCGCAGCACTTTGTCGCATCCGAGCCACATGATCATCAAGCCGGAAAATTGCCAAGGAACCGTCAGCTTGCCAGTGAGCCTTCATGCCTTCAAAGACGGCGCTCCCATAATGGAGAGCATGCGCTGCAGGACTTAGGGAAAAATCTCCGTACTCCTCAACATGGCCCGAATATTCATAGACGCCATCTTGACTCCGCGCCGTGGTCATCCAGTCACAAAAAACAGTTCCAAATGGGACCGTCATCGGGTCGGGTTTCTCACTCACGACAACTCCCTTCGAAGGCGAGACTCTACTCCAACGCGTGTCACAGTCGAAAAGATTGCGATGCCACTATTCATCTCAGCGGGACTTTAGGTCGTTCCGTCACCTACTTTGTGCGTATGACGCAACTCACTCAATCAGTCCGATTGGAATTCGATGACGACGTCGCTCTGATTCGAATCGACAATCCTCCAGTCAACGCCCTCAGCCAACATGTTCGCCAGGGCTTACTCGACGGCGTTACTCAAGCTGAATCTAGTGACGCCAAATCGATTGTGGTTATCTGCGACGGGCGTACTTTCATTGCGGGAGCCGACATAACAGAGTTTTCAGGACCGCCTCAACCTCCAGATCTCCAGTCGGTACAAGACGCTATGGAGAACTGCTCAAAACCAATAATCGCCGCGGTACATGGCACTGCTCTCGGCGGTGGCCTTGAAGTCGCACTCTGCGCTCACTACAGAGTTGGAGTTCCAGGCAGCAAATACGGTTTACCCGAAGTGAAACTTGGCTTGCTGCCCGGGGCGGGAGGCACTCAACGACTTCCTCGAATTACTGGTGCGGCCAAGGCTTTAGAGATGATGACAAGCGGTGAGCCCATTGACGCCCAGGAGGCGTTGCAGTGCGGACTTATCGACGAACTGGTCGAGGACCTAGAAAGTGGTGCAGTCGCTTTCGCTCGGCGGGCAGTAACCGAACAAATGCCGCTGCTACGGATTCGAGATCGAAACGACAAGGTCGCGAATACGCCGGAATCTTTGTTCCACGATTTTCGCGCAAGTATCGCTCGGCGAACTCGCGGTTTTCTAGCTCCCGAGTACAACATTCGTTGCATAGAGGCAGCAGTGGAACTCGATTTCGAGGCAGGGCTCAAACGAGAACAGGAGCTATTTCGCGACCTTATGAAAGGAACGCAATCGAAAGCCCAGCAGTACTATTTTTTTGCGGAACGAGCTGCTCTCAAGATTCCTGGCTTACCAAAGGACACTCCTACGGTTGAAGTCAGCCGATGCGGTGTACTAGGCGCAGGCACCATGGGTGGGGGCATTGCCATGAACTTCGCGAACTCAGGGATACCGGTCACAATCGTCGAAAGAGATGACGAAGCGCTGCAACGTGGCCTCGGAGTGGTTCGTTCTAACTATGAACGGACGGCTGCTAGGGGTGGCATCTCAAGCGACGACGTTGAAACTCGCATGGGCCTAATTTCTGGTTCGACAGACATGGGAGACTTCGCCGAATGTGATCTCATCATCGAAGCTGTTTTCGAAAATATGGCTTTGAAAAAGGAAATTTTCGAACAGCTAGATGGGATCTGCAAAGACGGGGCCGTGCTGGCTTCAAACACTTCTGCTCTCGACATAAATGAAATTGCGTCAGCGACAAGTCGTCCCGACGCCGTAATCGGCATGCATTTCTTCTCCCCAGCAAACGTGATGAAGATGCTCGAGGTTGTACGCGGAGACGCGACATCCGACACTGCGATAGCCACTGCGATGGGGATGGGCCGATCGATTGGCAAAACTCCTGTGTTGTGCGGAGTCTGTCACGGCTTCGTAGGCAATCGCATGCTGTTCATGCGAGGTATCGAAGCGGAAAAAATGATCCTTGAAGGCGCGCCACCGTCGCGAATAGATCAGATCCTCTTTGATTTCGGGTTTCCGATGGGACCGTTCGCAATGAGTGATCTTGCCGGTCTCGACATTGGATGGGACGCAGCCACATCGTCTGGCTCAACCGTACGCGAACTCCTCTGCGAAAGCGGCCGGCGTGGCCAAAAGAACGGTAGCGGCTACTACAACTACGACCCTCAAACGCGTGCAGCTACACCAGATCGCGAAGTTGAAGAAATGATTCAGGCCTTCGCTGAGCGCCAGGGGATCGTCCGACGTGAGATAACCGACCAGGAAATACTGGAGCGGTGCCTTTACCCAATGATCAATGAGGGTGCCAAGATTTTGGATGAAGGTATAGCGATTCGAGGCAGTGACGTCGACGTCGTTTGGATCAACGGTTATGGGTGGCCGATGTACACAGGTGGACCAATGTTTTGGGCGGACACGATTGGCCTTCAAGAAGTAGCAGAACGAATCCAACATTACGCATCGACTCTCGGTGGCGATCATTGGGAAATTTCTTCATTGATCCAAAATCAGGTGTCAGACGGCGGCTCTCTAAGCACGTACGCGAACTGACAGGGGCTCATGGGCATCGACTTTTGTGAAGTAGCCAGCGGGTATCTCGATGAGTTGCGCGCACGCGGAGTTGAGATCGACGCGAACCGCGCGCTTCCTCAAGACATAGCCGACCGTCTCGCTGCGGATGGGTTTTATCGGCTGTGCACCCCGACAGAACTTGGCGGTGTCGGCGCTCCACCCAGACTCCTTGCCGAGGTATGCGAAATTCTCGCGATGGGGAACGGATCCACCGCCTGGTGCGTTTTCATAGGAGCAACATCTCAATACATGTTTCCGGCAGCATCTTCGCAGCTACTTCAACAATTGTTAGAAAACCCCAATGTCATCACGAGCGGCGTCTTTGCCTACTCCGGGACCGCCAGCCAGCTTTCTCTAGGCACATCACCTACTTGGAAGATCAATGGTCGCTGGGATTGGGGGTCCGGCTGCCGAAATGCTGAATGGATTTCTGGCGGAGTGATCTTGTGCGATGTCGACGGCATGCCTATTCCCGACCGGCATGACCGACCAACAGAGGCTCGCGCGTTTTTTCGGCCGGGAGAGATCAACATCTTGGACAACTGGAACACCAGCGGCCTCCGCGGGTCCG
Organism: Candidatus Neomicrothrix sp. UBA2110; assembly: GCA_002331465.1. Lineage (GTDB taxonomy): Bacteria > Actinomycetota > Acidimicrobiia > Acidimicrobiales > Poriferisodalaceae > UBA2110. Next base: position 11,241 of record DCYM01000054.1, on the reverse strand, counting down.
GATCGAATGCCTACACCGCTCAAGACGTCGAGCTGGACGACTACCGAGTGGCGACGGTTGACGCCCTGCGGGCCTCACCTCTGTCCGGGTTGCCTATCTATCGTTTTCCTCGCTTCGGGTATCTCGCGTTGCCGATCGGCGCCATTGCCTTAGGCATGGCGCGAGGTTCCATCGACGAGGCTCTGATAGTCGCTAAAGCCAAGACACCCACGGGATCGGGACGCACGCTCTCAGCGCGACCTGCCTTCCACCGAGAAGTCGCAGTTGCTGATGCTTCACTTCGTGCCGCCAGATCTGGCTTCTACGCCGATATTCAAACCGCATGGGACGAGGCACAGCAGCAGATAGGTGGACTCGAAACTCGGCGACTGTTGCGAACGTCGACTGTTCACGCGGTCTCCACTTCAATCGATGTCATCGATCGGATGTACACAGCAGCAGGCGGCACATCCGTATACGAAGAGTCGCCATTACAACGACACTTTCGAGATGTCCATGTCGCATCACAGCACATGATGGTCGCCGAACCCGTTATGGAATTAGCTGGTCGCGTAATGAGTGATATAGAGAACGACGCTCTTGGGCTATAAAGGACTTCTGAGTTCGACCCCGGAGCCGTCAATGACTGTTACCCATAACCGACAACACCGTGGTTTCGCCCTCAACTCTGAGCCCGTACCGCCCGCCGACCCTCAAACCGACCGCCTCCAACGCAAACGAGAAGTGGCCCTCGGGTATCGGATCATGGCTTCCTGGGGTTGGGGAGCCGACGGCTCGGGCCACATCACGGCAAGAGATCCTGAGAAGGTGGAGTGTTTTTGGTCATTGGGATACGGAGTTGCGTTCGGTGAAGCAACCATTGATGACTTAGTCCTTGTCGACAGCGCCGGTCGCGTCATTGAAGGCGCATACGACATCAATCCGGCGGCTTTCTATATACATGCGCCGATCCACGCGACTCGAGACGATGTCATCGGAGCAATCCATACCCATACCCCCTACGGCACTCCGTTCTCGGCGTTGGCCGTTCCCTTGCCAATGACCAGCCAAGAAGCTGTCACTTTTCACGGTTGCCAAGGCGTATTTACCGGAGAGGAAGTAGGCGTCAGCGATTTAGAAACTGGGCAACGAATCGCTGACGCACTCGGCCTCGGAAGACTCGTTGTACTCGCCAATCACGGTTTGTTAACCGTTGGCACCACAGTCGCTTCGGCAATCGGGTTTTATTTGAATGCAGAACGCGCCGCCGAGGTTTGTGTGAAGGTTCCAAACGGCCGCATAATTAGCTCTGAAGCCGCCGACGCGGTACACCGTTCAGTGGGAACCGAGAATCACGGATGGCACGTGTTTCAATGGCTTGTGCGATCAAGGGTGGGCGACCCCACGGTCGTCGGCTGAGTAACAATCAGTAAGGAGTGTCTGTTGAACGACTTTGACGTCGTTGTTGTCGGTGCCGGCAACGCCGCCTGTTGTGCCGCTCTAGCAGCGGCCGAGGAAGGCGCCCGGGTTCTTGTCCTCGAGCGGGCTCCACGTCACGAATCTGGTGGCAATAGTCGTTTTACGGCCGGAGCTATCCGCTTCGCATATGAAGGTGTCGATGACTTAGTAGCGCTCATGCCTGACCTAACTGAAAGCGAAGTGAGCCGCACTGACTTTGGGACTTATACCGAAGAACAGTTTTATGACGATATGGGTCGCGTCACTGATTACCGGACCGACCCCGAGCTGGCGAGCTTCCTTGTGTCCGAAAGTAAACCGACGGTGATGTGGATGCGCGACCATGGGGTTCGATTCGCTCCCATCTGGGGTCGACAAGCGTTTCAAATCGACGGGCGATTCAAATTCTGGGGTGGGCTTACTGTCGAAACTTGGGGCGGTGGCGAAGGACTTGTCGACGCCCTGCACGGTGCTTTAGAACACCACGCCGTGGAAATTCGGTACGACACCGCGGCCAAAAGCCTGCTGTTTGACGGACACTCTGTTACCGGGGTCCGTGCCCGCCAATCGGGGAACATGGTGGACATTGCTGCGAAATGTGTTGTGTTAGCTGCCGGTGGTTTTCAAGCCAACACTGAATGGCGCACCAAATATTTGGGACCCGGTTGGGATCTAGCAAAAGTCCGCGGCACGCGATTCAACACCGGCGATGGCATACGCATGGCGCTCGACATCGGGGCGATGCCATATGGGAACTGGAGTGGTGCCCATGCTGTTGCTTGGGAATACAACGCGCCAGAGTTCGGTGACCTGGCGGTTGGTGATGCCTTTCAAAAGCACAGCTATCCCTTTGGAATCGTGCTCAATAACGACGGCGAACGATTCATCGACGAAGGAGCCGACTTCAGGAACTACACCTACGCAAAATATGGACGCGAAATTCTGGCCCAGCCGGAACATTCTGCGTGGCAAATCTTTGATTCAAAGGTCGACCACTTGCTCCGAGATGAATACCGGATCAAGCAAATAACGAAGGTTCAAGCAGATTCAGTCGAGGAGCTGTGCGCCCGCATGGAGAGCGTTGATACAAATGCAGCGATTGCGACCATCAGGGCCTACAACGCATCAGTCAACACGGCCATTGATTTTGACCCCAACGTGAAAGACAACCGTTCAACAATCGGCCTTGAGATCAACAAATCCAACTGGGCAAACACGGTTGATGAACCCCCATTTCAGGCCTTTAACGTGACTTGTGGACTCACGTTCACCTTCGGCGGGCTCAGAATCAACCAAAAGGGCCAGGTCTTAGATACCGACCTTGATGCAATTCCGGGACTGCACGCTGCGGGCGAACTGGTGGGCGGCTTGTTTTACGGTAACTACCCAGGAGGCACCGGTTTGATGGCCGGTGCCGTATTTGGCAGATTGGCAGGCAAAAGCGCCGGAACACATGGGACTAGTTGACCCGCCTCACTTCTTAGGCACAACAATCTGAAGCAGACGATAGCCACTCAGAACCGGCGAGTGACCCGATGTGCACCCACCGCGAGGATGTACCGTTAGACCGTCCGATAACGCGCCCAGTGGAGTGGAATGTCCAAGATCATTTATACGCATACCGATGAGGCACCAGCGTTGGCGACTTATTCCTTTTTGCCAATAATTCAGGCATTTGCCAGGGCCGCCGGTGTAGCTATCGAAACTCGAGACATTTCTCTTGCCGGCCGGATGATTGCGTCGTTCCCTGAGCTTCTCCATGAAGAACAACGTCTCGACGACGCGTTGGCTGAGATGGGAGCAATGACTCACTTCGCGGATGCGAACATCATCAAACTTCCCAACATCTCCGCTTCGCTGCCACAACTTCAGGCAACAATCGTTGAATTGCAGGCTGCTGGCTATCGCGTTCCCGATTATCCAGCAGATCCCTCCACTTCAGAGGAAGAGGAGACCCGCCGACGATATGACCGAATCCAAGGTTCGGCGGTAAACCCGGTCTTGCGTGAAGGTAACTCCGACCGGCGCGCACCTCGAGCAGTCAAAGACTTCGCTCGAAAATTTCCTCACCCTATGGGTGTGTGGTCTCCTGACTCAGCAACACACGTGGCGACGATGGACGAACATGACTTTCGGTCGAACGAGTTGTCGACGACTATTCATTCGGACTCAACGCTTCGAATCGAACACCAGAGCGAAGCAGGGCAACTTACTGTCCTTAAAGAAGTCCCTGTCGTCGCTGGAGAGATCGTTGACGCAACATTTATGTCGGCCAAACATTTGAGGACTTTCCTGGACACACAGATTCGAGATAGCAAACAACGGAACGTACTGTTCTCACTCCACCTCAAAGCCACGATGATGAAGGTTTCCGATCCGATCATCTTCGGCCATGGAGTACGTGCCTATTTCGCTGATGTCTTCACAAACCACGGCGACGTTTTGGAAAGCATCGGCGTAAACGTCAACAACGGATTAGGCGACTTGTTGGAAGCAATACAGCAACTTCCAGCGGAAGATCGCGAAAATATTGAAGCCGACATTGCAGCCGCCTACGAATCGGGGCCAGCGCTAGCAATGGTCGACTCAGATAAAGGCATAACAAATCTTCACGTACCTAGCGACGTCATTGTCGACGCATCGATGCCCGCCATGCTGCGCACCTCGGGGCAGATGTGGAACTCCGCGGGTTCCCCACAAGACACAAAGGCAGTTATCCCCGACAGCAGCTATGCAGGCATCTACCAGGCAGTGATCGAAGACTGCATTGAGCATGGCGCATATGACCCAACGACCATGGGCTCAGTACCAAATGTCGGCCTTATGGCCCAAAAAGCTGAGGAATACGGAAGCCACGACAAAACCTTTGAATTGGCCGAAACGGGCACCATTCGTGTAATCCAAGCAGACGGCACCGTGCTGTTAGAACACCACGTTGAAGCGGGCGATATTTGGCGTATGTGTTCAGTCAAAGACCAACCCATCAGAGACTGGGTCAAGCTTGCAGTTGCTCGAGGGCACGCTACGGGTGCACCCGTGGTTTTCTGGCTCGACGGTGATCGAGCTCACGATGCTGAGCTGATTCGAAAAGTCGAACAATATTTAGACGAACACGAAACAGATGGACTTGAGATCAAAGTTTTATCGCCGGTAGACGCTACGCGACTTTCACTGCAACGCATACGGCGCGGCGAAGACACGATTTCCGTGACAGGCAACGTGTTGCGTGACTACAACACAGACCTTTTCCCAATCCTGGAGGTCGGAACTTCAGCGAAGATGCTCTCAATCGTTCCCCTCATGAACGGTGGTGGACTTTTCGAGACTGGAGCTGGCGGTTCAGCCCCCAAACATGTTCAACAGTTCGAAGCCGAAAATCATTTGCGGTGGGACAGCCTCGGAGAATTCCTCGCACTGGCGGTCTCGTTTGAACACTTGGGTTCTTCAACTAACAATCCCACAGCCTCGTTGCTGGGAAGCGCTCTCGATCAAGCCACCAGTCGCCTTCTTGACGAAGGTAAATCACCCAGCCGAAAAGTAGGAGAGCTTGACAACCGGGGAAGCCATTTCTACATCGCCTTATGGTGGGCTGAAGCGATGGCGAACCAGGATGAAGATAGCGAACTGGCATCCCTGTTTGTACCGCTGGCAGTTGCGTTAGCCAACGCCGAAGCGACCATCGTGCAAGACCTAATCGACTGTCAAGGTGTACCCATGGATATAGGCGGTTACTACTTTCCCGATTCGGTGATGGCTTCGAAAGCCATGCGTCCGAGCGCAGCCTTTAACTCAATTATCGATCAATTTGCTTCCTGACTTCGGTGACCGACGCAGCTGACATTGACCCGCGACAACAAATCATCGCCGCCAGAGCCCGCGCCCTGGCAGGGTGCCCCACTGCTCGCAAAGCCATTGAGCTTCTAGCCGACTCAGAATCCTT
>DCYM01000054.1:1816-5483 GCA_002331465.1 Candidatus Neomicrothrix sp. UBA2110 | reverse complement strand
CCATCGGACGGGCTGGTCGGCGGGGTGTGTGATATTGGTGGGCGACCGGCCGTCGTCGCAGCGCACGACAGATCAGTTGAAGACGGCACCCACAGCGACCGCAACATGCGCAAACTGGCGAAACTCATAACGATCGCCGTCGCCAACCGCTGGCCGTTGGTTTTGTTCATCGAGGGCGACGGATCGCGACCATCAGACCCCCGTCCTGCACCGCCAATTGTGAACTACACGCGGGCTCGCTGGGATGTTCTAGAAGGGTTAACGGAAATGTCTGGCTGGGCTCCGACTGTTGCCCTCGTAGTCGGATCGGCCCGTGACAGTCACAGCGCTCTTGCCTTTTTGTGTGACCTTGTTATCGCCACGAATAACTCCGACTTTGGGAGCCTCATCGAGCCCCAAGTAAAGTTATCTCCGGCGATGGCAGCGGAACGAGGCGACGTTGACCTCATCGTCGAAGATACCCCGCAGGCGGTTACTGCCACCCAACAGTTCCTTAAGTACTGGTATGACGACTCCCCGGAATTCTCACCTTCCGCCTCTGCGTCAACGATCGGACAAATCGTTCCGAGTAATCGCCGAAGGGCCTACGACATGCGCAAGGTCATTGCGGCCTTCGCTGACAAGGACAGTGTTTTCGAAGTTGGGTCTCAGCGGGCGCAGTCCTTGATCACCGTCTTTGCTCGTTTAGAAGGAAGGTCCATAGGGATCTTCGCTAATCAACCGCTCTCCCCGCGTGCTGGGGCGATAGACAGCGCCGCTGCTGATAAAGCCAGCAGATTTGTCGAATGGTGCGACGCCTACGGCTTACCGCTCATCTCCTTCGTCGACAATCCGGGCTACATGGTCGGTCCGGACGCCGAGCGGGAGGGCATTGCTCGCCACCATGCTCGTCCCCTCTCAGCGATCCACCATCGGACAGTTGCGCTGTACACCGTTCAGATCAGGAAGGCGTATGGATTGGGTCCCTATGCAATGTCAGGCTATGGGACGAGTCGGAAAATGCCGGAACTACGTATCGCATGGCCAACAGTCGAGAGCGGAGGTATGAGCCTTGAAGGCGCTGCGTCCTTGGTAAAACGAAAAGAAATTCGCGATGCCGCTGACCCGGTTGAAGCCAGAGCCATCCGAGATCAGTACGCAGAAGCAATGCGAGATGTCGCTTCGGGAGTTCGAGCGGGACGCACTTTCTCATTTGATGATGTGATCTTGCCTGAAGAGACGCGGTCCTTGATCGCATCGATGCTTCGCCGATCAGAACGTGTACTGCCGTCAGAAAAACTCCACCACATCGATACCAGGTAGCTAACAATGCGGGACTTCCTGATCAAGAAACTTCGAGATGTCAAAGCCCTTCGACTAGACGCTTCGCGCCCTTTAGCCGTGGAAAAAGTCCGCTCCATGGGCCACCTTACGGCTCGTGAGCGCACTGCCACTCTCCTCGATCCTGGCTCGGAGGTGGAATTCGGTTCCATCGCAGCCAGAGATAGCGATGGCGAGTGGGTCCCAGAAAGTGGTGGAGTGGATTTTGTTGGGACCATTGATGGCCGCCCGGTTATCACTTCCTCGACCGACTACACCGATCGCGGTGGAGGGTACGGCGCCGCACGACTCGAGCATTTGATATCGCTTGCGCACCAACATCGTTGGCCCGTTGCGTTCTTTGTTGATGGGGGCGGAAGTCGAGCACGACATCCGAGAACAGGTCTAGGTCACCTAGAACTCAGCGGCCAGATCGGGCGGTTCACTTTGTTCGATGGAATGGCGGAATTATCTGGATGGGTTCCAACCGTAGCTATCGTGTCCGGCCCGTCTTTCGCTGGGCACGCAAGCCTCGCCGGATTTTCTGACGTCGTCATTGCAACACGCGGGTCAGCCATCGGCATGGGTGGCCCACCGATGGTTGAGGCTGCCCTTGGTCTAACTCTCACTCCTCAAGAACTGGCGGGAGTCGAAATGCACGACCGAACTGGCGGGATAGATCTCCTCGTTGACAACGAACCCGCTGCAATTCAATCCGCAAAGCAATATCTCAACTTTCTGTGGGATCAACCCGATGGGCGACCAAGCGAATCGGCCGACAGGATCGGCGACCTGGTGCCGGAATCAGGCTCTTACGACATCCATCCAGTGATTCAAGCCTTAGTGGACAACGAACCTATTTTGGAACTCCGTCCGAACTTCGGACCTAGCGTCGTTACTGCGCTTGGGCGCATCAATGGACGAACGGTTGGGATACTCGCCAATAACCCCGCTATCGATGCCGGAGTGATCACTGAAGCAGCTGCTACCAAAATCGGTCGTTTCGTAGAGCTATGCAACACATACGAATACCCACTTGTTTCTCTGATCGATAGTCCATACACCGCTATCGAGACCCAATCAGGTCTACAACCAGGACTTAGTCGATGGCACACCCGAGTACTCCAAACCCAACAACGGCGCACTGTACCAATGGCATCGATTCAGTTAAGAAACGCAGGAGGGTTTAGTGGGCATCTCATGGCTGGCTCTCCCACCGGGCATACGGTGCCTCTTTGGCAAGTTGCCTGGCCCACAGCACACCTTGGCGAGAGCGACCCTTTCGCTGCCACGAGAAACTTTAATTCCTTTGATGATGTCATTGAACCGGCGGAGACGCGGTCCGGTTTATCCCGCCTTTTGAGGCATTTCACGAGCTCGGCCGAGCGTCGTTCAGGTCAACCAAAAAAGAAACACACGATTGACACGTGGTAACTGAAGTTATGGCATGAGGCCAGCCCAATAAATTGTTTCGAAATTGTCTTGCTTTGTGCTTGCTATCACAACGGACAGTGCCTTAGCTTTTTGCGACTGAACGACCGTTAGGCTCAGTACGACACGTCTGATGTTTGGGCGGGTACCTCAGGAAGGGGTCCGGAACGACTGTGGCAGACGCGACAACCCATCCTGGCGACGCCCCACTTCTAGTAGTTGAGGACTTAGCGACGCATTTCGCGATCGATGCAGGGCTCGTTCGCGCCGTTGATGGCGTGAGCTTTGAGCTCTATCCAGGCCAAACCCTCGGCATTGTTGGTGAAAGCGGTTCAGGGAAAACCGTGCTGGCGCGAACAATTATGCGTTTAAATCTTGGGGGAAACGTTCGGACTTCAGGGAACGTAACTTTTTCGAATCAAAGTCTGCTCGACCTGCCGATCTCCGATATGACACAAATCTGGGGCCGAGAAATCACCATGGTTTTCCAAGATCCAATGACTTCGTTGAATCCCGTTGTGAAGATCGGTCGACAAGTCACGGAACACGTTCGCAAACATTTTGGGATATCAAAGGCCGAAGCACGGAACCTAGCTATCGAACTACTGCAAAGTGTGCGCATCCCTGAAGCGGAAGCCCGCTTCGACAGCTTTCCTCATGAGCTATCAGGTGGAATGCGCCAAAGAGTTTCGATCGCGATCGCTCTTGCTTGCAATCCAAAACTGCTGTTCGCCGATGAACCCACAACCGCGCTAGATGTAACAGTCCAACATCAGATCCTGAACCTACTTGGCATGCAGCAACAAGAACGAGATATGGCGATGGTCTTGGTCACTCATGATTTAGGAGTGGTAGCTGGCCGCACCGATGAAATCATTGTCATGTACGCAGGAAAAATTGTTGAGCAAGCCACCACCTCAGAGATCTTTCATCGCAC
>DCYM01000054.1:0-1503 GCA_002331465.1 Candidatus Neomicrothrix sp. UBA2110 | reverse complement strand
ATCTTTCATCGCACTTCTCACCCTTACACCGAAGCGTTACTGCGATCTATTCCCAAAATCGATCAACCAAGCCACACGCGCCTTGCCGCTATAGCGGGTCGCCCTCCGGATCTTGCCGACTCGCTTGAAGGCTGTTCTTTCAGCCCGCGATGCCCTTATGCTCAGCAGCGCTGCGTTGAAGAAGAACCAGAACTGGAAGCTCTAGCAACAGACCACTTGTCGGCCTGCTGGTATCCAGTAGGAACACCCGAAAACCAGGAAGCCTGGGAAAAGAACCTTTCGGCCGGGCGGCCTTCCACACTTGCAATAGCAAACGGTCAAATCGTTGATGACGTATCGGTGCACTTACCGTCGGGAACTTCCTGATGGCAGGCGGCGGCAAGGCTCACCTTCGTCCAAGCGAGGACGTTCTCATTTCTGCTCAAGATGTGGTGGTGGAGTTTCCAGCGTCACGCGGCCGAGTCGTCAAGGCAGTGAGCGGGATCAGTCTCGACGTAAAAGAAGGAGAGACCCTAGGGCTCGTAGGCGAATCCGGATGTGGAAAATCGACCACTGCTAAAGCATTGATTCAGCTACCGCCGCCTGATTCGGGAACCGTACATTACAAAGGCGAAGATCTAACGCAGCTTGACGCAGAGTCCCTCCGTCAAGCACGCACCGACCTGCAAATCATCTTTCAGGACCCAATTTCTTCACTCAATCCACGTCGAAGAATCGGAGATGTGGTTGCCGAACCGCTTAAGGTTTGGGGTCCGAGCGACTCCGCATCGCAAGTCGAGAAAGTAAACGCGATGCTCGAAGCCGTCGGCATAAACCCTGACGATGCACGCGACAAACGACCTCACGAGTTCTCCGGCGGGCAATGTCAACGAATTTCTATCGCCCGAGCTTTAGTCCTTAACCCACAGGTCATTATCTGCGATGAACCGGTCTCAGCACTGGATGTGTCAGTGCAAGCTCAAATTCTTAATATGCTTGAGGATCTCAAAGCCGAATACGGGCTGACATTGGTGTTTATCGCACATGACCTTGCAGTGGTAAAAAATATTTCAGATCGAGTAGCCGTGATGTACCTCGGCAAACTTTGCGAAGTGTCTGGATCCGACGCGCTTTATGAGAGCCCAGCCCATCCATACACCGAGCTGCTGTTGAACTCGAGTCCAATACCTGACCCTGACATCGCACTGAGTACCGATTTGGTCGAGCAGGGAGATGTGCCATCTCCAATCGATCCACCGACCGGCTGCCGTTTTCACACTCGATGCGCTTACGTCTCCGATCGATGTATAGACGAAGAACCTCAAATGCAGAAGATTTCTGATGACCACTACGTCGCGTGTCATCACCCGCTCGCCTCTGTCGCCAAATCGGCGGGGGTGAGCGTCTGATTAATCATTGCTTCTGCGCCGCAGAAGCTCTAGCGGTTGGGCATTCGCCCTCCGCTGAATCACACATTTCAGCAAGAACTCAGGGAGGGTTCACATGAATAAAAGCTGGCTAAAG
>DCYM01000017.1 GCA_002331465.1 Candidatus Neomicrothrix sp. UBA2110 | reverse complement strand
CGCGAATCTGGCGGTAATTGGTACACACTGCCCTATGAGACCCGACGTGAACTTATGTATGAACACGGCAAATCCGGAAGAAATTTTCGTGGACGGATTTTGCAGGTGGTTACTGGGTCGACGGGTGTTGATGACTTCGAGTGGGGAGTGACACTTTTCGCCACGCACCTCGACGACCTAAAAGAAGTGGTGTACACGATGCGTTACGACGAAGCGTCGGCAATTTACGGTGAGTTCGGGGCGTTTTACACTGGACTGTTGGACGAACCTGAGGTCGTGGTCCAACAAGTTCTGATTAGCTGACCTCTGAGGTTTGAGATGAAGGTTCTGAACTACTACGCCGATTCATGGCGGCGTTACCGCGATTTCCAAGGACGGTCGTCACGATCTGCCTATTGGTGGCCGTTCCTCATTCATCCCATTGTGTTCTTTGTCCTTGGAGGTATCTTTGGGGCCATTTTCGGCATCGACACCGACGAATGGGGACCGGAGGCCATTTATGGCATCGCCTACATTCTCCCGAGCATTGCATTAGGCGTACGTCGTCTTCATGATGTTGGGCGAAGTGGAAAATGGCTGTGGATTGGACTGACAGGGATTGGTTGCTTGCCGCTCTTGTACTGGTTCCTTCAGCCGAGTTTTGCTGAGACAAGCGATTGGGGAGATGCGGCTGCAACAGCAGGTCGTGATGAGCAGAAACCGCCTCAAAAACCAGGTGACATTATTCGCTAACTCTCCTCTGTCAGCGACATATCCCATTACACAACTCGGATGCTTAGTTCGGTCAGCGTGGCTGGCCCTCCCGTTGCCTCATCATCCAGTTTTCCCAGCAGCGTCGTGTTGCTCTCTCCCGAAGAATCCCAGTACGAAGCCGAGCATTGAAGCCACAACAGGAATCGCTGCAGTTAAAGATTTGTTGCGATTCCCGCGCTGGTAAGCGAGACCGAAAAGAACGTCGAACGCATCAACGGCGAGCCCTTGCCGAAGAACTTCTTCGAGCTCGTCCGCAGCAGCATCTGAACGCTCGGCTTGATATAGCTGATAGGCAAGTAGTGCGTTACGAGCACCGAAAAGCCGGATCGCATATTTGACGTTGTTGTCAAGGGGAGGTTGCATTCGCCATGCCCGCCCGATCAGATTGGGCGCCAATACAGACAGCCACCCGACCGCGGCTCGGCCTGACACAAGTAACTTGCGACATTTTTCAGCTTGCATGGATTTATCCTGTCACTTGCATTCCGTGATTCCTCATTAGGCCCAGGTCTAATAACCTGGGAGGAGGAGAGATCGATGTCTGAATACAGTGCACCTACCACCGATATGTTGTTTGTCCTCGAACACATCGCGAATCTTTCCCAGTTGGCGACTCGAAAAGGCTATGAACTAGCCGACCTTGACACTGTGGAGGGGGTGCTAGACGAAGCAGCGCGTTTCATGGAAGAGCAGCTGGCTCCACTTAACCGAAAAGGTGACGAGGAGGGTGTTGTCGTGGAGAACGGACAAATATTCCATCCCGAAGGTTTCGCCGACGCGTATCTGAGATTTGTGGATGCCGGATGGAATGGCATTTCCATGGACGAGAGTCACGGCGGCGGCGGAATGCCGTGGTGTGTGGGACTTGCCGTGCAAGAGATGATGACAGCGTCAAACATGGCTTTCAGCCTGTGCCCCTTACTTACGCAGGGGGCAATCGATGCCATCAGCCATCACGCCGACGAAACGTTGCAAGAGATATATCTACCCAAAATGGTTAGTGGCGAATGGTCAGGGACTATGAACTTGACTGAACCGCACGCCGGATCTGATGTCGGTGCGCTAACCACGAAAGCTGTTCCAGGTGACGACGGAACTTGGCTGATTTCAGGAACCAAAATATTCATTACCTATGGCGAACATGAGCTGACTGAAAATATCATCCACCTGGTTCTTGCTCGAACCCCTCAAGCTCCCCCAGGGACTAAAGGAATCAGCCTTTTCATTGTTCCTAAGTTCCTTGTGAATGACGATGGCAGCCTTGGCGATCGAAATGACCTCCGCGCTGTTTCAAGTGAACATAAAGTCGGGATCCACGCGAGCCCTACGTGTGTCATGTCGTACGGTGATCAAGGCGGGGCCATAGGGTGGTTGGTCGGAGAAGAAAATACTGGGATGCGAGCTATGTTCACCATGATGAACAACGCTCGCTTGTCGGTAGGGCTTCAAGGGTTGTCGTTAACTGACCGGTCATACCAACAGGCTGGTCAATACTCTGTCGACCGAAAGCAGGGAAAGGCTATTGGCGCCGAACTCGATGTTGGAGAGTCATCGCCGATAGCCGATCATGTTGATGTTCGTCGCATGCTTATGACCATGCGAGCAAATACCGAAGCCATGCGTTGTGTGATGTATGCAAACGCTGCGGCCATCGACTTTGCTAATAGCAGCCGAGATGAATCGGAACGAGAGCATTGGGACGCGATAACAGCGTTACTAACGCCTATTTCTAAAGGTTGGGGTACTGATCTCGGCGTTGAGATGACGTCGCTCGGTGTTCAGATCCATGGTGGGATGGGCTATGTGGAAGAAACCGGCGCGGCGCAACACTGGCGAGATGTCCGCATCGCCCCTATATATGAAGGCACAAATGGAATCCAAGCGGCAGACTTAGTTTTCCGGAAACTGCCCCTAGGTGGAGGAGCAGTAATCGAAAACTTCCTTTCGGAAATGTCGACCCTGGCATCACAACTGACGGGTAATAATCGTCTCGGATCGCTGGGCGAGGCTCTCGCCGACGGAGTGACGCAAATGCGAGAGGCGGCACTCTGGTTGGGAGGGCGTCTAGGAACCCAACACAACGACGCTGCGGCGGGTGCTGCCCCATTCCTGCGCCTTGCAGGCGTCGTAGTTGGTGGCTACTACCTTGCTCGTTCGGCACAAGTTGCCCAACAACTCCTCGACGCAGGTGACGGCGACGCGGACTTCCTGAACGACAAAATCGCCACATCATTGTTCTACGGGGAACAGATCCTCCCGACAGTCGCTGGGTTGGTTCCGACGATAACTCAGGGAGCCGACTTGTTCTTTGCGATCCCCAATGAACGAATGTAATGACTGCTGACTTGCAAGCTCTTCGCGACAATCTTCAAAGCTTCGAACGCGTTTTAGTTGCATTCAGTGGGGGAGTCGACTCTGGCTTTCTTGCATGGGTCGCGAATGACACCCTTGGTCCAGACGCCGTTCGCTGTTTCACTGCCGTTTCGCCAAGCCTCGCCGATAGTGAACTAGCGGACTGCTCAGCGCTTGCCCAAGAATGGGGTCTGAATTGGTCCGCGGTTGAAACTTCAGAGATGGAGAACGCTGCGTACCGGGTAAACGACAGCGACCGGTGTTACCACTGCAAATCCGCGCTCATGGACGTGGCTGGTCCGCTCGCTGATTCTGACAACGCGGTCGTGGTTCTTGGTGTCAATCTTGACGATCTGGGGGATCATCGACCAGGCCAAGCGGCCGCTCAAGAACGCGAGGCGCGCTTTCCGTTGGTCGATGCTGGTTTTTCTAAAGTTGATATTCGACAACACAGCAAAAATTTAGGGCTTCGAATCTGGAGCAAACCAGCCGCTGCCTGTCTTGCATCCCGCGTCCCTTATGGGACTGAAGTCACCGTACCGCTGTTACGAAGACTTGATCGAGCAGAAGCAGCGTTAAAGGCTTTGGGCTTTCAGCAGGTCCGGGTCAGAGACTACGGCGACGTCGCTCGACTTGAATTTGAACTTGACCAATTTCCACTGGTATTCGAGCGGAGAACTGACATTGTCGAGGCCGTTGTGGCGGTTGGTTACCGCTACGCGACGTTAGATCTGGAGGGCTTCCGCTCCGGTAATCTGAATCATTCAATTCGATGACTGTGTTGACCGAACTCGGCCAAGAACTAGCTCAAGAGTTGGAAATTGCGTTACCCGCATGGGTCGAAGCGCGTGTGCGCTTCATCTGTCAAGCCTGGGCGCTCGACTGGAGTGAAGAAATAGCGAACGACACTCAAGAAGCGGGAAAGAAATGCGCGACGGAGGTTGGCCTTCGGTTGCGCGAGCTTTTGGAATCGGGCATTGAACAGCAAGATATAAATCCGATGTCGATTCTCCGAAGCGCCACCAACTATCCGACTCAGGTTTTGAAAAATTATGAGGTTCCGCCGATTGAAAGGGATCACTTCTCCGAGGGCGCCTTCCCTGACGATGTCTACGGCTTGACGCCAGCTGCCTTCTCCGACTTTGGTCAGACCGCACATGAATTAGGAATAGCGTGGGGAGCGGCTAAAGCTCACACGCATTTTTCGAGGCGCCGCGAGGCCCAAAGCTGATGAAGCAGATTGTTGCTTATGTCCCAAACCTGATGGACCGGAGCCGCTTTGGAGACACGGTTCAGTTCGTGCAAGAGCCTTCGGATCTGGCGGCTGTAGAGGCGGACCTGATCCTCGTAGACCTATCTCGTCGAGAAGTTTTGAGTCACCTTCCCTCCGGGTCTCGTGTTATCGGCTTTGCCCCACATGTTGATACGGAAACCTTGCAGGCCGCGACAGCGGGAGGGTGCGCTGAAGCGCTGCCCCGATCGGTTTTCTTCAAACGACTTCCTGCGCTCATTGGACGTAAAGATGAATGAAGTGACGCTCACCGATCTGCGGCGGAAGGTGATTGAAGAGGCACAGTTGTCTGCCTGGGAAATTCCCCGCGCGTTGTCCGAGGTCACGGATGAATTTTTGACCGAGCTTTACGCTCGCGAGATTCAAGCTGGCAGCGGCGTCGCTCTTGTCGCGTTGGGTGGCTATGGAAGATCTGAGCTTTGCCCATCGAGCGACATCGATTTGATGCTCGTCCACAACGAACGGGAAGATATTGATTCATTTGCTGATCGAATCTGGTACCCGCTTTGGGATGAAGGATTCAAATTAGGTCATTCAGTAAGGTCAGTGGACCAAACTTTGCGACTGGCCGCGACAGACCTTGAAACTGCCACAAGCCTCTTGAACGCGCGACTCGTTACCGGAGACTCGTTGTTAGTCCAAGATTTACTGGCTCGTAACCAAACGCAGTGGGCAGATCACACTTCAGATCGACTTGACGAACTGGCGCGCAACGTTGCACGTCGACACCGACTTGCTGGAGAGGTTGCGTTCTTACTTGAGCCTGACTTGAAGGAAGGTCGCGGGGGTCTACGCGACGTGCACGCGATCGATTGGGCAGCGCGAGCAGGAGTTGAGGTCACCGTTCATGACCGCGAACTGCTTGACGCTGCGTACCGTGTATTACTAGAAGCGCGGGTGGAGTTACACCGAATAAGTGGCAAACGCGGAGACGTTCTACTGCTTGAGGAGCAAGATTCGGTTGCAGCTGCCTTGAGCGACCCTGATGCTGACTTGTTGATGGGGCGGATCGCAGCAGCGGCGAGACGGATTGCTTACCTGAGCGACGAAACTTGGCGACGTATTGACTCAGAGCCGCACGATCTCACTGTACGAAATATTGATGTTGCTGGGCTTCACGTCATCGATAATGAAATCGTTATCGTTGGCGACCCTGCTACCGATCCGCTCTTAGTGCTCCACGCGGCGGTCCAAGCCTCAGAATCAGGTCTTCCTTTGGCGAGAGAATCGTTAGGGCGTCTCGCTGAGCAGCAACCAGACCTCCCCGATCCGTGGCCCCGAGGAGCCCGAGATCTATTTGTGGAGCTACTCAAAGGCGGACATCGAACGATTCCCGTCATCGAATCCCTTGACTATTTCGAAGTTTGGAGCCGTCTTCTCCCTGAATGGGCACCAAACAGGTCGCGTCCCCAACGAAACGTGTACCACCGCTTTACCGTGGATCGACATCTATTAGAGACTGTCGCCGAAGCTGCACGTCTGACGCACCGCGTGCAACGGTCTGACCTTCTAGTCATGGCGGCGTTATTGCACGACATAGGTAAGGGCTATCCGGGAGATCACACAGAGGTAGGCATGAGGCTTGTCGGGCCGATCGCATTGCGTTGCGGGTTCTCCGAGGCTGATTCACTCGTATTGACTCGACTTGTCGAACACCACCTTTTGTTGCCCGACGTGGCGACGCGACGGGATTTGGACGACGCGCAGACACTGAGAGCCGTTGCACAGAAAGTGCAAACCGTTGACTTTTTAGAATTGCTTGCCGCGTTAACTGAGTCGGATTCGATCGCGACAGGTCCGACTGCATGGGGTGACTGGAAAGCTCACCTAGTTCAGACCCTCACAGAAAGAACCGCGGATTTCATATCTAGCGATGGAGAAACTCACAAAAAACGACGATCGTTTGTCACGGAACACATCGAAGCCCTGATGGCTGATGGAGAAACAATCGTAGAAGGCTCCGGTGACACCGTGACGATTGTGGCTCCCGACCGGGCTGGGGTCTTCAGCAGAGCAGCCGGGGCCTTAGCTCTGCGCGGTTTAGACGTATTGCAGGCCGATGCTTACTCCAGTGATGCAGGCATGGCAGTATCTCAGTTTCGCGTCGTTGAACCCGACGCACCCGTCGACTGGAATCGAGTTACTGACGACGTTCACGAATGCCTGCAAGGTCACCTTGCTATCGACGCCCGCATAGCTGAACGAGCCCGCGTGTATCGACGTAGAACAGCTCTAGCGGCAAAATCCGCGCCGACGCGAGTTACCTTCGACATTGACTCTGCTACCGACGCGACGATTATTGAGGTGCACACAGAAGATCACATCGGGGTGCTGTACCACTTGACGCGAACTCTCGCTGAAATGGGGCTTGATATTCGCTCAGCAAAAATTCAGACTATTTCTAACGAAGTTGTCGACACATTTTATGTGACGGGCTCAAATGGCCCGACACTGGAGGAACTCCACCGCAGAGAGGTCGATGTTGCTCTCCGACACGCGCTGATGCTTGTCGGGTGACTCAAGTCGTTAACGGCGACGAGTAACCTCTCGCAAATGCCAGATCGAGCAACGGGACAGGACCTACTTGGTTGGGCGGAGACACTGTCCGGAATTGCTCGAACCGGCTTGGGTTTCACCGAAAGCCTGTATGAGAAGGAACGGTACGAAGAGATTCTGAAAGTCGCCGCTCAGATCCGCGGAGCCGTCACCTCGGACCCAGATATAAATGCTGTGGTGGATGAATGGATGCAAATGGTGGGCACGGGAGTAGCTGGCTACGTCACACCCAAATCAGCTGTTGGTGCTGTAGTCAGTAACGAAAAGAATGAGATTCTGCTAGTTCAACGCGCTGACAGTGGAGTATGGCTGTACCCGACCGGCTGGGCGGATATCGGTTATTCACCCGTTGAAGTGGCCATCAAAGAGGTACACGAAGAAACGGGTATCCACTGTGAGCCACTGTCGCTCATTTCGATCGTGGATGGGATGCGACAAGGTTTTACTCGGATACCGCTCTACTCGATGGTCTTTCATTGCAGAGCGATAGGCGGTGAACTCCAGTCCCATCCGCTGGAAACCAGCGATGTCGGGTGGTTCTCGCGTGATTCATTGCCTGAGCCGTTGGCAGGTCTCGAAAGATGGGTTGATAACGCCTTCGATGCGATTGAAGGACAAACGAAACCAGTCGAGTTTGATCCACCACGTTCACTGCCGTGGGAAGAGGAACCTAACTAAGGAACCGCGGATCGCGCCTCACTCGTCTTGCTGACGTAAGAACTGCTCAAGTTCATCGATCATGGCTTCGGGATCATCTGTCATGTCAGTGACCTCGTCGGCAGCGTCGTCAAGAAGTTGTTGCGCATACTCGGCGAGGTTTGGGTCACTTTCGACTAGTTCGTTGATCTGGCGATCATAACTGGCAGCCGCGATTTGCAGGTCTGTTGCCCCTAGAGGGATGTCGAGGAAGTCCACGACCCGTTGCACTAACGCCAGAGCGGCTTTGGGGGAGGGATTGTGACCGATGTAGGAAGGCACCGCCGCCCAAAACGAAAGACTGTCGAAACCTCCGTGATGGAAAGCCTCGTTGAGCACACCAATAATTCCAGTGGGACCCTCGTACTGAGAAGGAGTTAGCCCAAGCTCCAGATTTATGACCTCATTGCTGGAAGCACCCACTACATCGACTGGAGCTTGGTGATGAGTGTCGGTCAATAAAGCGCCCAAGGTGACCACAGTTTGTGCCGATAACTGGTGTGCCACCGAAACCAGTGCTTCAGAAAAAGTGCGCCAACGAAGCCTCGGCTCGATCCCCAATACGGTTATGAGCGGACGACCGTCGTCAAGTTCTCCCACCCGAACCTCATTGACTGGCCAATCAATACGACGTTCCTCACCCTCTAATCGCACATTGGGTCGCGCCGACGCGAAGTCGTAGAAATACTCAGGGTCTATTGTGGCTACTTGTCGACAGTCATAACGACGTGTTAGATAACCCACGGCCTCGGTTGCTGCATCTCCGGCGTCGTTCCAACCAGTGAAAGCTGAGAGGAGCACAGCATCTTCCAAGACGGGATGTTCGCTCCAGTCGACGTGTTCCACGCCGAAAAGGTTATCTGCGGATCTTGGAATCCGTACCATAAAGGCATTGATCGGGAGCGACCCAATGACGATTGAGATCAGTATCTGTGACGAAGTGACCGAAGCGGTCGTCTCGGCCTTTGCCAAACTCATACCTCAGCTATCTAGATCTGCGCCTCTCCCTACCGCCGAAGAGTTGAACGAAATCGTCGCTCATGAAGCATCGACCATCCTTCTAGCTACGGACGCGGAGACAATCCTGGGTTCAATGACCCTTGTTCTTTTCCCGATTCCCACAGGAATGCGAGCGTGGATAGAAGACGTGGTGGTTGATGAGAGCGCTCGAGGTCGCGGCGTAGGCGAGGCGCTGAACCGGCGCGCCCTAGAGATAGCGGTGAATGCGGGAGCCAAAACGGTCGATCTGACCTCTCGCCCTTCGCGCGAAGTCGCGAACAGGCTCTACCAGCGCCTGGGGTTTGTGACTCGAGAGACAAACATTTACCGCTACGAGGCTTAGAACATTGAATGACCAACCAAATGAAAGCATCTATGAGCGAGTCGGCGGATTGCAATGGTTCGATGAGTTGTGTTCGCGCTTCTATCAGCGAGTAGCGGCCGATGAAGTGCTTCGACCGCTCTACCCTGATGACCTGGAACCGTCTCGCTATTGGCTCGCGCTTTTCCTCGCACAATATTGGGGAGGGCCAGGCGATTACTCGATCACCAGAGGGCACCCGAGATTACGAATGCGTCACGCGCACCTGCGGGTAGGTGTCGCCGAGCGAGACCGTTGGTATCACCACATGGCTGCGGCCGTATCCGAAAGCCAGATTGATGCTGATCTACAAGAGCAAATCCTCGCATATTTTTCGATGGCGGCTACCCATCTCGTCAACACCGCCGATTAAATAAGGATCGACCCCCGCAAGCCCAGTAAAATCTGTTCTCCTAGGAGGAGATCGAAGATGGACCAAAACGCGATCGATTTAGGTCTGTTAATTCTGAGACTGGTTCTAGGAGTGACGCTCGCACTTCACGGCGTTGCCAAATACCGTGGAGGCATCGCTGGTGTTGGCCGATGGTTCGACAGTGAGGGCTTAAGACCGGGTATCTTGCACGCTCATCTTGCAGCATCCAGCGAAGTGGTATTCGGTTGCGCAATAGCTGCAGGGTTGATGACACCCCTAGCCTGCACGGGATATATGGGAGTCATGATCGTCGCCGGCTGGGTAGGCCATCGAAAGAACGGATTTTTCATCATCAAAGATGGATGGGAATACGTGTTTGTGCTTGCTGCCGGTGCGGCGTCGCTGGCATTGCTTGGACCCGGATCATGGTCGCTTGATAATGCGTTGGGGTTGACATGGAGTGGTCGTGGGTGGTTTATGTTGACGGTATTGGGCGGAGTTGGTTCCGCTGTTGCTCTTCTGGCTTGCTTCTATCGCCCCAAGGCAGATGAAGTGCCCTCCGCGTAGCCTCGTACACTGCGCGACGTGCCTAGCCAAATATGGGACCTGCGAATCAAGCTACTTCGATACTCCGGAGTGTCGATCGTTGCAATAGCTGTGACCCAAATCTCGTTGTGGGTCGGACTGGTGATTATCGATTGGCCTGCTATCGGCGCTAACACCTTCGCAGTGTCGATCGGCGCGATACCGGCGTATTTTTTGAATCGATCATGGGTTTGGCGTCGAACTGACAGTCATTCGTTGCGTGACGAAATCTTGCCGTTTTGGCTATACAGCCTCGTTGGACTCGCTATGTCGTCGGTTCTTGTTGGTGTCGCCGATCGATGGTCGAGTTCGACGCCCATCGTGATGCTGGCAAACTTGGCGGCGTATGGTCTGCTGTGGCTGGGCAAGTTTTTCTTGCTAGAGAAAATCCTCTTTAAAAGGCCTCAACGTGATGATGAGAAGTGATCTGGAAACGGCGGCCCGTTCAGCGCGAGGTTTTATGCCCCACGATGAAGGTCTGTGCCTTTACCAAACAGTGCTCGACATCACGGCTCCCGGTCCAATCGTGGAACTTGGTTCGTACTGTGGAAAGTCCACCATTTACATAGGTGCGGGGGCTGCCGAGACCGGTTTGGTGGTGTTCACCATTGATCACCATCGTGGGTCGGAGGAGATGCAAGAAGGGTGGGAGCATTACGACGGCGAAGTCGTAAACCGCGATACAGGAAGAATCGATTCGTTGCCCGTTTTGCGTCGCAATCTGGAAGAAACCGGTCTCGAGGGTTCAGTTGTGCCCATTGTCGGAGACTCCCGAATCGTCGCGTCGCACTGGGCAACCCCGGTTTCGATGGTGTTTATTGATGGTGGCCATGGCCCCATCCCAGCCCACGCCGATTACGACGATTGGGCTTCCAAAATCGCTCCCGGCGGATTTTTGGCGATCCACGACGTTTTTCGGGACCCTGCGGATGGCGGCCGCCCTCCCTACGAAATTTTCCTTCGAGCGGTAAACGAAGGTGGCTTCACAGAGCATGTGGCTGTCGGCAGTCTCCGCGTGCTGCGTAGCTCGCGTTGAGAAGCCGTTCAATGTGTTAACGAAGCAAGGGCAATCCTTCTCCGATAATCAGACGGGAGCCTTGAGATCTGTGGTCAAGCGCGTCGGCGGCTAATACCACGGCAGCGCTGGAATAAGTCGAACGTTCGTTGTCCGGAAAGGTGATGCGTTCGGGAAATACCATCCCAGTGAAATACGCACCATCGTTATCCCGCAATGGTTGAACGCTTTCGAACAGGCTCCGAGCACTGTGTTCATCGCCAACAGCGAGATAGGCCATAGCGCATTCACAGGTTTCAGCTGCCGTTACCCACGGTTGATCCGAAACACAGCGCACTCCGTGGTCGTCGAGAACGAAATCTTCACATCGTTCGGCTAGACGCTGAGAAGCGGACTCTCCGATGATTGCTCCGGCAAGCACTGGGTAATACCAGTCCATAGCCCAACGCCGTTTCGGCTCAAACTCGGCTTCGTGATATTGAAGAAGATCGGCTAGGCGAACGGCAGCGAACTCCCATTCGGGTCGGTCTTTGCCTAACCGGTGAGCGATAGCGATCCCACAACGCAAAGAATGATAAATCGAAGAACTTCCGGTAATTAGCGAATATGACCAAGGCATCCCGTTGGTATGAACAGCCCACGGGATGTGACCGGCGGCGCTTTGATGGTCGACGACGAAATCTAAGGAACGTCTCACAATCGGCCACATGTCTTTTAGAAAAGTGAGATCTTCGGTCGTCAAATAATGGTGCCAAACCCCAGTCGCTACGTACGCGCAACAATTCGTGTCAACCTTCGCGTCTTCAACGCGGTCAAGGAGGTAATAGTGATGCCAACTTCCGTCTGCGCGTTGAGCCTTAGCTAGCCACTCGTACGCGCGATCTGCGGCATCAACAAAGCCAGCAGCGGACAAAGCCATGGCTGCTTCGGTGTGGTTCCAAGTATCGGCATGCCCATCAGGGAACCAAAGAATCATTCCTTCTTCGGATTGCTGGTTAAGAATGGTTGATGCTGTCGCTGTGATTTGATCTTCGGTCAACACTCTGGTGAATTCAGGTTGCATTCACTTCCTCCACGATGGGTTTGATCGCATACAGCACTATGGATTTGCCAATAATTGGATTCAGCAAACGGTCCACAGTGCGGGTTATCCAGGGATTCTGAACGATGTCCCATACCAGCATCCGGTGGTAGGCCCTCACCAGACGATGCTTGTCATTGGCTGGACCGACAGCACATTTCAACCACCAGTAAGGAGAGTGCAAAGCGTGAGCCCGATCCCAGCCACAAGGCAGTAGACCAACTTGACGAATTTTCGATCGTAATTGCGCCCGCCGGTAAATTCTGACGTGCCCTCCGACTGCTTTGGGGGCGTAGTACTCATCGCTTAGCTTCCAGCAAATCTTTTCGGCTACCCAGGCAGGCACGGTTACAGCGATGCTGCCCCCTGGTCGTAACACCCTCGCAAGCTCCCCGATTGCGGTTTGGTCATCAGGTATGTGTTCAAGTACCTCTGAGCAAATAATTCGATCGAATGTTTCGTCTGCGAAAGGCAGTTTGAGGGCGTCAGCGCTGACTGGTTGCCCTTGGACCTCGTCATGTAGTTCACCGGCTTCAATCATTGCAGCGAAGGTGTTTCTAACGTCAACTAGCTCTTCAAGGCTCTGGTCGAGCGCCACAATTCGACAGCCGCGCCGCACGGTTTCGAATGCGTGCCGTCCCGCGCCACAACCCATATCGAGAACCAGATCTCCCGGCTTTGCTCCCAGCCGGTCGTAGTCAACCGTGAGCATCAGCGAGCCGTTTCATCCAGTAACGCGTAGTAGTGCTCGACCGTTTGTTCAGCAGTAATCCGCCACGAGAAATTTTGTTCCACCCGTTTCCTGCCCGCCCTGCCAACAGTGGCCCGCAAATTCTTTTGTTCTAGGGCCCATCGAATTTTGGCTGCTAAGGCTTCGCTGTCACCTGGCGGCACTTGAAGTGCTGTCACCCCGTCATCACCCACTACTTCGGGCAATGCTCCCCCAGTAGTCGCGACGAGGGGCACCCCACAAGACATTGCCTCAATAGCGGGCAACGAGAAACCTTCATAAAGGGACGGCACTACCGCGACTTCAGCCTGGTTGTACAGCTCAACAATGCGCTGGTCCGAAACACCACTCACAAATTCGACACTGTCGGAAAGGTCAAGTTCTTCGATAAGACCAGTAGCTCTGGAATCGTATTTGGGTTTGCCAATGACAACGAGATGAACTCGGGGGTCGTCGGTGCGGAGCTTTGCCAATGCTTCAAGCAGAAATGCGAGACCTTTCATGGCAACATCTGCACTGGCCGTGGTCATGAGCCTCGCTGGGACCACATCAATCTGTTCCATCGGATGAAACTGCGCTGGATCGACACCGACATGGACTATGTGTAACCGGTCCGGATCAACTCCATAATCGGTGACGATGTCGTCGAAGCTATTTGATGACACTGTAAGGATGCGAGGTAGCCGTCGAGCGACCTTGGTCTGCATTCCCGTAAAGGCGTAAAAGCGGTTTTTGGTGAAACGTTTCCATGGAGTTGGAGCGTGTTCCGTCTCCAGTCGACGGTCCACAGTTATGGGATGATGAATGGTTTCGAGCACGGGAAGCCCCGCCTCATGAATTTTCCAAATACCGGACCCTAGACACTGGTTGTCGTGCACCAGATCGAACTCGTCGAGGCGACTCATCAACTCTCGGTGGGCTCGAAGACTGAACGTAAGCGGTTCAGCAAATGTCGCTCCTGCTGTGACTAAATATTCCAGTACATCGAAACGATCTTTGAATTCGCTAAGGCGCGGGATGCGGAAGGGATCGGGCATCCGGTAAAGGTCAAGGCTAGGCAACTTGGTCAGAGGGATATCTTCATCGGTGTGGGGGTAGGGCGGTCCCGACATGACTTCTACGTGATGCCCGAGGGCTGTCAGTTCGCGCGCCATGTGGCGGGTATAGACACCTTGACCCCCGGTGTAGGGGTGACCTCGATACGTTAAAAAGGCGATGCGGAGTGGACGGTCGCTGGACATGAGACCCTTTCCCAGCTCGCTTGGGCGAAACGTAACTATCAATGCTACCGGCCGGTAACCCAATGCCCCAAAGGTCGACTCGTAGGCTCAGTAGCCCAGGTGCTCATGAGGTCCTGAAGGTGCTGAGAGTGAGGAAGCGTGCGGGCATTAATACAGAGAGTTAGCCGAGCTTCAGTTTCGGTTGACCAGCACATTATTGGAACCATCGGCAATGGGTTATGCGTCTTTGTTGGTGTTACTCATGCGGATGATGCAACCACCGCAAAAAAGTTGGCTGACAAGATCTGGAACTTGCGGGTTTTTGAAGACACACAGGGATTGATGAACCATGCCGTAGGTGAACTCACCGGCGATGTCTTGGTAATCAGTCAATTCACCCTTTACGGAAACACAAAAAAAGGCCGCCGCCCATCATTTGTTCAGGCGGCTCGACCAGAAACAGCCGAACCCCTGATTCGATGCCTCTGTGAGGCGCTGACCGACCTCGGTGCCAACGTCTCGACTGGCCAGTTTCAAAAGCACATGGAAGTTGAAATTCACAATGACGGTCCAGTCACCCTGACGATCGACGTCTGAATTCAAATAACGCTGTCCCTGCCAATAACCCCATCGCAATTAGAGAAATAGGCAGCTTGCCGAATTCAGTCGCCCACGTGTTCCCACTGCGCAGTTCGACGGAGGTGGTGAGCACTGTTTGTTCTCGGAGTTCACTTCTGAGAACCACATCTCCATTCGCAGAAACAATCGCCGAGTAACCCGTAGTAGAGGCCTGTAGTACCCACCGGTCGGTTTCGATTGCTCTGAGCCTTGCGCTTGCGAGCGATTGCTCTGGAACTAGCGACGTCGTGTATGACGATGCCAGAGTGGGATTAGTGAGGATACGAGCCCCGGCTTTTATTCCGCTGCGAACTCGCTCAGGGAAGTACACCTCAAAAGAAATTGCGTTTCCGATTGGCCCTAGACGTGACTCGAGTAATCCTGGCCCATCGCCCGCTAGGGCCTCTCTGGGGATCAAAGACAGGTCGGCAAAATTCTCTACGAAACCGCGAAGAGGTATGTACTCGCCGAATGGAACAAGGTGGACCTTGTCGTACCGTCCGGCGATCCCGCTATTGGGATTTACGGAAACAGAGGCGTTGCGAAAACGATCCCCGTCCGTTTCCGAAAAATTCGCGACTATGACCGCGTCGAGATCAGTTGCCAGCTGAGTAATAGTCGCTAACTCGTCGCTTGTTTCCAACGGTACGTCAGCCGTCACGCTGCTTTCTGACCAGACCATCAGATCGGTATCGATGGGTTGTTTGGCTATAGCTTCTAGGTGCCGGTCGAACACTGCTAGCTGGTTGCTCGTTGCCGCTCTTGTACCTAATGCGCCACCCGCTTGGACAACGCTGGCATTGATGACACTGTCGGTACGTCCAGTAGGGCTCACACGGGCGACGGCGATTAACAGCACAATCGCGGCTAACGGCCCCAAAGTGGTTCGTAGCTGCGCCGATAAAGCTCCTTCGACACCAACGGCAATAATCCCGATCGAAGCGATAAGAAGGAGGGCTCCCCCAACGCGAACGACATCGACAAGATAGGTATCGACTGGACCGAGAGCGAGGTTTGACATTGGCACGCCACCGAAAGGGACTACCCATCGCAGGGCTTCGCCCAGCACCAAGGCCGAAGGGACAGAGATCGAACGTCCAATCCCGTTGGCAGGAATGAATGCCATCGGCAACGCCATAATCAGGGCTTGAACAGGAGTCGCTATGACCCAACCAGGAACGGTTAAGTCGATCATCCACGTCAGAGCCACTGCGTAGTACCCCATCCACAAGCTCCACGCATCGAACAAACGGCGCCTGCGGCTCAGACTCCGCGAAGTTCTAAGAAAAATGCCTAATCCGATGGGAGCCAGTACCCACATTCCATACGGCGGAAGAGATAGTGAAATCACTGCCCCGAGAAGGAATCGCCCAACAGGCGCCAGCCGGATCATTTTGCTTTGAGGTAGTCGAGGGCGGCATCTGCACATTCGCCACCCTGTCTGATGCAAGCCGGAATTCCGAGACCTCTGTAAGCAGCTCCGGTCAAGAAAACCCCAGGCATTTCTGTCCGCAAATCACGTTCAATTGCGCTCACCAACCGATCGTGTCCTGGCGCGTATTGGGGAAACGCATCGATCCATCGCGAAACCCGCCACTCGATGAGGCTCCCCTCAATGTGCAAAATGTGAGCTATTTCGGTGAGCAACGCTTCAACAAGATCATCGTCATCGAGAGCCAACGCCCTCGTATCTCCAGCTCGACCGGCAGACACCCGAAAAACGGCATGTTCGTCGTCAACCCAATGCGGCCATTTGGAGCTACCCCAACTGATGGCTGTCGTGAGTAGCCCCTCGGTATGAGGCACAAGCACACCTGAAGCATCAAGGGGGTGGTGAACGTCGGATCGACGAAAGCCCATAGTGACTAACGCGACGGACGCGTGCTCTATGGAAGACAGCCGGCTGGCGGCTGATGAGCAACTAGATAAAAGGTTCGCTGCTTGATCAGCAGGTGTTGCGAGAACAACGACGTCACTTTCGATGGTGGCGCCGTTAGTGGTGATGTTCAGATACCCATCGTTGCTAGCAATGCTGGTCACGCGCGTATTCGTTCGAATGTCAGCGTCACCGAGCGCGCTTACTAGCACCTTGACGAGGTGACCCATTCCGTTCTCAAAGCTGAGGAAGAGCGGTTTCGTATTCTCGGGAGAGATTTTTGTTTGTTCTTTAAGTCCCGCGATCAAACTGCGGTGCCGTCGCGAAGCAGTCTCTAACTGAGGGGCGGCCAACGCCACGTCAAGATGGTCAGTGTCGCCTGCGTTGATACTTCCGATTAGAGGGTCAACTAGCCGATCAGCGATCTGATCGCCCATCCTGCGCCTAATAAGCCCACCGACGGATTCATCGTCGCCCGGCCAGTCGTCGGGTCGGATTCGGTCTAAGCCAGCGCGAAGTACAGCAAGCGGACTAACGATTCGACTTCGTAACAACGGAAGCAGTTTCGTTGGCACCCCGAGAAGAAGACCTTCAGGAAGTTTTCGTAGTTCGCCATCAACTAAGACATAGGCGCCCGTCGTCGCTGGGCTAATGAGAAAATTGTCCAACCCGAGTTCTTCGCACAGTTCAAGTGCCCATGGGACTCTGCTGATGAAGGCATCAGCAGCCTCGTCAACAGGCCGTCCCAAAAAACTGGTCGTCAGAATCTTTCCGCCGAGACGAGGTGAGGCTTCGAGAAGAACAGCGTCGGTATCTGGCGACTGCTGCCGGATGCGGTGAAGCGTGGTGAGGCCTGCGATGCCTCCACCGATGACTACGGCACGCTTGGTCATGTCGCCAATAGGTCAGGGTTAAGGCCTTCGGTGTGAACCAACTCCACTACCTGCTCAAGTATCGCGGGGTTTGTCTCTGGAAGTACTCCATGCCCCAGATTAAAGATGTGCCCCGGCTTTCCTCCAGCTGCCTTGAGTACTCGGCGAGTCTGTTCGGCCACTACAGGCCAATCCGCTAAGCAGACTGCAGGGTCAAGGTTGCCTTGGACGGCAGTTTTTGATCCCACGCGACGTCGCACCTCATCGATTGGTACCCGCCAATCGGCGCCAACAACATCTGCCCCTGCTTCACTCATCAGTGACAAAATTTCGGCAGTCCCCACCCCGAAATGAGCGCGCGGGACCTCAAGGTCAGCTAACTCCTCAAACACCCGCCGGCTGTGAGGCAGAACGTGTTCCTCGTAGTCAACAGGCTGCAGTGCCCCTGCCCAGGAATCGAATAGTTGCACTGCGCTCGCTCCAGCGAGTACTTGAGATCGCATAGAAGAGATCGAAATATCTGACAAACGGGTCATTAATTCGTGCCAAAGATTTGGGTCTGAATGCATCAACGACTTGGTTCGAGCGTGATTACGCGAAGGTTGACCTTCGATCAAATAGCTAGCAACTGTGAAAGGGGCTCCGGCAAAACCAATGAGTGGAACTTCGAGTTGTTCGACTAGAAGTCTGACCGCATCCAAAACATATGGAGTATCGATATCTGGTTCAAGCGGACGCAGACGGTTTAGGTCTTCTTTACTTCGAAACGGTTGTTCTGCTGTTGGCCCTACGCCAGGAACTACATCAATCTTGAACCCCACTGCATTAACCGGGACCACTATGTCGGAAAACAAAATCGCCGCGTCGACACCATATCGACGAACGGGCTGCATGGTTATTTCAGCGGTGAGCGAAGCGTCTTCGATAGAGCGAAGAATGCTTCCATCGCCGCGAACTTGCCTGTACTCGGGTAGCGACCGACCCGCTTGTCGTTGGAACCACACCGGAACGCGGTCAACTGGCTGAAGACGGCAGGCTCGTAAATAGGAATTCGCGGTGAACGAGCGGCTCGGATGGTCGGGCGGAAGAGACATCTCATCTCCGACGCTACCGTCGGTTCACGCTTGGAGCCCTACTGGAGTACCGGTACCGCTTGGCTTTCTTGCGCATTGGAGTTGTCGAACTGCCCTAAAACTTCTGGGAAGGCTATGCTGGTCAGTTCTTTGAACTGGTGTTTTACGCGTGACTCACCCCGAAATTGAAGCTGAACAGTCGCATATTGATCGTGCACATCGCCTGCTCGAGCAGGCGCGCGACCGAGCGCTCAAGTTACGCGGAATGGTTGAAGTGAGTCGCGGAGGAACGACCCAAGCTCGCTATGAACGCGACGTGATCGAAGGAAGCATCCAAAACAGACTCGGTCAACTCCAATTAGGTTCAGCATCTCTGATTTTTGGACGAATCGATTTAGATAACCGCGACCAGTTCCATATCGGACGACTAGCCGTAGCAGACGAAGAACAAGAACCAGTGGTGGTGGATTGGCGTGCTCCTATAGCTGAACCCTTCTACCGGGCGACCGGCAGAGACCCGATGGGGCTCGTCCGGCGTCGACACTTCGTGAGTCGCGGTCGGGAGTTGCTTGACATCGAAGATGAGTTATTCGACCTCGATCAGTTAGATGAGGGCTTTCAGGGACACGGCGCCTTGTTAGCGGCTTTAGACCAGAATCGCGACGGGCAACTACGCGACATCGTCGCCACGATTCAAGGTGAACAAGACCAAATTATTCGCGATCCCCTTAAAGGGATGCTCATTGTCCAAGGTGGACCAGGGACCGGAAAGACAGTGGTAGCACTCCATCGCGCTGCGTACCTCCTTTACACACATCGTTTCCCGCTCGAAGGACAGGGCGTCCTCGTAGTAGGGCCCAACCGGTTGTTTTTGCGTTACATCGAACAAGTTCTCCCGAGTCTCGGCGAAGCCGGCGTATATCTGACGGTCTTAGCGGACTTATTCGTCGATATTTTTGATGATGTGCGCGTCACACTTCCCGATGAGTCGAACTCAGCTGCCGTCAAAGGAAATAAGCGGATGGTCTCAGTGGTCGCAGACACTATTCGAGACCGCGAACGAGCCTTGCGGGATGACCTCGTGGTGGGCTTCGGTCTTGCCAGGTTGCGTATTTCGGTATCTCAAAGCCGTGGCATCGTTCGCGAGGCGCGTCGAAGATATCGACGACACAACGCCGGACGTCGATACGTTGAACGTGAGTTCTTTGCAGCGCTTGCAGCTTCACACCATTCTCAACCTGACCCCGACAATGTGCGTTATCGGTTACGGCGTGACTCCAGAGTTCTTGAAGCGCTTGAATGGATGTGGCCGGTGCTGACTCCGGCTCAATTACTCAGAGATTTATTCGGCTCTAAGGCTCTTATCGCTTCCGCTGCAGGGGAACATTTCTCCGAAGAAGAATCGCTGACGCTGTTTCGACCAAGAGGTGAGTCGTTATCCGATTATCGATGGAGTGACGCCGACGTGGCGTTATTGGACGAGGCCTACTCGGGCCTAGGGCCGCGTTTAGATAGGCAGCGCAAGGCCCGAGACCCTGAAATTCGTACGTTCGGGCATATCGTTGTCGACGAAACTCAAGATCACACACCAATGGCGTTGCGAATGATCTCCCGCCGTTCCTTGAACGGATCCATGACACTCGTGGGAGACATTGCGCAGGCAACAGCCCCTGGGGCCGCAGCGAACTGGGATGAGGTGTTGAACTACATGCCGGCCGGGGCAAGTGAGCACCGTGTTCGCGAACTGACGCTCAGTTACCGCATTCCTGCACCCAATCTCGAACTGGCCAACAAGGTCCTTGCTGTCGTTGCACCTGAGCTCGCTCCGCCTAAAGCTGTGCGCTCGGTCGGTAGCCCACCGCGCGTGGTTGAAGTAGCAGGCCAACCAATAGCTTCCGTTCAATCACTTGTAGAGAAGGCCGTATCAATGGTTTTAGAAGAGTCAGAGGCGCTTGAAGGTGGTTCGATCGCCGTTATTGCACCCGCAAGTCTCATCGAAATGGTCGACGAATCTCTTCGGGCAAAAGGCGTTGATTACGGTCGGGCGACGACAGCGAGCCGAAACGTAAGTGGTCCCCTCCACCCCAAAATAGCTTTGGTACCAGTGCAACTCGTAAAAGGCCTCGAGCTAGACGGCACTGTGGTCATCGAACCGGCGACAATTCTTGATGAAGAACCGCAAGGTCTGCGAGCGCTGTTTGTAGCCCTTACTCGCTCCACCAAGCGTTTAGCGATAGTGCACGCGCGTCCACTGCCTCAAGTACTCGTCGACTAAGCCCACCCCTACCCATACGGCCAGGGTCGTTGAAGATCCACACGGCAAATTTCTAGTCAAGAGGGGCTAGGCGGACCCGAGGATCTTGTCCACCGAAATTTCAATGACGGTACGATCTGACCGCTCTTGCGGCACTCGATACCGCTGGGCGTAACGTTGCGTTCCTTGTAAGCAACGATCAGGATCGGCAGATACCAACGCTGTTCCTTCGAGGCTCAACCAACGGCCTCCGTCAATCTGACATACAACAGCCCGAGTTCCAGGTGACTCCACCAAAATCCGACTTTTCATTGACTTTTCCCAAGTGATCACTCGGACCAACTGAGCATCGAAATCCCAAGTGAATCCCACGGCTGAGACGTGAGGGCTGCCGTCGGAGCGAAGCAAAGTAAGCGAAGCGAGATGGCGTTCGGCTAAGAAAGCGCTCACGTCTTTTGTGGGGTTCAAGGGATCTAACGACATTACGGGTGCGCGATCGCGTCAAGGACGTTAAGTCGTGCTGCTCGTCGAGCGGGCAGAATGGCGGCAAGGACGCCCGCGGCAGCGCACATGACGAGAATGATGACAAAGTTTCCAACTGGAATGCCGAAATCTGTGATGAATGACTCTGGCATGGCCTGAACTGCGATAAAGCCGAGCAGAGTTCCGACAAGTATTCCCAATACCCCGCCGAATACGGCGATGATTACCGCTTCCCATCTGATCATTCGCCGTGTTTGACGTCGCGTCATCCCGACGGCTCTGAGGAGTCCAATTTCTCTTGTTCTTTCGAACACTGACAGCATCAATGTGTTCACGATGCCCAACACCGCAATGACGACAGCGAAACCGACCAGTGCGTTGACTGTGAGTAGCAAGGTGTCGATCCGGCCTTCAATTGTTTCTTGGTACTCCGTTCGGTCTTGGAGGATCGCTTCAGGGTAATTGATGGCGATCGCATCAAGTTGCGATCGGATGTTTTGGACCTCAACTCCGTCTTCAAGTTCTACAGCAGCGAAAAGGTCTGACTGCAGTGACGGGTCGAACCCGCTTTCGTAGGTGCTCATATCGATGACCCAGTTACCGAGAATGGAACCGTCATCAAAAATTCCGACAACTCGCAAATCTTTCGTACCGGCAACCGGGAATGTTGCCGACACCACATCGCCTACAGCCAAGGTCAGATCTTCGGCAGGATCCTTGTGTACTAGGACACCGTCGTGGGACAAGCCTGAATAGCTGCCTTCAATCAGCGAGATGTCCAGTACGTGGCCCAAACCTTCTTCTTGAGTACCGATCACGTCTTTTGATGAACCGGCAACACTCATTTGGGCGGTGCCGACTCCACCGCGAAAACCGACAGCTATCGCCACACCATCAATCTCTTTGATTTCTTCAACGAGCTGGGGGCTGAAGCCCCACGAACCGTCTCGCTCTGTATCAATGAAGAAATCTGCCCCCAAAGAGGAATCCAGTATTGAAGAAAATGTCTTTTTGAAACTGGTGCCGACAACCAAAACCATTGCAACTAGAGCTAGACCGACCATCAAGGCCGAGGCCGTGGACGCGGTTCTGCGGGGGTTTCTGCTCGCGTTTTCTCTCGCCAAGTTGCCGGATGCGCGTGCGAACCGAGTCAGAGGCCAACCCAAGAGTCGGGCTGCGGGCCTGGCTATGAGGGTGCTGAGAAGGGAAATAGATATAAATAGCAGCAGCGCTCCCGCCGACAAGAGCCCGAGTTGTCGTAAGGCGCCACCGTCGCTTGTGGTTCCGAAGGCGGTTGCGAGAACACCACCAACTCCCAAAAGAAGTCCGACGATGGTTCTGCGGCGACCACCGCCCGACCAGAGAGTCAGGTCATCTCGTAAGGCAGCGATGGGCGGAATCCTTGAAGCTTTCCGCGCCGGTGAAATAGCTGCCAGCAGGGTTATTCCGATACCTACTATTGCCGCCGCGATCCATGTACGCGCAGCGATGACTAACGGTCCATCTGGCAAACCTGATCCGTCCCCAGCTTGAGCTATAAGTGCCTTGATGATCCACGTGATCCCCAGACCAGCGAATACGCCGATCACAGAAGCAATCACCCCGATAAGTAGAGCTTCAATCAGAACTGAGGAACGTATTTGACGCCCAGTTGCGCCGATAGCGCGAAGTAAACCCAATTCTCGAACCCGTTGACCCAGAACGATCGCGAAGGTGTTGTTGATGATGAAGGCACTCACGACGAGGGCAATGGCGGCAAAAACCAGGAGAGCGTTCTGAAAGATGGTGATAAATGTGTCGAATTGATCGCTGAACTCACTTGCCACAACATCACTGGTGACCGCCTCGAAACCAGTTGGCAGTTCCTGGGTCAACGTGTTCGCTAGTGCGGTTTCATCCACTCCAGGCATAGCGGCGACCGTCACTGTTAGAAATGAGTTGGGATAATTGAAGAGTCGTTGAGCGGTTGTGGTGTCGATCAGTACAAAAACACCACCTCCTCCATTGTCTAGACCCCACCTGGTGATGCCACTAACCCGCAAATCCTCTGGTGGTTGCAATGTGCGAATGGTGATGACGTCTCCGACCGAGATGCCATATCTTGCTGCCGTGTCTACATCGACCATGGCCTCGCCATCGCCGGGCGCCGTTCCTTCGATCGTTTGAAACCCGCTTAATTCTGCAGTTTCCTGCTCAAAATTAAAGGCGAGAGTAGGCGCCCCACCAGTCGGTTTAACCAAGGTTTCACCAACTGAAATTCTGGGGAATCCTGTAATCACCCCCTCGGCGCCGTAGACGCCTTTGGTAGATCTGATTTGATCAACAACTGTCTGGGTCACGACGGGCCGACTAAAAGCATCATCTTCGATTGTTTCGACGCCCCGTACTTGAAGCCAATCAGGACCGGCGATCTCTACGGCGATTTTGTCAAAGACAGAGCGGAGGCTATCGGCGAGAATAAATGAGCCCGAAACGAAAGAGACGCCTAGTACAACTGCAAACGTGGTTAAGGCGAGTCGAATCTTTCTCGCCAACAATGAGTTCAGGGTGAGTTTGAACACATCAGTCGCCTAATTGCTTCATGGTGTCGAGGATCAGATCGGCAGACGGCGCTGCGAGTTCTTGAACGATGCTTCCATCGGCCAGAAATACGACGCGGTCGGCGTGAGCCGCGGCCGAAGGGTCATGGGTGACTAGGACAATTGTTTGACCCAGGTCGCTCACGGCCTTCTGCATGAACTCGAGAATTTCGTCACCTGTTTTGCTATCGAGGTTGCCTGTGGGTTCATCGGCGAAGATAATTTCGGGCTGCCCCGCCAGAGCTCTGGCGACGGCGACCCGCTGCTGTTGGCCGCCGGATAGTTCATTAGGTCGGTGTTTCAGTCTGTCGCCAAGTGCTACGGCTTCAACGACTCGTTCAAGCCAGGAAGCATCGGGTGCTGTTGCCCCTAGTTGTTGGGGTAAAACGATGTTCTCCTCAGCGGACAGTGTTGGGATGAGGTTGAAAGCTTGAAAGACAAAACCAATCCGGTCCCGACGAAGCAAAGTGAGCTCACGATCGGACAATTGACTGATATCAGTGTCTCCAATGAACACCTGACCAGCAGTGAGTTCATCTAGCCCGGCAAGGCAGTGCATTAGGGTCGATTTCCCCGAACCCGACGGACCCATAATTGCGGTGAATTCTCCACTTATGAGATCGATTGATAGTCCGTCGAGAGCACGAACTTCGGTGTCGCCTGAACCATAAATTTTGCTTGCGTCTACCGTTCGGGCAGCCAGCGTGGTGGTGTTCATATCGGCAACTCTATGGGCGACCTTGTAAGTATGGTTTGCCCGCAAATAATTTTATGATGAGAACTTCCGATCCACGCGCACGGAGCGTGTTTGAGAAAGCAATCGGGCTATATCTTTGCCGAACGAAACCGATTGATACCTCAGATATTGGACTCAAGGCCCTATATTCGCTCCCGTCAAGCGGGAGGGCTAGGGTCAAAGTTGATGGCGGAACGCGTGCTGGTGACGAAGTTAGGACTCGACGGCCACGATCGAGGTGTCAAAATCGTGGCGCGCATTTTGCGCGACGCAGGTTACGAAGTGATCTACACCGGATTGTTTCAAACCCCCGAGACCGTCGTCGCTGCCGCTATCGATGAAGATGTTTCCGCGATCGGAGTCTCCATGTTGTCGGGAGCTCACGAAGCGATACTCCCAATGGTTATAGGAGCTCTTTCAGACGCCGGTGCTGATATCCCTGTGATTCTCGGAGGCATCGTTCCGGAGGATGATTTCCAAACCATGTACGACGCGGGTGTTGCACGGGTACTGACTCCAGGCGCTACTGCCAACGAAGTGGTTGAAGCTGTGCGTGGCGCCATTGAAGAGTCGCGCGTTAGTTGACCTCTAGGGACAACTTATTGACGCTCTTGTAGCATCTAACACGTGATCATTGAACGATTTGGAGTTGTCGGTTGCGGGCTCATGGGTTCAGGCATCGCAGAAGTAGCCGCGTTAAGTGGCTGCGATGTGAAAGTCGTGGAAGCGAACGAAGGCGCTCTGCAAGCCGGTATGGAACGCATTGAAAAAAGTCTCAACCGTGCCGTCCAGGCGCAAAAAATGACTGAGGAGCATCGAGAAGAGGTGATGGGAAACATTTCTTTCTCCACCAAGCTTCCGAGCCTCGCCGATAGGGAGTTCGTGGTTGAAGCCGTGATTGAGCAAGAAGAGGCAAAGCTCGATGTTTTCCGGCGTTTGAACGACGTAGTTGATGACCCCGAAGCGATCCTGGCGAGCAACACCTCGTCCATCCCGATCATGAAACTTGCGATGGCTACCAATCGACCACAGCAGGTGATCGGAGTCCACTTTTTCAACCCCGTCCCAGTGATGGGTCTGGTGGAGATCATTTCTTCCCTGCTTACCGGCGACAAAACGGCGGCTATGTGTCAAGAATTCGCGTCAGACCAACTGGGCAAGCGCGTAGTCAGTAGCCAAGACCGAGCGGGCTTTGTTGTTAACGCTCTTCTCGTTCCCTACATACTGTCGGCGATTCGCATGATGGAGTCCGGCTTCGCTAGTGCCGAAGACATCGACGCTGGCATGGTGTTGGGGTGCAACCACCCGATGGGACCATTGGCCTTGTGTGACCTAATCGGGTTAGACACGACCATGGCGGTGGCGGAATCGCTATATGAAGAGTTCAAGGAACAGCTGTATGCCCCGCCGCCGCTTTTGAATCGCATGTGCGACGCTGGTTTGCTGGGTCGTAAGAGTGGACGCGGCTTCTACCGTTACGGGTAACTCCCTAGCTGTACGATCTCTTCGATCCGTAAAGGAGAGAAGTCGATGAGTGGTGCCGTTGTCGAGGGAATTGATCACACCAAAGTTGCTGCTTGGTTTTCCGTTCACGTGCCGAGTTCGACTCCTCCTTTCGAATTCGAGCTGATTGCTGGGGGCCACTCAAACCTCACCTACAAAGTGGTTGACCAGGTAGGAAAAGTGTTCGTGCTGCGCCGGCCGCCTTTGGGGCATGTCTTGGCGACCGCCCACGACATGGCGCGAGAACACCGAATCATTACCGCCGTGGGCACAACTGATGTACCAGTGCCTCCAACTCTGGGAGTCTGCGAAGACGTAGAAATCAACGGAGCTCCTTTTTACGTTATGAAGTACGTCGCTGGTGCGGTTTTACATAGTGATGTCGAAGCAGAACTCCTTCCCCTGCCGGATCGCATGATGTTGAGCCAGCAAGTAGCCGAAGTCCTCGCCGAACTGCATTCGGTTGAACCTGACAACATTGGATTGGGTGACTTAGCGAAGCGAGAAGATTATTTAGGGCGGCAACTTCGAAGGTGGAGTCGTCAGTGGGAGCAATCCAAAACGCGGGAGCTGTCAACCATGGAGCACGTCCAGGGTCTCCTCGAACGAAAAAAACCGCTACAGGTTGGGTCCACGATCGTGCATGGCGACTATCGGCTCGGAAATATGTTGACCGACTCCAGCGAAATTCTGGCAGTTCTCGACTGGGAGTTATGCACGCTAGGGGACCCCCTAGCTGACGTCGGGTATCTGTTGAATAACTGGGTTGACCCTGATGAGGCTCCCGCGGGTTCTAGCGCCCCCACCCTCGCCGGGGGGTTTGCTTCCCGAGACGATTTGCTGATGTGGTATCAAAACGCTTCTGGTCGGGATGTATCCGGTGTCGCCTACTACCGAGCCTTTTCCTATTGGCGGTTAGCTGCAATCGTGGAAGGCGTCTTGAACCGTTACCTGAAGGGAGCAATGGGAGATCAGGACGACGTTGACACCAACGTTTTTAAAGAACAAGTAGAAATGCTCGCAACTACAGCGCTAGAAGTAGTCGAGTCTTAACGGAGAATTAAATGGATTGGCGACTGGAATAAATAGTCACCGGAACTTCAAGCCCATCAACGCTGAAGCGCGTTTCATGAATCCCGTCAACGAGTTCGCTCACACTTAATCCCGATTCCTTCAGCGACTCGCGCAATGTTTCTAAATGTTCGGTTTTGACCATCAACCCGGCGATTTTAGTGGTCCGATCAGTGCCCGCCAAAGAGACCCTCGTCCCCCCTACATCGAACTGCGCCCATCGATCTCCATCCACAAACGTCGGAGGGAGACCTAAAAGTTGTTCCCAGCGCTCAACAGCAGCCGTCATGTTGGTTACGGGAATGACGGAAGAAACATTCGTGGCGGTCATCGGGGCAACCTAGTCGGAAGGCGACAGTGACGAGCATGAGAGCCCAGATAGCCTCAACAACGTGAGTGTTGAAACCAGTTCAAAAACTGGCCGCTTTCTTGGCGGCGCTGTTGTTGGCGCAGTCGTCGGCGCGTTAGTTGCCGGTTTAATTGTGGTGAGCCTTGGTGACGCCCAACGTATTTATGTCACCGAAAAAATTGATGGCACCCAAGAAGTCGCGTTAGCAGTAGGCGCCGCCATTGATGAACTCGCTACCGCCACCACTGTCGCGTTGGACGACGAAGTTGTTACCGACTACGACGAGGTGTTCACCCCTCGCGTACAAATGACTGACGCTGGGCGTCTCGACGTAAAAGCTGTCCTGGCCGCAGTCGCTCCGTCGGTCGTACAAATCGAAATTGAAACTGAGGATTCAGTCTTTGGGGGAGGAGGACAGGGAACCGGTTTCATCATTAGTCCCGATGGGCAAGTCGTGACCAACGCCCACGTGGTCGAAAACGCTGTCACAATCAAAGTGATGTTGTCCGATGGGACTGTGAGATCCGCTGAACTTGTCCAAAAAGATCCGAGTAGGGATTTAGCGGTTCTAAAGATCGAGGGCGAGAATCTCCCGTCAGCGAGACTGGGCAATTCCGCTGAAGTAGAAGTAGGAGATGAAGTTCTTGCTATTGGCAACGCGCTCGGGTTGGGAGACACCCCGACTGTGACCACCGGCATCGTCTCAGCGCTTGACCGGCAACTTCAGCTTGCAGGAAATAGGCTGACACGCCTCATTCAGACTGACGCAGCGATTAACCCAGGTAACTCGGGCGGTCCGCTAGTCAACGCGAACGGTGAGGTCATTGGAGTCAACACCGCCATTGCCGGTAACGCGGAAGGTATCGGATTTGCTATATCGATTGACCATGCGCGACCAGTCATTGAGACCCTGCAGACGGGCGAAGTACCCAAGCGCCCTCTATTAGGCGTCAACATCATGGGCGTTGAAATGCTCGACGAGACCTCTCGACGTCAGTACGACATCTATGAAGGTGTTGAGACAGGCGTGGTCATCGTTGCTCTCGTCGAGGATGGAGCAGCGAACGCCGCAGGATTAAGGGTTGGTGAAGTCGTCACGAAGTTTGATGGCGTAGAAATCGAGACAGTCGACGATCTCGTTGACGCAGTGAAAGAAAGCGAAATTGGGCGGGTCGTCAAAGTCGTTGTCGTAAGTAACGACGGTTCGATTCGTAACGTCCGAGTCGAATTGGGCTTCACTGAAGGTGCTGGCGGCTGACGACGCTCCAGACGCGAAATGTGTAACCGTTCGGCGCGCCTCCTCAATGTTCGCGATACTTCTTCCGTTGAACGACGTCTATGTGACTAGCTGGAGACGATATGTCTGATCGTATTTTCGATACCGGAACCGATGACATCAATACCGAAGTGATTGATGGAGTAATGAGAATCACTCTCAATCGTCCTGAACGACGCAATGCCATGTCCGATGGCATGTTGCAAGGACTTGTCGCTTCGCTCGGTGATGCCGAGGTAGCAACTGATGTAGGAGCGGTTGTCCTTACTGGTGCAGGCGGAGCCTTCTGCGCCGGCGGAGACGTCAAAGGAATGGCAGAAGCGGGCGGTGAGGGCGGAGGTAGCGCCGTGCAGTACGACGCTCGCGTTCATTTGCAACGCCGCAACCAACGAGATACGGCCGGCAAGCTCTATGAGTTACCAAAGCCGACAATCGCGGCACTACCCGGTCCGGCTGCCGGAGCGGGCCTGTCAATAGCGTTGTCATGCGACCTTAGGTATGCGTCGCCCAACGCCATCCTCACCACAGCGTTCGCTCGCGTGGGCTTTAGCGGAGACTACGGAGGCACCTATTTCATGAGCCGACTGATCGGTTCAGCAAAAGCTCGCGAATTGTATTTGTTGTCGGAGAAAGTTGGTATGGAAGAAGCAGAACGACTTGGTCTCGTCAACGGCGTCTTTTCTGAAGATTCGCTGCAAGACGAAGTGATGGCAATCGGTCGACGTCTAGCGCAGGGACCCACCGTCGCGTACCGCTATATGAAGGAGAACCTGAACAGAGCAGTGCACGGCGAAATGGGAGAATGTTTAGACATGGAAGCCGCACACCACATTCATTGCGGACAAACTCGCGACCACAAAGAAGCCGCTAAGGCCTTTGTCGATAAACGCGAACCAGACTTCCAAGGACGATAAAGAAGTTTAAACCGCATCCAATACATCGCGGAGCTCCAAATTTGGCGGAGATGCCACAAAAACTCTACGTAGTTGGTGGAAGCGCGCCACCCGTCGGGCGTTGAATGGGGATACCTTCGAAATGGTGAGCGGCCGAACCTTCATCCAAAACCCAGGACCTACCAACATTCCTGATCGG
>DCYM01000143.1:5855-16859 GCA_002331465.1 Candidatus Neomicrothrix sp. UBA2110 | reverse complement strand
GTTCAGGTTCGTTCGAGAAGGTTTCAGTTGACGGAAAACCACACCTAGGAGTTCAAATATGATGCGATCTTCGACAATGAAACGGGTAGCTCCAATCGTTCTCGCTGGAGCTGTCATCGCAGGCGGTTCTGCGGCCATCGCCGCCGCGCCATGGAGTAGCGACAGTCATGGCGATGTAACGGAGAGTTCTTCGCGGTCCAAGCCAGCAAGAGCTGACATCGAAGCTCGTAAAGCTGAGATGCAAGAGCGCTTAGCCAGCAGAGTCGAATCCGGCGAGATCACCCAAGCCGAAGCAGACGACATCCGCGCCAAAATGGCGGACCGCAAAGCGAAAATCCGGCAACGTATAGGTCTGCGATAGGAGCCCAAGGCTCAGTCGTTTAGTTCAAATTCGCGACCCACGGAGGTCTGGGCGACGGCCTCTGCGGAGTCAGGACCTTAGAAGTCAGGCGTCCACTCGCGCAGCCGTATTTCTTGGCGCCTTCTACTTGGGGTCAGCCCGATTCTTAGCAGCTAGTCGGAGCTTTGATCTTCTTCAGTCACAATGACCCAGCTTCCGGTGGGAATCATGTCGAATGACGACAGATAAAGGGTTGCCGGTCGCTGGGGCGTCCCAACTTCCATCCGGAAAACCAAACGGCGCGCTAGCCGCGTCAACCATCCATCTCTTGCCACTGATTTTCGTTGACTAACTCCTCGCGGACTTCGCGGGGAGATTGATGCGGGTGGTACTTCCAACATAAAACCAACTTAGCAAACGTTTAGTAGGCGCAGGTACCGTTGGCTCAAATTATCAATGTGTGCAGCACTTGCCCATTTCGACCGAGCACTCGGCCGAATTGGTGTAAGAAGTACAAGGTCACAGCCTGAACACGATGTGAGCCAAGGCATGCTGTTAGAAGCATCTCGTCCACACCAGAGGCCCCTACCATCACAACATGGACCAAGATCGAGGAGCCGCCGCTCATGTAGCTGGCCATGGTGTGGTCGGTGAACTTATGGGCTTCGAATGTCTCGGCCTAACGATCCGTTGGACCGACCAACATCTCGGAGTCTGTCGATGGCCTGCCATGCCGGAAACCGTGTTTCAACAGCTGCAATTTCAAAGATATGTCCCCACCGATAGTCAATTTGATGAGATAGAAAACTGGG
Source organism: Candidatus Neomicrothrix sp. UBA2110 (assembly GCA_002331465.1). Taxonomy (GTDB): domain Bacteria; phylum Actinomycetota; class Acidimicrobiia; order Acidimicrobiales; family Poriferisodalaceae; genus UBA2110. The sequence goes on along the minus strand of DCYM01000143.1, from coordinate 15,707 downwards.
TCACACACAGGATCAAGTCCTATTTGGCGGGTTCTCTCGCCGAAGAAATGGTCACCGGTAGCTACAACGTGGCCTGGGCCACTACTGACTTGAACATGATCAGCGTCATTATCCGCAACGTGTTCGGAATACAAGGCCCGCATTTTGACGAACAGCTGACTAGCGAGATCTATTACGACGTTGACCTCGGCATGGAAATCGAAGATCTCACCCGCGTATTGCTGCGTGCGCGGGAAAGGTGGGACGACGAGGTGAAGGCCAAACTCACAGCAAATTCGAGGTGGGTCGATGAAGTCACCCAACTTGTTTTAGAACACAAAACCATCAGCGGAAACCAGATGCGATCAGTCAGGCACTACAGCTAATCGACGGCTGGGAAAAGAAATTGAGCTTAGGATCGTGCGATGACTCGTTCTACTGACCCGCTACTGCTTGAGCTACCGGACGTCGAGACCTGGGGTCTTGCAGGGAAAGTTGTCTTAATCACAGGCGGCGCTTCGGGCATTGGCGCTGCGACTGCACGTTTAGCATCGGCGGATGGTGCCCAAGTCCTGGTATGTGACCTTGATGGAAGCAACGGACGAGAAATCGCCGAGGAAACAGGCGGGCGATTCATTCCTCTAGATGTCACCTCACCCGAGGATTGGGCTTCGGCCGCCGATGGGTTAGATCAACTCGATATCGCAATTCTTAACGCGGGCGTCGAATTTAGGGATCCAGCCGATTTCGCGAGAACGCCGGACGATCCCGGCGAATGGGATCTTGATCTGTACATGCGGGCCCGAGGCGTGAATGTCGATGGTGTCGCCTTTGGACTACATGCTCTCGTGCCAGTATTCGACCGCTTAGGCGGCGGGGCTATTACCGTGACGGCGAGCCTCGCTGGGCTCATTCCGTGGTCACCGGACCCTGTTTACAGTATGACGAAATGGGCCGCTGTTGGCTTAGTTCGCGCAGCAACAACTTCCCTAAGGCGAAAGAGCATCACCATTAACGCTGTGTGCCCTGGGGGCGTCGCAACCCCGATGACCAGAGTGTTCGATGGCTCTGTTCCCGAAGGAATGGCAGACCCTCGACATATAGCTGCCGCGCATTTAGGCATCGCAACATCCGGGCACTCAGGTCGCGTAATTAAGGCCGTAGTCGGCTACCCGCACGCGGCCCACCAATTTGCCGAGGTCACCAACACGTTCTAGAACCCTGCGGTTGGGGCTAGTTAAAAGGTTCGCCGCTGCAGGTAACAGCGCACCGATATCCGGGTAGCTGACTCAAGAGTGAAGCCACGGAGTGACGACCAGCGACACAGGGCAACGTCGGGAGGCGATCACCTGAATTTTTGGCGTTAGACACCGTGGTCTGACCACTACGTGATCTCTAAACCAGCAGCGAGGACGGGAGCCAAAAGATTGAACTGAGTCGACGAAGCAGAACTACGAAGGAATGAGCGTTGGCCAACAACTACGCTCAAGCGCGGTGACCCTAGAAGTTCAACGTCCCTCTGACTCCCCAGGAGTGGTGCGGCTGGTGTTGTCTAACCCACCGGCTAACGCGACATCCATCGAAGACCTCCGTTCTCTAGCGGACACCATCGAAAGCGTGACCCAAGAAGACAGGGTCATAGTGATTTCTGCTAGCGGAAAGGGTTTCAGCGCAGGAGGAGACTTAAAGGAAATGGATCGGCTTGACGGCCACGAGGGCATCTTGGGTCAATGTCTAGAGTCGGCACGAGCATGTACAGCCATATCTCGCTGCCTCGTGCCCGTCATCGTTGTCGTGCACGATTACTGTTTGGGAGTCGGGATAGAGCTCGTGGGCAGCGCAGATATAGCTCTATCGAATGAAGCCGCTCTCTTCCAATGGACCGAAGTCGATAACGGAACTGTCGGAGGTGCAGCTCAAGGCTTTCGTATGCTGCCATCCCAGGTCTTACGCCACCTCATGTTCACCGCTGAGCCGATAACTGCCCGAGAGTTATGGGCCCGAGGGGCGCTCACCGAAGTGTTGCCACTTTCAGATCTTGACGACAGAGCACAAGAAATAGCTCGAATCATTGCGAGTAAACCACCCAACCTTGTTCGACACCTCAAAGCATCGATGGACGCCATCGAAGCGTTCGACGTTGAAAGCTCCATGCGTTTCGAACAAGGATTTATTTTTCAATTAAATATGGAGGGAAGCGGTTCCGCCGCTAGGACGGCCTTCCTCGAAGGCACCCGCAAAGGAATCAAGGGACGTTCCGCTCTGCCCTACGCCTAGCATCTACCAACCCTTGACGAGGACAAAAACATGGACCGCCAGGATTTCTTCAAAAACTCTGACAAAACAGCACCGGACCACTCCAAGGCCTCCTGATCCTCGAAGCAACTACGACATGGCCCGGCCCTCCGGACGGAATATCCTCGCGCTATGTCCAACTCTGAAAAAATGAGTGACGCGGAAGTACACACCGCTATCACCGACACCATCCACAACTACGCGGAGTACGTAGATGGTGGTGAGATTGAGCTGTGGGCGGAGTTGTTCTGCCAGGACGCCGTTTTCGACGAAGGTCAAGCCGTCACAGGCCGTCCAGCTATCCAGGCACTATTACCGAAGTTGCTGCGGTTGTTCACCGCGACGGCTCACCACGTCAGCAATATTCGAATAGAACGAACAGCATCAAACCATGCCAAGGCGACATCGTACGTGCACGCCTGGCATCGGAAGCTCGACGGCAGCGATTTCGAATTTTGGGGTCGATACGTCGACGTATTGGCATTCGAGGACGATGCCTGGCGTTTCTCCTCGCGCAAAGTAGAGCAGTTTGGGGCCCGTGGACTTGAAATTACCGTCGACCAAGTGCCCCGCCGTCAACCCTAAATTTCGTGCCTGAACATTCACTGCTGGTTCGCTCTTAGTGCAGCCGATCCATTGACCTGTTTCGCAGAACTAACGCCTCTTACAGCGATTACCGATGGGGTCCCATCCGTTCGATATAAGACATTTCCCCCACCCAGTTGGAATCACCCATCGTCCTAAACGTTCTCTTACGAATCAACCAACGGTCATCCACGCGCGAAAGCTCGTCGTTATAACGTCCAAAAATCCAAGCATCTGGTTGGTGCTCGTGAAACTCATGCCAGGCGTTCACATAGGAGAGGGCGAGGGCTTCATTGTTCCTCGGGAAGGACACTTCAACATTCGAAACGAAATGCGCTGACCTTGCGTATAGCCGATCAGTTCCAATAGTGAAAAACTTCGTGGCTGCTGCGTGGCCTTCCACAATCGGAAGTTTTCCGCCGTAATCGAGATGGCAATCCTCAGTGAAAAGATCGACGACTCCGTCCGGGCGATTGTCATCCACCGCGCGGCAATACGCCGACAGTAAATCGGTGATCTCTTGTCTGTCTGAAAGTTCGCTATGTGAATAAGTCATGGCTACCTAGTTTGCTCCGGTTCAGGGAAGGCATGTCTATCCCTCCCTACTGTCAGTCTTTGGTTCTACGGCGGGTTCTCGAGGCAAATTCAGTACCCGTTCGCCGATGATGTTGCGTTGTATTTCGTCAGTGCCGCCGGCTATCGACATCCCGGACGCGAAAAGCGCTGACTTAAGAAAACGTCCCCCATCAATCGCGTCGCCATCTGCGAACTGCGATGCTGGCCCAGCAACGAAACCCAGGTCACGAAGTTCTCGACATAACGCTGAATTGAGTAGCTTGCCCACTGAAGGATGCAGTTCGCGTCGTGCGCTGAGGTCCAAGATTGTCCGCTGAATCTTTGCTCTGGTGATGGAGTCCCTCAGGACGGGGTTTTGGCTGGACGCGATTCGTTCAATAAGACTAAAAGTGACGTCGTCTTTTACGGAACCTGTCGCATAGAAAAACCCCGACGGGGCGCCACCCTTTTCCTGGTCCCGTTGCACCTTGCCTACAGGGGCGTCAAGATCAACCTGGTTGATCACATCTCCGCCGCCGTCGTGACCAACAGCGTCGGCGTCTCTTTCATGTTGCAGCATCGTCATCGCGATCCTCCAACCCTCACCCAGGCCGCCGATTATGTCATCGCTATTTGCTTCGGCATTGGTTAACGACACTTGGTTGAACTCTTCGTCCCCCGTCATGTCTTTGAGTGGCGATACCGACACCCCTGGTTGCTTCATATCGATAATGAAAAACGAAATCCCTGCATGGCGGTCAGCCTTGGGGTCAGTTCGCGCCATGAGAACTGCTCGTCTAGAAGCATGACCTCCTGTTGTCCAGACTTTCGAACCGTTGATGATCCAACGATCTCCATCTCTGTCAGCCACCGTCATCAACCCGGCTAGATCCGAGCCAGCGTCGGGTTCACTAAATAGTTGGCACCACATTTCTTGGCCAGTTGCGATGGTGTCAAGATAACGATCGAGAAGTAGTTCGTTGCCGTACTGCATCAATATTGGGGCCACCAGCGTCACCCCTACGTCATTGGGAACTCCGAAAGCTCCAACGTTGGTTCGTGCACGTTCAACTTCCATGTGATCTTGATGTGTCAAGCCTTTACCGAATCGGCTAACCGGCCAATGCGGGTACCCCCATCCCGATTCGGCAAGCAGCCGCCACCAAGCAGCCACCGACATGGAAGGGTCCCAATTCGCGACAAACCAGCGCCTTGCTTGTTCATATACCAAGATGATGCACCCCAATCTGCAGGGTCAACACGCCGCGATTTCCAGAGAACAACAACCGAACCTAGGCTATGAGCGATGGTTAGTGCGGCGAAACCCTTCGCGGAACTGAAGGTATTTGAGCTGGCTGGGTCAATTGCTGGAGCTTATTGCGCAAAACTTTTCGCGGACAACGGAGCCCGAGTAACAACTGTCGGCAAGTCGCTGTTGACTCAAAGCCAATCCGCTGCACTGCTGGGACAAAACAACAAATCGATCCTTGTCGATCTTGCAGGCTTATCTGAGTCTGAATTGACGGAGTTGGAGAACCTTGGAGTCGTCGCAACCGAGCCGCCGTTGTGACGCTTACATAACCATCAAGCTGTTGCCTTAGTTGTTGTCCAAAGTTTGACGCATCTCGGTACCGAGCACCTCGAACCCGAGCTTTTCGTAGAAACCGCGGTTCCCTTCGGTCGACGGCACTAGATAGAGACCGATCTCGGCGCAACCGCGTAGCCGGGCGTCGTCAATGGTTCGTTGCACCAGGATTCGTCCCAGGTTTAAACCTCTTGCTGAATCATCAACAATCAACTCTTCGAGTTCGCAGTATTCACCGCCATATCGAATCGTCATGTTGTACGACACAGTGGCAATGCCCAGAATTCCGTCGTCGTTCTCGGCGACGACGACGGCACCGCGTTCGCGTCGAAGATGCGACTCGAAGACCGTTTGCCAACTCGAAGTGAGCGTTTCGCCGGTGAGTTGTTCGATCAGATCAAAAACCCGTGGCTGATCGCTCACTTCTGCCGGTCGAGTGCGAACGCCGTTGGGGTGCTGCTCAACGGTCATCAGCGCGCCGGGACTTCAGGCGAGTAGATGTCGTGGGCACCGAACTGGTTGCGTTTCACTGGATCACCAGTTTCGGCGTAGTAAGCCACCCCTTGGACAACCCCGCGAAGGTAGGGAGGGATAGCCGTGCGAATCACTTTCTTCTCATAGTTTTCGCGTGCAATTGGATCGACATCGGAGCGGACATAGGAGGTGACTTTGATACCAAACTTGCAGGATGTGGCTGAGCTGGGATCAATCCACCAGGTGGCCAGCGCTGTGGGGTGGGGTGGTGGACCGACAATGAGGTCGTACCCACTCCCCTCGCGCCAATCGAGTACGTCACGTTGATAGTGCACACCGCTGTAGTAGCGGACGTGATCGCATCCTCCCGGACCTGGCCATCGTTCAACTTCGTTTGTCGCGCAGAAGGGGTGCACGTTAGTGAGATTGCCGCGTTCGCTTATCGCCGCCCATACATCTGACGCCGATACAGCGACCTGCCAGGTGGCCTCGATCGGCGCAGTCGGCCCCATATTTTGAGCAACAAAAATCTCTTGAAGTTCATTCATTGGATACCCCCCCATGACTCACCAATCGGAGCTTGACACTATCTGACGCGTCTTGTCGCTCTTTCAACCGTTGGTACAGGAGCAGCTAACTCGTTCGTTTCAGTAGAGACAGAATCGCGTCAACACATTGTTCGGGCTCATGCTCTTGAATGAAATGGCCGGCGTTTTCGATGACCACGTGGGGTTGATTAGCGGCTCCGGGAACGCGCGACGACATCAGCCCTTGCAAAGCTCCGGTGGCTTTGTCCTCCGAGCCAAAGGCGGTGGTAAGTGGTACGTCACATCGACTCAACAATGACCATGTCGTCCAACAAATTGGAGCGCTCGGGTGGACGCTCGAAGTTGGTACGAGGAGAGGGAACTGGCGAGCCCCCGCAGCGTAGGACTCGTCGGGAAATGGAGCGTCGTAGGCTTTTTGCTCTTCATCTGAAAGTTCGAACCCGATCGCGTTAAGAGGAGACGAGTCCCCGCCAACACAGACGGACGCTAGAAATGGCGTGACGTCTTGCGAGAATTGGCGCCAAACGGCAAACACATCGTCATCGTTCATGCGGACGTCGCGCCCAAGTGGCACACCAGTGTTCGACGCGACAACGCCCCTATAGGTTTCTGGGTGTCGGGCAATGTGGCTCAGGCCAATTAACCCACCCCAGTCCTGGCAAAACATGGTGACGGTGCCCAGCGGTGATGCGCTTTCAATGGCGTCAATGGTTTCGGTCAACCAGCGAAGGTGACGCCCGTAGGTGTAGTCATCACGCAAAGTCGGCTTATCTGAACGGCCGAATCCCACTAAATCAGGAACAATCACCCGGCAACCCGAACGGACAAGCTCGGGAATCATTTTCCGGTACAGATAAGCCCAGGTCGGCTCGCCGTGAAGCAACAGAACAGTCGGCCCAGTTCCCTCGTCCACGTAATGCACGCGGAGCCCTTCGCTGATAGTCACGTAGCGGGGTTCGAACGGCCAGTCGGTCAGCGACGCAAACCGTTCATCGGGAGTCCGCACGAACTCGAATCCAGCAGGCGAGGTCATGGTCTGAGACATACCCCGGACACTAACCGTCTCACACACAAAGCTCTTATAGGATCAGCCGAAGCCCTCTCTTGGGGTAACGGTGGACACAGAGCATTTATCAGAGGTCGAGCACCTCTGGTGATCGATCCCATAAGAGATCACCGTCGAAACTCAACGAATAGTCAGGTTCGAACCTGATGATTACTCGTCCCTGGGAATCGAGGTATTTTTGAAATGCTTGCGCTCTGGGACCATCGCCCATCAGGTAGCGAGAAAACTCCGGATAAAACCAGTCTTTGGTTGCCCGATCACTCAATACGGTGCAGGTTCCTTTGTAAGAGACGGTCTTATTGGGTCCCATTCGCGTTCCCGCGCTCGAAATGCAGACCGAACCTCGAGGAAATCTTCGGATCGCTGAAATTCGTGCACGATGTTCCGCCGCAGTGAGCCAAAGGTTTCCATCCTTAGGCAGATAGGACATGACCACCCCAAACGCCTCGCCTGACATGTTGGTCCACATGAATACGCATTCCCTCTGGCTTTGAACCAGTTCGCTCTCCAAGTCTTCACTAAGCGCGCATTGATGCAGATCTTCGTAATCCTCAGACATGCACCGAGGTTAGAGCGCTTTGGGAAAACTGTCTTCAATAGGCTCGGAGTTGTGTCAAGGTTGCTCTGTGATCATCATCGCTGGAACCATCGATTTCAAAGACAACGAGACACGCGAACTCGCAGTCCAGCGGAGTCGAACGCTCCAAGAATCAACTCGTCTCAATGAACCCGGATGTGAGGTCTATTACTTCGGGGCCGACCCGTGCGTAGACAACCGGATTCAGGTGTATGAGCTTTGGGTGGACGAGCAGTCTCTTGAGGCCCACTTCCGTCATGCCAATTACCACGGCATGCTCGAACTGATCCAGGAGCTAGGACTTGTTGCAGCTGACACAGCCAAGTTCCGATGCGATCTGACCGAACCTGTCTATGACGAGAGCTTTACTCCTCGCGCCGACTTCTTCACTAGCCCGGACGCACGTTGACCACCAAAGAGCCGCTCCGTCTTCGACGACTTCTGGCAGGACCTGAACGTTGGCTTACGACTGCATACGAATCCATGAGTTCCCTAGGCGTGGGCCACAATGAGTAGAGACAGATTGTTGGAAGCGGCGCGGCGCACTATCGCACACGCCAAAACAGAGACTGTGCCCCTCGCTGAAACTATCGGAAAGGTGCCCGCTGGGAACTACCTGGACCACGATCGATGGTTGACCGAAGTCCACTCCCTGTTTCATCGATTTCCGCTCGTCTTGGGGTTTAGTTGTGAGTTCGTCGAGCGCTACTCATATCGCTCGACAGAAGTCATCGGTATTCCTGTCTTAGTTACTCGCGCCGCTGATGACGAACTCCGAGCCTTTGTCAATACTTGCAGCCATCGCGGATCACAAGTTGTTCCTGACGGAAGGGGAACAAGTAGACGTTTCACTTGCCCCTACCACGCTTGGAGCTACGACAACTTCGGTCAGCTAGTCGGAATTCTCGACCACGACGAATTTGGGCAACTTGAAATGAGTTGCCACGGCCTAACCGAATTACCGGTCCTGGAATACGCCGGCCTCGTGTTCGTGGGTTTAGATCACGAAGGCACCCATGACCTTGAGCCTTATTTGTGCGGTTACGGCGAAATGCTCGAACATCTAGGACTAGCCGGTTGTTACTTCGCAGGTCAACAGGTTGTTGACGGACCTAATTGGAAAATTGCCTACGACGGTTACCTCGACTTCTATCACCTTCCGATTCTGCATCGCGAGAGTTTTGGGACCGACCTGTGCAACAAAGCCATCTACGACGCTTGGGGCCCTCATCAACGGGTGAGCGCCCCTGATTCTTCAATGCTCGGACTCGACCAAAGCCCCGAATCGCAATGGTCAATCGGGGCACTTACGTCGGGCATCTGGACCATTTTTCCGCATGTTGCCATCGCTTCGTTTCACGTGAATGGGCCGGACGGTGCAGGTGGAGGGCGGATGTACATGGTGTCGCAACTCTTTCCGGGTGAAACTCCTGATACGTCAACGACAACTCAAACCTTTTTAACCACGTTCGAACCGACCGAAGAGATCTTGCCTTTCATCGAAGCTCAACAACGGTTTTTGCTTCGGGTTGTCCGCGATGAGGATTATGCGAATGGATTTCTTCTTCAACGCGGCCTCAAAAGCGGAGCCAAGGATTTCGTCATGTTCGGTCGGAACGAAGCCGGCGGACAACGATTCCACGACTGGGTAGATCGACTAGTTCGCACCGAATCCGAGTCCGAGGTGCTGGAGTTGATTGGTAAGGCCACCTATGAACCTCAACGCTAGTTAGTTGACGTCGGATAGAAACCAGAGCCACATCGCTGGTTGCTCTAATCGGTTAAGGGTTTGAAACCGTGAGGTCGAGGTCGCTGCGCAAGGTCAGACCTCGACGCTGTTGACGAGACCGCGAGCGCAACTGTGCTGAACTAGCACCAGCAGCCACTTGAAAGACTCAACTATGTCGAATTCTGAAGGACCCCTGGTTTTAGGAGCTACCGCAGCAGACCCCAAACGTGCGGTCTTGATTTGGAACGCCATCCGCAAGTACTTCGTAGAGGCCGGATTTCCTGTCGAGTACGCCCTTTTCTCAACCTACGACGCAATGTCATCAGCACTTCTTGCTGGACACATCGACATCGCCTGGAACGCGCCCATGGCTCATGCGCAACTACTTGAACAGAACTCGGATTGCCGCACATTGGCGATGCGTGACACGGACGAGAACGTCCAAAGTTTGCTGATTGT
>DCYM01000143.1:1094-5515 GCA_002331465.1 Candidatus Neomicrothrix sp. UBA2110 | reverse complement strand
CGTGGCGATAGCGGTATAGAAACGATCGATGATCTCCGAGGCCTGCGTTTAGCAACGGGCGTGGAGACATCCAGCGAACTGTGGCTTTTACCTGTAACTCAACTAGCTGAAGAAGGCCTCGACGTTAGAACTGACTGCTCGCTAATAGAACTGGACTCCACTCAATACTCCGACCTGCAACGATGGGTGGATGATCGGACCATCTTTGAGGCGGTTGTAAATCAGTCGGCTGACGCTGGAATTATTTTCGAACCCTGGTTGGAGCCTCTGATGCGCAGGCATGGCCTCGAGGAAGACGATGTCCGAATCATCTGGCGAACGCGTAGTTACGCGCATTGCGCGTTCACATCCAGCCCTGCGCTGAGTGAAAGTCGGTCCGACCAGTTCGTTGAACTCCTACTCTCCATGAATCCAGATGACCCGCACATCGCAGAAATGATGAAGATGGAGCATTTGACAAAGTGGGTTCGCGCAACCGACGACGGGTGGTCGGACCTTCGCAAAGCAATCGTTGAAGCTGACTTAGTAGGAAAGATCTATTAGGGCTAATCCTGCGGCAAGTCATGTGACGTCCTGCCGGCGCACCCACTAGTAGCACTCTGGCCACAATCAGTTCGAAACATCAGCCGGTGTCTGCGAATCTCGTTCATCGATGCGGCTTCGTTTCTATTCAGAGGATCTACTAGGGCCGCCTTACGATGGAACAATGAGCAATGAGACCCAAACTTGGCACTACGGCCTGGTCGCTCGCTGGTGGGCAGAATTTAACGAAGGCGGAAGTGACGTAGCATTTTTTCAAAACGTCATCGAACGATGCGGCGAACCTGCCTTGGACGCGGGTTGTGGAACTGGTCGCCTACTTCTCCCATTCTTACGGTCGGGCTTAGATGTTGATGGCAGCGACGTTTCCCCGGACATGATCGCGTGGTGTGCGGCTAAAGCAGAAGCCGACGCGCTATCAGTCAACCTTTATACGCAGGCAATGCACGAACTGGACCTGCCGCGCCGGTATCGCACAGTTGTCCTTTGCGGCGTATTTGGCCTCGGTGGCGACCGCTCCACTGATCTTGAAGGTTTGCGACGCATTCACTCGCAGTTGGAATCAGGCGGAACACTCGTTATGGATCACCATTTAGGGAAGCACGACGTGGACTCGGACACGACGTGGCAGATTCCCGAGAATCTCAAGTTGCCTGGTTCATGGCCCGAAATGGGCGATCGTCGACGTATGAGCGACGGACGCGAGTTGGAGTTACGGACCCGTCTGGTGGGGGTCGATGCGGCGGCACGGAGCATCGTGCGCGAAATTTCTGTCCGCCAGTTCGATAGTGGTGTCGAGGTCGCAAACGACGCGTATTCGATCGTAATTTGTAGCTATTCCGCTACGGAGGTGGAGAACATGCTCATCGAAGCCGGGTTCGGCGAAGTCCGAGTTACCGGAACTCTCGAAGTCGCTGCAGCGCAACAGGATGCGAACCGGATCACTTTTGAAGCAACAGCGTGACCCACTCCGGCACGTCTGCGGGACGCGCTGTAGCGTCGGGGACATACAAGGAGAGACGAGATGACTAAACACGTACTTCTGGTGTTCACCAGTCCAGTCGAGGGCATGGAGGATGAGTACAACGCCTGGTACAACGACGTGCACCTTGGGGAAGTTCTCACCGCTGACGGCTTTGTCCGTGCTCAGCGGTTTAAGGCCAGCGAGATGCTGCCATCTGTTACCGAGCACGAATACGTCGCTATTTATGAGATTGAGGATCTCGATCCAAGCGAAGCAATGAAATCCCTCAATGGGACCGCCGGATCTTTCACGATGACCGACGCTATTGAGCTCAAGCAATCAAAGATGATGTTGGCATCGCAGGTCAGTGACCTAGTCGAGGCCTAGGCGTTAGCAAGATCCGCCTAACGAAACGATTTCCCTTCGGGGAGGTCTTTTCCTCTGTCTTTTGCGAAAACGGTTCGCCGCTCAGTTTCCGTGAAACCTCCGAAGCACGAAGGCTTCATCTGAGTACAAGCGACCCAGCAGCACTTCCAATCTCGTTCCATCAATATCAACTCCGCGACCGATAAGAAACGACGCCGTCAGGAAGACAAATCATTTCGGACCTTCTGAGCGGCGGTGTTAGCGACAACGCTCAGCGGGAATCCAGCGTACTGGCTGAGGAAGATTGGTATCTCGGTCAGATCGCTTTCTTGCAGATCGCCTTTCGCCATTCCAGCACTGAACTGCAGCTTGAGGATGGCGTCGTTACCTTGGGCCGCGACGATGCCGAGGATCAGCAACCGGCGATCGCGAGTGCTGAGACCTTCACGCGACCAATACTCAGAAAAAAGATTTTCCATGGCCATTCGCTCAAATTCTTCGGGATCTTCAGAAGCCCGACGCGGATAGACCTCTTCGAATTTCGTCGCCCCCGCTTTGTATTTTTCCGATTGCGTTCCCACGTTTCCCCCTCGTTATTTGTTCTCTATCTACAGCCAGTCTGGCACTTGAAGCCACCAGCCGGTCCTTACCTTGATCTGGTCAGGCGCCGACCCGGGCAGCGGCGGGGTGGACTCATGCCCGATCAGCTTGGCCGAAGTGCTTTGCACACGTCGCAGTCTTCGAACCTTTGGAATTGGTGGACAAACACCGATCGATTAGCTCATGTGATGTTCGCGCCGAGATCTTGGCGGGCTCTAAACCGGGTATTAGCTTCGGCGTGCGCTTCTATGGCCTGTGGGGACTGTTCCTTATGCGGGTTCGACCACCCGAGAAAGAACAAACTGCCCGGATCCCTGACCTGCCGAGGTCAGTCGTCTAATGACGGACGTTGTCGTTGTTGTTTGAGTCGACCTCGATGAGTTTTGGCGTCGGCTCGTTTTCGTTTCGCAGATCGACTTGGTCTGGTGCCCTTCCTTGGACGGTTTACTTGCAGACCCTCGCGCACTTTGGTTGAGAGTCGTTCTAAGGCATCGTCTTTGTTGCGTTTTTGGGAGCGATGTTCGTCGACACGAATAGTTATGAGTTCGCCGAAACGGTCGATCAGATGTGTGCGCTGTTCATGGGTGCCAGCCTGTGAGGCCGCAATGTTCCAACGAACTTCAGCCCGCGTCTGCGAACGATTCGCGTGCTGCCCGCCGGGACCACCTGAAGTCGAGAAAAGCCATTCAAGTTCTCCGCCGTCAATGACGAAGTCGACTCTAATTTTGAGTTGAGTGACCGCCATAGAACCATCCTGATCTGCCCGAACAGTGAAAGACAAAGGGACCCCCACCAATTATGTGGAAGTCCCTCACATGCCTATCTTATTTTCTTGTTATTTAGCAGTTATGACCTGCAGGTGACTGGGAGCAGGTTTCATCTAATTGCGCATCAGACACATACGCCTTAACTGTTCCATCCCAATGGATAGAAGTTGTACATGATTTACACTTGTAGCTACTGCGATGTGATAACTCCCTACCACTTGCGTGGTGCGGATATTTCATACTTCACTTTCTCTTTCCTAATAGTTAGCTAACCGAAGGCACTGACCCAGATCGCCTGGAAGTACCACTTATAGCTATCCCCATTCGCCATTCTATCTGCTCACTACTGGTCTCTTACACGCGAGAGTCGTGGAGTAACCACTCGGGATCAGGATGGTTACCCGTCTGAGCTGAGCAACGTAAGGGGCCTAATTAGATAAAAATGGGACTTTCGTGGGACCGACCACGAAAACGAATCAGCGTCTGAGACGGTAGGTACTACAGAATCCTTGCCGTTAAAGGAGAGTGGCCCACTCTCGATGTGGTTGATTTCATTTCACCCAGACCTAGGGTCATTCCTCGAGCGTGGGGCCAGTACCTCGAACCCTCGTTTGGCGCATGTATCGGCGGAAGCGGTTGGCGTCGTACCCCATGCCCCGATGCAGGATGCAACGGTTGTCCCAAAAAACAGTGTCGCCGGGCTGCCAAACCTGGGACCAGCGGTGTTCAGGTTGGGTCGCAAAATCGTTGAGTTCGTCGATTAACTGCCGGCTGTCGATGCCACTCCAACCAAGAATCGAACGAGCGTGGGAGCCGACGTAATAGTTGCGCCGCCCGTTGCGCGGGTTGGTTCGGACGAGCTTTTGTTCGATTGGAGGCAGGGACGCGGCGTGTTTGTCGTCGACTGGTGCGGTTTTGGTACGGCTGAAGACGTAGTCGTGGAGTACGTGGAGGTCGTCGATCTCGGTTCGTTGCGCGAGGGACAACCGTTCGTAGGCGGCGCGTTGGCTCACGAACTCCGTTTCACCTCCTTCGGCGGGAGTCTCATAGGCGTGAAGGATTGATACGTACGACGGCACGAGCCGGAATGAGGAGTCGGAGTGCCAAAGGTTGTTGCCCTTCAGGGCTTGGGTGTGTGGATCGGATTCGTCGCGTTTGGTGTGGGCGTCGATGACGTTGCCGAC
>DCYM01000143.1:0-688 GCA_002331465.1 Candidatus Neomicrothrix sp. UBA2110 | reverse complement strand
GGTGAGTGACAGTTGGGCCTCGTCGCTCATGTCTTGTTCGGGAAATAGCAGAATCGAGTGTTCGTCGATCGCGGCGTGTAACGCCTCTACCTGTTCAAGTGGAAGCGGTCCGGTCAGATCAACCCCACGGACTCGCGCGCCGAAGTCGTCATGAAGGGGCTCGATCTTCATGGCACCAGCTTCGCGCATAGAACTCACTGATGAGAGTCCGGATTCGTATCGTTGCCGAAGCGCCCAACGATATTCATCTCTTCCCCGGGGGACTGATACATAGACGCTTAAGAAACTGAAGTCCCTCGGCCTGAGAAATCAGGTTGAGGGCCTACACCTTTTCGGTACCAACTACTGTTGGGGATATGGCATTCAAGCGCTTGGTGTCAGGATTCGTTGTTCTTTCTATGGGCTTGGCCTCGTGCACCAGCACTCCCCAATGGACTAAAGCTCAGGAAAAGAATTTTCTGTCGTCATGTCTTCGACAGGCCAACTGGGTCTCGCGAGACAAGTGTGTCCCGTTGTCGAACGAAATTAGGGCCTTAGTTCTTTTAGGTGCCCCACAGAAGTGTCTTTTGGCCGCAGCGAGCGAAATTGTCATCGCTCCCGACAAAGAAACTGAGGACGCTGCCCGCGCAACGTTAGAACTCTGCCTGGAATCTTAAAGTTTCATTGTTTAGGAATAGACGCTTGGGAA
>DCYM01000252.1 GCA_002331465.1 Candidatus Neomicrothrix sp. UBA2110 | reverse complement strand
ACGTGGTACTCGTCCGGCGGCGCTCTAAGCAAGACGATCTCAAGCTTGGGACTTCGCTACATCACGTTGTCGTTCGCAGCTTCAAAAGACGACGCCTCGACGTGCACGATCGACATTAGCGTCGACGGCGGCGGCTGGGAGAATATCCTTTCGGTCGGGCCCTATGAACCCGCGGCCGGCTTCGTCATGCTCCCGGAGTCTGCAGAAGGAGCCTATAGCGTCGAGATTCGCTGGGGATCGGCGGTCAACTTTTGCTGGATCAACAACGTCAACATCAACGCGATTGCAGTCAGCGAACGAAAGGTGTCTCCAGACGGCGAGATTCCCGCTGCATTGGCTCGTCTCCCTGACGTCAGCTAGCAGCTGTTGCGCGTCTTGAATGACGCCGCCGCAAGACGATGCGCGCATCGTCACATCGCCAAGTCTGGGTTGTCCGCCCGAAGGCTTTTGATCGCATGCACCACTTCCAGCAAATGTAGCGACTCAGCCCGGTTGAATTGCGGGCATTCGCGCAAACCCGCTGCCAGGCATCGATGGATAGCTTCGGTCATGTAATAGAAACCCTGCTGGTTGGGGAACGGTCGCGGCATACGGATCGAGTCGGGCAAAGGATATTCGAACCGCTGCAGCGGGGACGGCGTATTGCCGCCCATGTAACGCGACGGTGTCACCGGCGGTATTCGCACCGTCAGAGCCGTCGGGCAGTGGGCCGGCTGTTCCAACGTGATGCGTCCCTTGGTGCCGGTGATTTC
Organism: Candidatus Neomicrothrix sp. UBA2110; assembly: GCA_002331465.1. Classification (GTDB taxonomy): domain Bacteria; phylum Actinomycetota; class Acidimicrobiia; order Acidimicrobiales; family Poriferisodalaceae; genus UBA2110. The sequence continues at coordinate 1,833 of DCYM01000252.1, read as the reverse complement.
AAACACCTCCGGAAACTCACTGGGATAGGCAATGAACGTCAGAACGGCATAGCGGTTGTTTTCAAATTCGAGGATCGCGCCACCCGGGCCACCCATCATGCCACTCACCTTGATGTCGGTCGGTTTCGCGTCGACACCATAGGCCATCGTGACTGCCTGCGTGGTGTACAACGCGTCGAAGTCGGCCTGCACCATCACCACATCACCGATCGCGCCTTCTTGTATCAGGTGACGGGCGTGCTCCATTGCGGGAAAAAACCGTGACCAAACACCATCCTGCAGCAGCACATCGTGCCGCTCAGCGGCGGCGTACATTTCCTCGGCGTCCGTCACGGACGTCGCCAGGGCTTTCTCGCACAGCACGTGCTTGCGCGCCCCGATGGCCATCAGGCAGTGCTCTTTATGCACCGTGTCAGGGGTGCCCACGTACACAATGTCCAGGTCCGGGGCGGCGACCATGTCTTCGTAGGTGTCGTAAGCCTTGTCCACGCTGTGCGCCGCCGCAAATGCATGGGCGTTGTCCGCAGATCGGCTGGCGACGGCCGCCATGGTGGCACCGGCACATTCACGTGAAGCGCACACAAACTGCCGGGAGATCTCCCCCGTACCCATGATCCCCCAGCGCAACGGAAAGACTACATCTTCGGCACGAGTCAAACCGAGGCTCACATCCCTAGGTGTGAAGGACAGCGCAGGGGGCGGAGCAACTTTCTTTTTCACAGCAATTCTCTAGTACAAAAAAACGGGCGCCGGCCCCATCAGAGGTGTGACAGACACTCAAAGTGTCAGAAACAAGAGTGCGGGTGTCAAAGCGAGGGTGACTAGCACTTGAACGATATCAAGAACGCCCTATAACTGCGTTCCAAGGAGGAATTTGATCGGAATGTGCAACCGTTCGCGCCAGGCTCTTGGTGAGTGGTCGGCACCTTCAAAACGAAGCGTGGTCCAGTCGTCGCCAGCGGTGTAGCCATGGCGTCGCATCACTTCATCCATTTTCTCCTGATACGGCCCGTAGTTCGCATCATATGTCTCGGTGCCGTGGTCAAAGTACACCCGATGGGCGCCCGCGGCAGGCCAATGGTCATCGAGCCAACGAAGAACCGCGTCCTCTCCAATCGTCCAGTCCGACGACAAGCACGCCGCACCGCCGAAAACATCCGGGTACTCAACGATCGCATAAGCGGAAATCAACCCACCCATACTTGAACCGACAATAAAAGTACTGTCTCGGTCCACCTGTGTGCGATAGGTCTCGTCGATGAAGGGTTTGAGCTCTTGAACAAGGAATCTCAGGTAGTTGTCGGAGCGGATTTCCTCGCCGCCGTCCTCGGCCGCAAAGGTCCTTCCACTCTGCTTCATCACTTCCCACACCTCATCGGTAACAGGCTTTTGGGGCATGTACTCAGATCCGCGCGCGCCCTTCTTCCAATCGGCCATCCACACCGAAGCGACAATCGCGGGCTTGATCTCACCCTCCCGGTTCAGTCGCGTGATCACCTTGTCGACATCCCAGAACAGGTCCTTACCGACCCACGGTGAACTACTCACGTGGAACATCATTTGGCCATCGTGCATGTAGATCACGGGATAGCGGTCGCTCGAGTCAGGGTCGTATCCCTCGGGTAACCAGACATCTACGGGGCGTGGACGAATCTGTTCCGACGGGAAATCCTGGTAATGGACGATCTCCCCATCGATCGGCGTCGCAGCCCGGCTAGCCACCTGGGCCATGAGTTCTTCTTTTTCTGCGTCCGTGAGGTTTCTAGGCATTTCGTGTCGTCTCGCCGGGTTTCCGTGCAAAGTGCTGCATTAAGCACATCCCGTTGGCGCGTG
>DCYM01000008.1 GCA_002331465.1 Candidatus Neomicrothrix sp. UBA2110 | reverse complement strand
AGATCTCGAGACTGCTCGCCATAGTCATGGACCGCGTAGTGCATGGTGCAGCGGTTGTCCCACATGACTACGTCACCTTCGGTCCAGTGGTGGCGGTATATCCGGTCAGGTCTGGTGGAATGCTCATAGAGGTACTCGATTAGTGGCCGGCTCTCCTCGGGGGTCATGTCTTCAAAGCGGCGCATGGTGTCACCAGGGTGGCCGACGAACAGAGCCTTTCGACCCGTTTCCGGATGTGTCCGCGCCACAGGGTGCAAGCAAAAAGGCGTCTCCGACTCCTTCCCAACTCGTTTAGCTAATCGAGTACCCGCGAACTCGGCGCGCACATTGTCGAGCATTCGCTTCATGCCCTCCGAGAGGGTCTCATAGGCGTGGTATTGGCTAGACCACATGGTGTCGCCGCCAATTGGAATCCGGCGCGCCGACAAGATCGTGAGCGACGGCGGCGAGGGAAGAAAGGACGAGTCGTAGTGCCAATTTTCGGTGACGGCGTTGGCTTTACCAAGATTGGTGAGCTGCAGCACCTCTGGGTGATCGGGCATATATTTCACAAATGGGCTCGTGGAAGCGGCACCCCAACGCCCCGCGAAAGCGACATGCTCGTCTACCGTGAGATTTTGACCTGGGAACACGAGAACGCAGTGGTCGAGGAACGCTTGGCGGATGCTGTCGAATTCCGCGTCGGTCAGCGCCCCAAGCTTCACTTCCTCGACGGAGGCGCCGACGTGTCCGGTAAGTGGTGTCGTACGCATAGCGATTAGGGCACCAACAAGATCTTGCCAAATTGAGCATTGCTTCCCATGTACTCATGTGCTCCCGGGAGGTCATCCAACCCAAAGGTCCGATCGACTACCGGTCGCAGAGCACCCGAGCCAAACGACGACCACAGGTCAGCCGCGAAACGCCTGCTGCACTCAAGTACCTCAATGGGACTCCGCGTGCGAAAGGTCACGCCAACAAGAGTAAGCCGATTTCGGGCCACCAGGTCAAGGTCAATAGTTGAAGCCGACCCTGCGTTACGACCAACGCTGACATAGCGGCCCAGAACCTCGAGGGCACTCAACAGACCAGGAAATAGATCACCACCAACCTGGTCGATCACACATGTCACTGGACCTATCTGATCAACCATCGAAGACAACCAATCCGGTGAGGACGTGTCGGCGACATGATCTGCGCCTAGGTCAACGAGTGCAGCAGCCTTAGCCGGCGACCGCGTAGTCGCGATCGCCGTTGCCCCGAGATGCTTCACAATTTGAATCGCAGCCGTCCCCACACCCGATGAGCCAGCAGTAATCAGAACCGTGTCTGCCGCCGTCACCCCGGCAACCGTGACGATCGCGTCGTGGGCGGTGACAAACACATTAGGGATAGCTGCGGCCTCAACATCGCTGAGCTCCACTGGGCTAGGCATCAGCGCTTCAACGTCTACGAGGGCCGCCTCCGCGTGACACGCAACACCCCGCGCCATGACACGGTCCCCTACAGACCAGCCATCCACACCGTCGCCCAGAGTTTCGATGACACCCGCTATCTCGATTCCCGATCGCACCGCACGAGCCTTCGGGTTATCGGTTCTCAAGACACGATTGAACATTAATTCGCCTCGGTTGACGCCCGCCCCAGCCATGCGGACCAAAACCTCACCAAATCCAGGTGTTGGAACTCGAACATCGCGTAGTTCTGAAACCGCCCCGTTTTCCCCAGGTACTGCCCACCACTGCTTCATGACCTCAGACCGCCGGGGAGAACCTCAGTATTTGTTAGCTCGGGAGCGACCACCTTGACTTGAATGTCGGGATCGCATGCCTTACAGGCAGTTATCTCCACCGATCCCCCAGCAACTCAGTCGCCCACCAATCATCACACTGAACGGTTTGCGAACGTTCTCCGTCTCTACCTCAACCCTAGACCTCGACACGAGGTCCGGTGCCGAACCCCATAACAGTCCTAAACGATAAAGACGGGGTAGCTCGGGTCCTTCGTTCTTTGTTGTCGCCGTTTCCATCTGGGAGAATCGAACCATGACCGTGAAGCTCGGATACCTGTTGCCCACCCGCGAGAAAGTCATGCAGGCGAGCCCGTCGGTTCGACCGATGATCGACGCGGCAAAGCGAGCTGCGGACCTCGGCTTCGACTCGATTTGGGCGGGCGACTCGCTGTTGGCCCGACCACGACATGACCCGATCACCCTTCTCGCAGGCGTCGCTGGCGCGATCCCTGAGATCGTGGTGGGTACGGCGGTTTTACTACCAGCGCTTCGTAACCCGGTCGTGCTCGCCCAGCAGCTCGCGACCGTCGACCAGATCTCCGAAGGCCGGCTCATCGTCGGCGCCGGAATCGCTCCCGACACCCCCGCAGTGCGCCATGAGTTCGCTGCTGCCGGGGTCCCCTTTGAACGCCGGGTGGGGCGCTACATGGAAGGGATCCGATTGTGTCGCGCCCTCTGGAGCGGTGAACCGGTTTCGTGGGAGGGACGTTGGTCAGTTGACGCGGGCGTGCTCGCCCCTGTCCCACATCGCGAAGGCGGCCCGTTGATCTGGAGTGCAGCGACCGTCAGCGCTGGCATTGAGCGAACCGCCAAACACCACGACGGCTGGTTCCCCATCGGCCCCGACGCAGCAACGTTCGCTAGAAGAAACGAGGAGTTTCGGGCAGCGGCTACTGCGGCGGGCCGCAACCTCGAAGACCTCACCACCGCGATCTATCTCACGGTGTCGATCATGGACGACCCCACCGAAGCCGAGGCAGCTATCGACACCTATCTAGAGGGCTACTACAGCGCCCCTGCACCCGCGATGCGCAGCTTCCAGGCATGCAAGGGTGGAACCGCCGACCAGGTCATCGACTTCGTTCGCTCCTTTGTGGAAGGCGGCGCCCAGCATCTCGTCATTCGCTGTGTTGGAGACCACGACGCGATCCAGCAGGTTCTCGCCCTGCGACGCGACGAGTTACTTAGCTGATCTGCACGGCCGCTGACATGAACAAAAATGTTCGAAGAATAAGCTAACGAGAGATAAACCACGCAGAATTATTTCTACCAGCCACCCCAGACGCATATTTTTTGCAACAATTTGCCACTTAAGGTGAGCGTCTTCGCTACGGTTCAACACTGAAAGACCGATCGTGTGTAGGTCTTTCCTGTCCAGATAAACGGAGGTGTTGGACGTGAATGACAGTTCCCGTCGTGTTTACGACTCGGTTCTCGGTTTGCTGTCGAACGTCGACAACCCCACTCCGATGGTTCGTTTGTCGCGCCTGGTTCCCTTCGAGCACACCGAGGTGTACGCGAAGCTGGAGTGGTACAACCCGTTTGGCGCTGTCAAGGACCGGGTCGCGTGGAACATGGTGCGTGACGCGGAAGAGTCCGGGCGGGTGGGTTCGGCTCAAAAGTTGGTGGAGCCAACTTCAGGCAACACGGGTCTCGCTCTCGCCATGGTCTCCAATGCGAAGGGTTATTCCCTAACCACCCCTCTCTCTAACCAGATCCCGCTCGAGAAGCGTACGGTTCTGCGTCTCGCAGGGGTCGATGTGGTCGAGCTCGAAGATTCGTTGTGTCCAGCTCCGGGGGCACCTGAAGGTGCCATTGCCAGGGCTGACGAGATCGCGCAGCAGCCCGAATTTGAAATGTTGAATCAGTACACGAACGAGGCCAACCCGGACGCGCACTATCGCACCACCGGACCTGAGGTGTGGCATCAGACCGCCGGTCGCGTCACCCACTTCGTTGCAGGTCTGGGTACTTGCGGGACCATCAACGGTTCGGGACGCTTCTTGAAAGAACAGGACCGAGGTGTCCAGGTACTTGGTGTGCATCCCGCCGCGGGTCACGACATTCCTGGTGTTCGCAGCCTCGCCCAGCTGAGCCAAACCGAGTTCTTCACACCGGAGAAATACGACGGGCTCATCGAGGTGGACAACAAGCTGGCCTTCGAGATGTGTCAGCGGATCAACCAAGAAGAGAGCCTCACCGCAGGGCCCAGTTCGGGTATGGCGTTGGCGGGTGCGTTGAGGTCAGTACCAGACGAACCAGGCAACGTTGTAGTGGTGATCTTCCCTGACAGCGTTTTCAAATACGCCTCATCGATTCTGCGCAATGTTCCCGGGCTGGGAACAGCACCGCCGTCAGGAACCAAACGCGAACAGTTGCTGGATTCGATGATCGAGAACGCTCGGGTCAACTCGAATCTGGCAGTCGACGTCGACGCTGCTCACGACTTCTGGCAACAACACGAACCCTTAGTGATTGACGTGCGCGAGCCCGACGCCCACCGCCAGCGACACATCCCCGGTGCGATCAATATGCCGCTCGACGACCTAGCCGACCTCGCTCCATTCCTTCCAGAAGACCTCGACGCGCCGTTGCTCAGCGTGTGCGAGCGCGGAAACCTTTCACTATCGGGTGTGTTGTTCCTGAACAGCATCGGCTACCGAAACGCTAGAAGTATCACCGGCGGCACACAGGCATGGGACGAGCAAGGATTCGCCGTCACGTCAACCTGAGGGGGCCCACCAGTTCCACCGTTGCCGTCGGCTAGCAGGAGCGAGAGCTTCACACCAAGGCTGAAGTAGTTAGGTGTCGCCGTTTAGATGCGATTCGTAATGCGCGGCTCCCGAGAACTAGAAGAATCCAGCATTGAAAGTTCACTTGAGTCCCTCGTTACTAAGACGGCGGGCTCGCCACATGCTCAGTGACCGGGCTTCGGCGTGACAGCGAACACGGTTTGCCCGCGCTGGCCTCCCCGGGCCGTGGCGGCGACGGTGAACAGCACCCCAAGCACCAGGACCACGCCGAGCATCGCAGCGGCCAAATTGAGATCGAGATAGCTGCGATAGGACACGATGGCGCCGGCCGAAATACCGGCGACTGCCCCAAACGCCATCATGCACATGTCGCCGGCGCCTTGGACGCTGGCACTCTGCTCGACCGGAAACGCTTCTGTTAGCAGTCCGCTCGCTGCGATGATGCCGAAACACCACGCGAGGCCAATCACGGTCTGGCCGCCAGTGATTCCGATGAATCCTTCGGGCGGCGTGAATCCTGCCCACAACGAACCGGCCGCGCAGAGCACCCCAGAAAAAACCAGCATTGGGTAGCGCCCGATCTGGTCGGCGAGCCGACCGACCAGGGGGCTCAAGGCGTACATGCCAAGGATGTGGCTGAACAGCATGATGCTGATCGCGCCCTTGCTTTGTCCGCCGTCGTTCATGTGCAGCGGCGTGAGGGTCATGGTGCCAACCATCGTGGCCTGGCTGACCATCATCGCAAGCACTGCCAGTCGAGCCTTGGGGTTCGCGAGGATCAGCCTCAGCGCAGCTCTGAACGGCAGCCTTGTGTCTTTGCCGTCGCTACCCACCCCGCCGGCTAGTACTAGCGGATCCGGCCGCAATCGAATCTCTATAATCGCGGCTGCCACTAGGAACAGCAAGGCGCCGGCGAGGAACGAACCCGCGTAGTCGGGGAGACCGAAGCTGCGTCCGATGGGGTCGAACACCGACAGAGAGACCAGCGATCCGAAACCCGAACCGATTGACGTGGCTGCGACGACCAGGCCGATCGTCTGCGCTCGGCGCTCGGGCTTAGCGAGGTCCGCTGCAGCGTAGCGAGTCGCCATGTTGGTGGCGTTGCCGATGCCGATGAGGGCCACTCCGAAAGGCAGGAACAGAAACTGCCGGGTAATTGCCGCCAACACAGCAAGAAATGCACCGATCGCAGCAAGGACATAGCCCGTCCGCAGACCGGGACGTCGGCCGCTTCGAGCCATCATGCGCGCCAACGGGAAAGACGCGATCGCGGCGCCGATCGACAGACAGGCAGCGGCAAGACCCGCCAAGGTCTTCGAACCAGTGATGTCATCCGCAAGCAGAGCCGTCACGGAGTAGCCCGCCACCAACCCGATTCCGCCGCACATCTGGCTCGTGAGCAGCGTTTGGACGGTCCGACGCTGCACTCGCTCAATGTCCCGGCCGCCGGTCAAAAGTTGTTCGCCAGTCCCAAGCACCGGGTCTTGGACCTCTGTCACGCCGTAGCTCCCATCAGCTATTCCGCTGCCGACGCAGCAAACCGCTGAAACTCTATCGAACACCGATTAGATTTGGTGGTTGTGGACGCTTCCTGGGTGAGGATTTCCGGCGGTCGCTCGGATCGCTCCTCGCGAGCCGTGTTGGTCCTCTTCGCCATTGTTGCGACGGCGATGGTCGTTGGCAGCGTGACTCTCAGCCGGGTTGTTGGCCAACCAGAGCCCGAACGACACGTGATCACTATCCCAGAAGGGACGGCGATGCGCCTCAGTTTGGGACACGACGTCGACATCATCCCCGCAGACCTCGACTTCAGGCTTCGGGACCAGCTCACCGTGATCAACGAGGACTCGACGGCTCATCAGATCGGCCCCTTCCTCATTCCCGCTGGCGACCGGCTCGATACGAAGTTTGCCGAGGCCGCCACCGTCGAGGGATTCTGTTCGCTTCACTCGAGCGGCCGCATAACCATCAACGTTGGCGGGACCTGAACCCTGATACCTCTGGTTTCAACGCCGAGAGGTTCGTGCGTGAATTCATTTCAGGATCTCGGGGTGGGCGCTACAGAGCCCG
>DCYM01000041.1 GCA_002331465.1 Candidatus Neomicrothrix sp. UBA2110 | reverse complement strand
GGGACAGCGAACCCCATGGTTCCTAACCCACCTGAGTTCACCCACGTATATGGATAGTCAAATTTCCAGTATTGACTCGCCCACATTTGATGTTGACCCACGCCAGCGACGACGATTGTGTCGTCAGGAGTGTTGTCACGTAATTGCTCCAGAACGAACTGTGGTTTTAGCGGGAACCCACTGTCAGCTTGGTCATATGTCAGCGGGTACTGCTCCTCCCAGCCGCTAATCGTCGATTTCCAGGCCGATCGATCGGGGCTAGGTAAAGCTGACGCTTCGAACTCAGCGTTTAGAGCCTCTACAGCCACTTTGGCGTCACCCTGGATGGCGACGTCAGGTCTTCGTACCTTGCCATGTTCAGCAGCGTCGATATCAACGTGAATGATCTTGGCATCTGGCGCGAAATACTCTGTGTTTCCGGTGACTCGGTCATCAAAGCGAGCGCCAAGGTTAATAAGCAGATCCGACCGCTGGAACGCCATCACCGATGCATAGTTCCCATGCATGCCTGGCATTCCAAGACAAAGAGGGTCCCGATCTGGGAATACCCCTCGCGCCATCAGCGTGGTCACAACATGGATACCTGTTAGTTCAACGAACCGTTTCAGCACTTCGCTGGCGCGCGCTTTGAGTAAGCCGCCTCCTGCGTAGATGACTGGTCGCTCAGCCGCACAGATAAGTTTTATTGCTTCAGAAATTTTTTCTGGGTCAACCTCTGTGTTGGGTGAATACCCGGGAAGATTGACCTCGTCAGGCCAGTACCACTCCATCATCTGATTACTGACGTCTTTGGGGACGTCTATGAGAACAGGCCCTGGACGTCCGGTCGTGGCAATGTGGAAAGCTTCTTTTACGATTCTCGGGATGTCTGAGGGGTCGGTTACGAGGTAATTATGTTTTGTGACGGCCATCGTGATTCCGGTGGTGTCACATTCTTGAAAAGCGTCAGAACCAATCGAGCCAAGAGCAACTTGTCCGGTGATTGCGACCATCGGAATTGAATCCATGTATGCGTCACAGAGCGGAGTGACGATGTTGGTGGCTGCTGGTCCGCTAGTCACGATTGCGACTCCCGGTTTGCCCGTCACTTGCGCATATCCCTGCGCCATATGGCCTGCCCCTTGTTCATGACGAACAAGTACATGACGAATCTTTGAGTCGAGGATTGGGTCATACACAGGGAGGATCGCTCCTCCGGGAAGACCGAACATCACCTCAACATCGCACATCTCAAGACTCTTGATGAGGGCTTGAGCGCCGGTGAGTTCCATCGGTCTTCTCCTATTTTGTGAAGTTTGTGTGAGTTGGGTTTTTAGCGAAGCCTAGAAACGGAAAAGGCCCCCTGCGGGGACCATGTGTAAGCGGAATTAAACAACCCGCTTACACGGGTACTACGAGGAAGAGAATGACGCAGGAGCGGTCTGTCTGTGATCGCATGCAGCCATTTTGGCGGCGAGCCGTGCTCCTCGCAACCTGAGAAGCCAGATCTCGCGTTTCTGTAGGGCGCGCAACGGTAGATTCAACGCTTAATGGCACGGCTTTCGAGGACCACGCGCGTCATCGTTTTAGCTGTGGCGGCAGTCTCGACCATTGCTCTGTTACGGGTTCCTGATGAGAACTCCAGCTACGGGTCTGGTCGTCGAGATGAAATTCGATGGCAGGTACCAACTAAAACTTCGGTTCCTTTTGAAGAAACTAGAGAGTTTGATCTGTCGAACGAAAGTTGCCCCAATGGACTTCCTCTCCTGGAGCCGACGCAGGTTGATTCCGTCGATCTAGAGCTATCTCTCTTTCTTGATTTACCGGGGGCTATTTCACTCGTATTTCTCAGCGACAACAGCGGGTTTGTTGCCGAGAGGAAGGGACGGGTTTATTCCTTCGAGTCGGGAAAGGTTTTGGCTGAACCAGTCATCGACCTCGCAGCAAACACCAGCACTGATATGGACCAGGGACTATTAGGGTTGGCGGTTTCTCCCGACAAAAAGTGGCTGTACCTCAATCGGACCGATTTGAGCGGTTCCAGCGTCGTTACGGCTCATTCATTGGCCTCAGGCATCTCCAACCCCGGTAACGGGATCGAGATCATCATCGTCGATCAACCGTCTGCGATGCACAACGGCGGTGATCTCTTATTTGACCCCGAGGGATACCTTTTTGTCTCCTTCGGTGACGGAGGCGGCCTCGGTGACCCACACGGACACGGCCAAGACCTGTCCACACCCTTGGGGTCTGTGCTGCGGCTCGATGTGAACCCTGACCTTTGGCCCCCTCACAAACCAGCTCCAGGAAATCCAGATCTTGGGCCCGGTTCCGACCCCCGCATCTGGGTCAGCGGAGTTCGAAACCCTTTTCGTTTCTCTTTCGATACGGCCACCGGTGACTTGTGGCTAACAGATTTGGGTCAGCAGTGTGTTGAGGAGGTAACAGTTTTGACGCCGGCCGAGGCGGGCGCCAACTTAGGTTGGAACCTTGTGGAGGGCTCTCGGCCATTTATGGGTCAAATTGAATCATTTCTACGGAGCCCAGATTTTGAGTACGCCCATGGGCGTGGTCGATGCGCGATCATTGGTGGTTTTGTGGTCCATGACGGACCTCATCCAATTCTCGAGGATCGCTATCTGTTCACCGATATGTGCGGGGCTCAATTGATGTCTCTGCGTTTAGGTGAGCAGCCGTCAGTACTAGCGCTCCCTTTGCACTCAACTCATCCGGTGGCGTTTGTCACCGGCCCTGCTCAAGGTTTGTATGTCGTTGACCTTGCCAGTGGCGTTTGGCGTATAAGCACCAAGGACTGATTGAGATTGTTTCGCCGAACCTCACATGACCGCGAGATCCTGATTCTTGCAGTACCTGCATTCGTTGCGTTGATCGCTGAACCGCTTTATGTCCTGACAGACACAGCGATCGTCGGTCACATCAGTACCGAAGCCCTAGCCGGTCTCGCGGTCGCCGCTGCAATTTTATTGACCGTCTATTCGATGTTGATCTTTTTGGCTTACGGCACTACCGGAATAGTCGGTCGGCTTCTCGGGTCGGGTCAACAACAAGACGCCGCCGCCCAAGGCGTGCAAGCAGTTTGGCTGGCCATTTTTTTGGGCGCCGTGGTGACGGCCGCTCTCGCTCTGTTCTCCGGAACTTTGGTGGACCTCTTCGAACCGAGCTCTCTGGTCCGTAAGCAAGCATTGACCTACCTGAGAATTAGCTTGGTTGGTTTAATTGGACAACTCATCGTGATGGGAGGCACCGGCTACCTTCGAGGATTGCAGAACACGCGTACCCCGTTGGTGGTGGCTCTTACGGGGGCGGTAATCAACCTGGGGTTGGAGCTCATTCTAGTTTTTGTCTTTGATTTGGGCATCGTGGGATCAGCTTGGTCGACCGTGGTTGCTCAATGGCTATGCGCTTTCGCCTATCTGAGAGTTATTTCAAAAGCGTCGTTGAGACTCCAGGTGTCTATATGGCCCAACTTTCCACGTCTCGTGCGCTACGCCAGCGTGGGCTTCCATTTGTTCGTCCGCACCAGTGCGCTTCGGGCCTCTTTTCTTTTGGCAGCCGCTCTTGCCGCACGCAAAGGCACGACCGAATTAGCTGCCCATCAGATCGGCATCGAAGTTTGGAGCCTGCTTGCGTTGGGTTTGGATTCAGTCGCAATCGCGGGTCAGGCCTTAATCGCCAAATTTCTCGGAGCTGGTGAAGTTATAACAGCGAAAGCAGTGAGCCGTCGAATGATCGGCTTAAGCATCCAAGTCGGTTGCATCGGCGGCGCGACGCTTTTAATTGCCCGATCCCCCATTGCCCAGCTATTTACCAATGACGTGGCGGTGGCAGAACTAACTGGGTTTCTATTTGTTTTCGCCGCGCTAGCTCAACCTTTGAACGCGCTGGTGTTCGGCATAGACGGAATTTTGATAGGTGCGGGTGACCTGCGATTCTTGGCTTGGGCAATGATCGGCTCTTTCGCTGCATACGCAGGCATCGCACTGAGCACAGCAAATCTTGGAATGGGGTGGCTTTGGGCATGTTTGGTTGCCCTGATGGTCTTTAGAGGTGGGGCAGTTTGGGCCAGATTCAAACACGAGGGGTGGATTCGAGTGGGTGCCAATTAGTGATCCACCGACCGTTAGACCCCATCTAGTGCTACAAACTTGTAACGCAATCGGAGACAGAGGTACCTATGCCATCGATCGAGGCGATCGAGGACATTGGCGTTCGCCATCAAGCACGTCTGAAGGCAGCAGATCTTCGTTCCTGCCGAAGCCTGTTAGAGGCTGGGGCCACCAAACGCGGACGAAAGGTGATATCTGAGACTGTGGGCGTCGCTGAGAACAGGGTCCTTGAGTGGATTCACAAGGCAGACATGATGCGTGTCAATGGGATTTCCACTCAGTACTCAGAACTCCTGGAAGCAGTTGGCGTTGAGTCGATTCGCAAACTTCGTCGAAGTCGGTCTGTGCAACTACACAAGACCCTAGTTAACGCCAACAACAGCCATCACAAACCACTTGTTAAACGCATGCCGTCACAAGACCAACTGAATGATTGGATTGAACAAGCTAAAGGTCTGTCTCACATCGTCAAATAGCGGCGCTGTAGCCAATCATCCTCTGCGCTGTCGAAGAATTGTGTTGACGGCCTTGCCGTCTGCTTGACCTTTCGAGGCCTTCATGACTGCACCAACGAACACGCCTTGCACTTTGTCTTCACCCTCGCAGAACTTGATCCAGGCTTCAGGATTTTCGGAAATAGCTCGCTCGACGAGCATTTCCAGTTCGTCAGATTCCATCGCTTCGAACCCGTAAGTCTGAGCGATTGATGTCGGATCAAGCCCGGTGTCCACCATTTCTGAAAGAACCTGTTTGGTTTGCGTAGCGGTCAAGGTACCTAATTTTTCCATATCGATAAGTTCAGCGAAATGGTTTGCATCTAGTGCGGCGGCGCCGTCTATTGAAAGATTCTGAACTGCATGCATGGTCGCTCGTTGGCCATCAGCACCGGCGTCTATTGCAGCAAATACTAAGGATGACAAGCCACGATTTACCACCGTGGCAGCGATTTCCAGATCTATCCCAGCGATGGCCACAAGTCTCGCCCGCTCCTCCGCGGGAAGCTCAGGCATTCCAGCCACAATGTCTTGAATCCACTCAGAATCGGGGTCGAGGAGCACTAGATCAGGCTCAGGAAAATAACGGTAATCGTTCGCTTCCTCTTTAGAGCGCAGGGTGTGAGTCCTGCCATCTTCTGACCAATGTCGGGTCTCTTGACGCGGTGCTTCCCCCGCCTCATACAGACCGATATGTCGCTCGGCTTCGTAGCTGATGGCACGTTGCAAAGAACGGAGCGAGTTCAAATTTTTGATCTCACAGCGTGTGCGTAATTCATTTGAGCCGAAAGGTCGGACGCTTACGTTGGCGTCAACTCTCATCGACCCTTCTTCCAAGCGCGCTTCTGATGCCTCAGTGGCTATCAGTATTGCTCGAAGCTCTTCGACATAGACCCGAGCATCCTCAGCCGATCGAATGTCGGGTCGAGAAACGACTTCGAGCAGGGGAACTCCCGCCCGGTTGTAATCCACCAACGCCGCGGAAGCCCCATGAATTCGCCCGTCTTCGCCACCTAGGTGGGTGGTCTTTCCAGCGTCTTCTTCGAGATGGGCGCGCTCAATACCTACGCGTGTGCCGTTCGGAAGATCAAGAGAACCATCGATGCAGATGGGTTGGTCATATTGACTGACTTGATAGTCCTTGGGCATGTCAGGATAAAAATAGTTTTTGCGATGAAAAACCGATGGCTGAATCTCACACCCAAGTGCAATGCCGATAGTCATCGCCAATTCGACAGCTTTTCGGTTCAGCACCGGTAATGAACCGGGTAAGCCCAGACAGACGGGCGTGATGTTTGTGTTCGGGTCATCGCCAAAGCGATTCGGTGCATGCGAAAACAGCTTCGTATTGGTCGCCAACTCCACATGTACTTCTAGACCAACCACAATTTCCCATTCGGTCACGGTGTACCCCCAACAGGAGCCTGCGACTCGATGAACGATGCGGTTTGGAACATGAGCGACTCTCCCAATTGAGGCGCCATAACTTGAACACCGACGGGCATGTCATATGCGCCAGTTCCAAACGGAATGGACATTGCAGGATCACCGATCAGGTTGCTTGGAACGGTACATGTGTCGCAGCGGTACATACTCATGGGGTCCGAGCGCTCCCCAAATTTGAAGGCAACGGACGGAGAAGTTGGCGACAAAAGAACGTCGTGATTCGCGTAGGCGGCGTCGAAGTCACGTCTCGTCAGGGTGCGCACCTTTTGAGCTTTGCCGTAGTACGCATCGTAATATCCGGCGCTCAACGCAAAGGTGCCGAGCATCACCCTGGCAATCACTTCATCGCCGAAGCCACTTCGGCGTGTGCTCGAGTTCATGAGTTTTACGTCAGCGCCCTCGGCTCTCATTCCATAACGAACACCGTCATAACGAGCCAAGTTGCTTGATGCCTCAGCAGGGGCGATGAGGTAATAAGCAGTTAGCCCGTACTCCACCGCAGGCACAGAGACAAAATCAACCTCCGCACCTGCGCTACTAAACAAATCAGCTACTTCATGCACCCGCGACACCACGTCTTCATCTATACCTTCGAGGAGCTCGCGAACTAGCCCCACTCGCAGGCCTTCGACACCGCGATCTAAGTTCTTCGCTAAATCCGGTACCTGAGACGGGATCGAGGTGCTGTCTAGGGGATCATGACCTCCGATCACTTCGAGAGTTAGGGCCGCATCAGCGACATCGTTTGCGAATGGCCCAATCTGGTCAAATGAGGAAGCGAAAGCGATGAGTCCATATCGGCTGACTAACCCATAAGTTGGCTTCACGCCCACAACGCCGCACAGAGATGCTGGCTGTCGAATCGACCCGCCTGTATCGGAGCCCAATGCAATGGGAGCGAAACCCGCAGCTACAGCTGCTGCCGATCCTCCACTTGAACCTCCAGGAACTCGGGTGAGGTCGTGGGGATTGTGGGTGGGGCCAAACGCTGAGTGTTCGGTCGAACTACCCATAGCAAATTCGTCAAGGTTCGTTTTTCCAACGACGACAGCTCCGGCGGCGGCTAGGCGTTCCACCACTGTTGCATCGTAGGGCGGCTCCCATCCCTCAAGAATCCGCGATGAACATGTGGTGGCTAGACCTCGAGTACACAAGTTGTCTTTTAAGGCGACCGGGACTCCTGCAAGAGGTCCCGGATCGCGGCCAGATGCAACTGCCTTATCTATTTCTGCAGCGGCCTCAATAGCTTTCTCGCGAGCGATCAGGTTGAACGCATGCACCTCCGACTCGCGCGATTCGATCACTTTGAGGTGCTCCTCGAGAACGGAGACAGCGGTTTTGCGACCCTCCCGAACATCTGAGGCCAGACTCTTTGCAGAGCTCAAGGTGATTCTCCCAACACCGGTGGTACACGAAATTGGCCCTCAGAAGCGTCTGGGGCTTGAGCCAAGACTTCTTCGCGGACAATGGTTGCCCCTACAGAATCATCTCTCAACACATTCGATAAGGGATATGGGTGTGACATCGGGGCCACCGATTCAAGATCAAGAGCTTCTAATTGACCCACGTGTTCCAGAATTTTCTCAAGATGCCCAGTGAAGTGAGCGATTTCTTCGTCGTTGAGTTCGATTCGTGCCAACGACGCAATATGAGCGACGAGGTCTCGTGAGAGAGGTTGGGTCATGTTGCTCAGTCTCCAAAAGAGTTCACACGTAGGGGTCGTTTGCGCTCAAGGGTTCTTCCCACCAATCATCGGGCGACGGTTGCCACTCATCGGCGGGAAGAGGATAGATGCAATCCACGGGACAGGGTTCAAGACACTTGTCACAGCCCGAGCAAAGCTCCGGAAGAATAACGACATCGATACCGTGGTTGAAAATGGCACCAAAATTGGGTGGACAAGCTCGCAGACACGCATCGCAATTTATGCATTGTGACATGTCTATATACATAGGAACGTTCGGCCATTTGCTGTTGCGTTCTCTGCTCTCGATACGCGACAAGCGCGCTGGGCTAGTTCCCGATGCCATCTACAGAATTCTATGGGGCCACGTTCGGTCCGAATCGACAACCGCCAGCAAAGGCCAAGATACTTTGGGGCGCTGCCAACGCTCAACTTGGGCCATATCGCGTTTCCATAGCTGCGCGGCATGGTCGAGCCGGTGATCTGATCGTTCGTATTCAGTCACTTTGGGAAGGCTTTACTGAAGGGATGAATTTGGTCAATGTTTTGCCTATAGGCATGACATAGCCAAGTGGCGGGGCGAAAAGTCGGGGGAATCAGTCTTGCAGAGGCGCCCAAAGAAGAATTGCGGTACCCGGCCGCAAAAACGTCCCAGCCCCTGGTTCGGTTCCCTGAACTTTGAGACCATCGCCTCTGATCTCGCCAACTTGGAGCCCTACTTCGGCCAATCGACGCTCCGCATCAAACACAGTCAATCCACGCATATCAGGAACTTCCTGTAAATCTGGGCCTGAGGAAATGGTCAAGGAAACCTCGGACTCTCGATCCACGAGTAGCCCCGGCATCAAACCTTGGCTTAGGACGGTTCCTTCACCGACAGTCTCGCTGGCTTCCAACCCGACTGGTCGAGCAACCCGTAGTTGAAGCGCGTTCAATACTTGTTCGGCGTTACTAAAATCAAGCCCAACCAATAGTGGAACTGTCCGAGGGACAGGCCCCCCGGAAACTACGAGCACGGCTCTCGTGCCCGGCTCCCTTAGGCCACCACCCAATGCCAGCTCGCCATCAATCAACACTTTAATGACTTCACCCGCAGCGATCTTTTCGTCGTACAGCGGTTGAACAAGGTCAACCTCGAAGCCCTTGGTTTCAAGCCGAGCTACAGCTGCAGCTGTCGGTAACCCCAAAACCAACGGGGTCATTCGAAGGCGTGGACCGCTCGCGACTTCGACGACAAGCATCTCTCCCTCAGCTAACCGGCGCCCAGGCGCGGGTCTTTGAGCCAAGACAATCCCAGTTGGTAAATCGTCTGTTCGCACCTGATCTTCATCGAGAACCCATGAACGCGAATCCGCGATAGCACGCACTTCGCCGACCGTACGGCCTGTGTACTGCTGAACAAGATGAGCAGGGAGTCCTTGAGGTTGAACGCTGCTCACGGCCCATGCAGTCCCCGCGGATAGCAATGCAAACACAAGCGCAACGGTGGCTGTGAGCTTTCGAACCGGGCGCCATTTCGGTCTCAAAAATTCGTGGGAACGGTCAGCGTTAGAGCCACCCGGGTCGTCGTCAAATGCGACTAAAAGAAAATTGGGGATAGCGATGTTCGCCGGCTTCGTGAAACCTTTCGTCGCTTCAATTAAACCCTCGGTCAACAAGATGGCGTCACAGCGAACCTTCGGTTCAAAGCGGCCACCTTCGCTCAAGATCTCCCTAGCTCGTTCAAATTCGGCTGGAATCCTTAAGTCTTGATCTCGTTCTCCATTCGAAAGGTTCCTCCACGTCGTTTCAGATTCACCAGTTTCGTCGCTGATTGAGGCAACAAGGCTAGCGACTAACGAATACACGTCAGATTTTGGCCCACCACCTCCTGACAACGTTTCGGGCGCACCAAATTTCACCGATGGTTCCGTAAGACCAGTTCCAACCACGGAAAGTCGCCCGGCCTCAGCAGCACTAAACGCGTCCGCTAGAAAAAAACCAGCGAGTTTGCTTGATCCGTCAGTGCCTATAAGCAGATTGGAGGGCGAAATGTCGCCGTGACAAAGGCCTGATTGGTGAACCGCATCTAATGCCGATGAAATTTCGAAGCCAAGCTTCGTTGCTTGAGCGACGGTTAACGGGTGACCTCGATCCAAAAGCGACTGCAAACTAACGCTTCGAAAGGTTTCAGTAACCAAGTAGACAACTTCACCCGACCGACCCCAGTCAAATACGCGTTGCACATGCGGGTGAACGATGAAATTTGCTGTCGCTATATCTGATGTCAGCCGGCGTAAAAACTCGACGTCTTCAGAAATCGAGGCATTCAAAATTTTGATTAGGACTTGATCGTTAGTGTCCAGGTCTCGCGCGTGGTATTCAACCCAACCCCGTCCACGAGTGCTGTAGGAAAGAATCTGATAACGGTCGTCTAATACTCGCCCCGTCCACTCGTTTGCCTGACCTAGCTCCACATCTCGACAGTACTGCCACAAATGCAAGCGCTCATGGCGCTAAATTCCACCAGCCGCGGAATTCGGCCATGATGTTCCGGTGAATGACTCTCAAAACGGCGACTATTTTTCGGACCCCGTCACAGTCAACTGGACACTACGAAGAGGCATCGCATCAGCTGTGACAGCCGTTGTCGTTTTACTGCTCGCCATCATCATTTGGGTCGCGTCAACAACTAGAGGGGCTCCCCAGGTCTCAACTTTTCCTACCGGTCTCCTGGCAGTGATCCCACAAGAAGCGGACCAGGCTCCTCGGCAAGGACTAGTGGGTGTTTCGCTGAGCCCGGGGTGGCAGCCCACACTAACAATCGACGGCGTGTCAATTCCCGATAACCAATTGGGCGCGGGCACTCGGCAGCTTGGGGAATTTTTCTTCTCGCCCGGTGAGGGCCTAGCCATCGTTGAGATGCGCACCGGCCAGATATGTGCCCATGTAGTTGCGGTGCCACTGATGGACATTGAGGTTGACAACATCGATTACCGGTGGTGTTGGGCATCGTTTTAAAACGCGGAGCCTAAAGCACCTGTCCGGTTTCGAGGAGTTGACGGAATTCTGACTCACCGAGGATAGGCACCCCGAGATCGCGAGCTTTGTTGAGTTTGGTGTCGCCCGCCTCGGCCCCTACGACCAATGCGTACGTGCTTTTAGAAACGCTGCCCGGGGATTTCCCGCCTCGAGAAACAATCGCCTGTTTCGCTTCTTCTCGCGTAATAAACCATCCCTCTAAGGAGCCGGTAACAACGATGGAGCGACCAACCAGAATCTGTGGGACATCCACTTCGCCCTCGACCAGATCGAGACGAACTCCATTAATTCGGAGCTTTTCGACTACAGCTCTGTGATGATCATCCGCGAAAAAGTTTGTGATGCTTTTTGCTATGACCGGTCCGATCCCGTCGATCGCAGCGATGTCGTCGACCTCGGCGAGTGAGATCGCGTCAATATCACCAAACCGACGAGCCAGCAGTTCAGCGGTGCTCGGACCCAGATGTTCAACACCTAGTCCGATGAGAAGATTCGCCAAAGGGCACTCGCGCGCTTGATCGATGGCGGTCAAGAGATTTCTGACAAGGGTCTCATTGCTGGAGTCGCTAACCAAAATCTCTAGAAGCTGTTGTTTCGTCAAAGCGAACAGGTCACCTACGTCCTTGACAAGCCCCTCTTCGACGAGAAGCCGCACGGTTCGTTCCCCTAAACCTTCGATATCTAACGCGTTTCTGCTGGCGAAATGACTGATGCCTGTTTCTATTCGCGCCGGGCACCGCCGGTTAACGCAGTAGGTGTTTGCGTCACCTTTGGATCGTTCGAGGCTCTCCGCACAACTCGGGCAAACCTTCGGAA
>DCYM01000228.1 GCA_002331465.1 Candidatus Neomicrothrix sp. UBA2110 | reverse complement strand
AGACGCCTGGCTAAAAGGTGAGATCGACGAAGACGACGAAGAGGATCCATCGTGAACATGCTGCAAATCCTCGATCTAAGTGTCACATTTGGTGGTCTCCACGCCCTGAGAAACTTGGATTTCCATGTCGAAGAAGGCGAAATTGTCAGCGTCATTGGGCCCAATGGAGCGGGCAAGACAACTTTCTTCAACATGATTAGTGGGATGGTCACTCCGACATCAGGGGAGATTCTTTTCGAAGGTGAGTCTCTCCTAAACCTAGATCCCAGCCAGGTAACTGAGCGTGGCATAGCCAGGACGTTTCAGAACGTGCGGCTCTTCGCCAATATGACGATTCTGGAAAATGTCATGGTTGCCCAGCACTGTCGGACCCACCAAAAGGTTTTCGGCGCACTATTACAGACCAAAGCTTTTAAGTCGGAGGAAATCGCGATTCGAGAATATGGCGAAGAAGTGCTCTCCTTTTTCGGTTCGCGACTGATCGGATACCGGCTCAACCAGCCGGCATCGGTTTTGTCATATGCCAACCGGCGTCGACTCGAGATCGCGCGAGCGATGGCAACTCGACCCCGCCTGTTACTTCTTGACGAGCCAGTAGCAGGGATGAATCCCCGAGAATCAGCTGAGCTAACTGCTCTAATTGGCCGTCTCCGAAGCGAATGGGGCTTCACAATCGTCATTATCGAACACGATATGAGCGTTGTCCGCGACGTTTCCGACCGTGTGGTAGTCCTAGATCACGGTGAGACCATCGCTCAAGGTTCGTACGACAGCGTTGCGAATGACCCAAAGGTCATTGAGGCCTACTTGGGGCGACAGGTGCAAGATAAGAATGCCGACGAGGAGGCGCCATCTTGACCGAAAATCAGATGCCACTCCTAGAGCTCCGAGGCATTAACACCCATTACGGCGCGGTCCACATACTCAAAGATGTGGACCTTGCCATTTTCCCGGGAGAACTTGTCTGCCTGCTGGGAGGAAACGCTAGCGGGAAAAGCACGACGCTCAAGACATTGCTTGGCATGGTGACACCGACGACGGGAGACGTCGTTCTCGATGGTGAGATAGTCACGCATCATTCGACCAGCTACCGCGTTGAGCGCGGGGTGACAATGGTTCCGGAAAACCGCCGGCTCTTCAAACGGCTCTCAGTTAAAGAGAACTTAGAGCTCGGGGCTTATCTGCGCACTGACCGCGATGGAATAGCTAATGACCTAGAGCGAGTATTCGAAATGTTCCCGCGCGTGAAGGAACGCCTGAACCAAAAATCCGGCACCCTGTCTGGAGGCGAGCAACAGATGGTTGCAGTGGGACGCGCACTTATGTCCGACCCCCGAGTTCTCCTGATGGATGAACCATCTATGGGTCTAGCTCCTGCTCTGGTTCAAACAAACTTCGAACTAATCCAACAGATCCATGAAGAGGGAGTGGCGATTTTTATAGTTGAACAAAACGCCAACATGGCGCTCTCGATCGCGGATCGAGGATGGGTGTTACAGACCGGAAAAGTGGTTCTCGACGACAGCGCTGAAGCCCTTCTCGCAAATCCGGAATTGCGCGCTAGTTACCTTGGCGAATCCGGGAGCGTCTAACAGGCGTTGGCTCTATGCAGGCCCCGGTCCCGTCTTCGTAGACGTGAGCGAGTTTCCAGCACGAGGTTGACGACTCTTCTAATGGGCCTTAGTTCCCGAGATCGCGAAAAGTGTCAAACTGACCGGTCGCCGATCCTTCAGCGATCTTTTGTAACAGTTCTTCACCGCCGTGCTCCTTGAGGATCATCTTGGGCAGTGCTGGGATCGAGTAGTTCTCAGGCAATGGAGGCACGGATCGGACCTTTCTGGCCATAGCAGCATCAACGTGTGGAGCCAATCTCTTCGCCTTCTGTGCGCGAGCCGCGGAGTCCCGTTCTTTGAACTCAGGCAGAATTTCTGTTCCGAAAATCTCGATGCTTTCCATGATGTGATCGTGACGGTTGTTTCCAGCCTGCAGAACAAAAATGACTTGATCGACGCCGGCTTGCTCATAACGTTCAAGAAAAGACCGCAGTTGATCAGGAGTTCCGATCGCCCCACGGAGCCCTTCAGTTTTTCCCGCTGCGATTTTTGCCCCAAGTATCCCCTTTGCCTCCGCGACCACCGCCTCGGGGGAGTACCCAGCTCCAGCTCGTTTTTCGATGAACTCGCGCCAGACATTGGTGGTTCCAGGGAAATGATCCCCGAAGACGTAAAAGTGAGCGAGTGAGTACCCGAAGAAGTTTGCCCCTTCTAGCCCTCGACGAAGCGCCTCTGTTTCGTCGTGATGGGTCATCATCGTCGAGACACAAGCCAACTGGGGATTGACCGCCTCGCCTACAGGAACGCAACAGTCAACAAAGGTTTTCTCGTAGTCCTCGACCCAGAGTTGAGCTTCCTCGGGATCGACAAAAGCGAACGATAAGGCGCCCATACCCTTTTCAGCAGCCATCAAGATGGTCTCACGACGGCTGCAGGCTACCCACAAGGGGGGATGGGGAAGTTGGACTGGCTTGGGAACTACGTTGCGCGGAGGCATCGTCACATAGGTTCCTTCGACTCCGCTAAAAGGTGTTTCTGTCATGCACCTGATAGCAACTTCCAAGCCTTCGAGCCACTCATCACGCTTGGTTTCCGGATCGACTCCGAACCCGCCCAATTCTGCAAGGGACCCCGATTCACCTGAACCGAACTCAACTCTCCCCCCCGAAACCAAATCCAACATTGCGAGGCGTTCAGCAATGCGGGCTGGATGGTTGTACTTAGGAGCAGTCAATACAACGCCGTGACCCAGGCGCATGTTTTTGGTTCGCTGACTTACGGCAGAGAGAAATACCTCAGGAGCAGATGAGTGGCTGTATTCCTCTAAGAAATGGTGCTCAACTTCCCAGACGTATTCGATGCCGAGTTTGTCTGCGAGCTCGCATTGGTCAAGCGCGTCTGAGATTAGGCGTTGCTCCGCTCCGCTGTCCCACGGTCGAGGAATTTGATGCTCGAAGAAAATGCCGAATTGCATGAATAGATCACTTTCCACTCATCTATGGAGGCTAATTCTGAAGGGGAAGGACGACGTTAGCTACACCCTCGAGCTCAGCAAACCAGTCATCTGGCTCACCCACCAAAATTGGGACGAACTTTGAAGCACCGACGTCAATGAAGCGTTCGAGCTGTGTTCTCAAACCATCGTGGCCGATGGGAATAATTTCTTCGGGGGGGACACCCGGCGCACGGCGCTCAAGAATCGTTCGATAACTAGCCGGTAACTCGCCATGGCTATAGGGAACAAGGACACCGAAATGTTCGGGATCCATGAATCTTTCATGCTCATCTGCCGCATCGTTTACGATTCTCCACCCTTGCGCTGCCATCTCGGGTGTGCAGAACGAAGGGAGCCAACCGTCACCGAATCTCCCGCATCGACGTAATTCAACGTCGGCGGCTCCTCCCAGCCAAATATCCATTGGTTTTTGCATCGGCTTGGGCAGGAGATCCACATCCTCGTATGCGTAGAAATCACCTTGGTGCGTTACTGGGCCCTCCTCCCACATTCGCTTCAGCAAAGGGAGAGCCTCATTGAACATTTTGGCGCGTTGTTTGCGTTCAACTCCAAAAGCAGCCTGCTCGTGAACATCTGCGACTCCGAGTCCGAACGCCGGCAGGAGACGACCGTTGGAGAGTCTGTCGAGGCTGGCGAGCTCTTTTGCTAGAACGGCCAGGTTTCTGCCGGGTAGAACCATGACAGAAAACCCGAACTTGATCCTCGTTGTTCTGCCGGCGGCGTACGCCACCCCAACGATTGGGTCGGGGCATTCGCCACCTAGACGTTCGCTGAGCCACAGTGAATCGAACCCCAGTTGCTCAAGGGAATCGACGAAAGGTTCAAAAGTCGAATGATCGTTGGTGAAACTACGTGTTCCTAGACCAAAGCCAACGCGAATCTTCATGCCAAGACCCTAGAACAGCAAACTCCACCACGCCGTGTGAGAAGTCACATGTTTGCCTAGTGTCTCTAGGTGTATGAGCGAAACTCCCAATATCGAGGCCCTATATAGGCTTGACGGCAAAGTTTGTGTTGTAACTGGCGCTTCCAGCGGCTTCGGCGATCGATTCGCCCGAGTGTTGGCGGCAGCTGGAGGGAAAGTCGTTGTTGCTGCACGCCGCCACGACCGACTCAAAAAGCTGGTGTCGGAACTCCCTGAAGCTCTAGCAATCCAGTGCGATGTGAGCGACGACGATCAGTGCCGACAACTGATTTCTCAAACCGTTTCTCATTACGGTCAAGTCGATGTGTTGATAAATAACGCTGGCATTACTGATGCTGTGCACGCTGCAGAAGAAGCGAAGATTGAAACCTTTCGAAATGTCGTCAATGTGAACCTCAACGCGTGTTTC
This sequence comes from Candidatus Neomicrothrix sp. UBA2110, assembly GCA_002331465.1. Taxonomy (GTDB): domain Bacteria; phylum Actinomycetota; class Acidimicrobiia; order Acidimicrobiales; family Poriferisodalaceae; genus UBA2110. Next base: position 24,819 of record DCYM01000228.1, on the reverse strand, counting down.
CTTCTATCGGCGCTGGCCGCGCAAGACATGTTGACCCGTGGAGAAGGAAGCATCATTAACGTCGCGTCGGTTCATGGCCTAGTGGCGTCGGCCCCTAACCTTCAACCGGCCTATGCGGCGAGCAAAGCGGGTCTGGTGAATTTGACCAGAGAACTCGCAGTCCAGTGGGCTAAGCGAGGTGTGCGCGTGAACGCGCTGTGTCCCGGATACTTCGACACGGAGTTGACCCATGCCATGTTCGAAGATGAACGATCGACGAAATGGATTGCCCGTAATGCATCTATGGGCCGCGGCGGTTCCGTAGAAGAACTGGACGGTGCTCTCTTATTTCTGGCTAGCGATGCCAGCAGTTACGTCACCGGAATCCCGCTTCCAGTCGATGGCGGCTGGGTAGCGCGATAAGGGTTCTCGCCCAACAAGCCAGATACCCGTACCCTCGGTTGTTGCGATGATGCCTCGACGAATCCTTTTCTTCGTAGCCGTACCGGCCTGTATCGCTGTTCTACTCGCGAGCGCGTGGTTACTGCTGGATCCACAGCCTCAACCAAGCATCTTCCGATGGTTTGCAGCTGTGATATCAGTCGGGTTTGCTCTGTTGCTGCTATGTAGTTCTATCGCTGTCTTATGGACGGGTGGACAACAAGAAGCAGAACTTGCACATGCCGCCCGACACGATCCGGTGACTGGATTAGGCAACCGCCTGCAAGCTGTTTCTCGGCTAGAAGAAACTCTGAAACGGTCGCTCCAAACCGGACGAGCCGTCGGTGTTGTCTTTTGCGATCTTGACGACTTCAAAGTCGTGAACGACGTGTACGGGCATACGGTCGGTGATCGTTTGCTAGCTGCAATTGGAGCACGCTTCGCTGACTCGGTGAGACCGACAGACACTGTTGCCCGATATGGCGGCGACGAGTTCGTTGTCGTCTGCCCTGAATTAAGAGATGCAACCGATGTGGGGCTCGTTGCCGATCGGCTGGGAATAGCGATGGAGCGCCCATTCGTTATTGGTGGCCATTCTCTAACCGCTAGGGCCAGTATCGGCTTCACCGTCGGCTACGGAACCCGTAACAATGCTGAAGAACTTTTGACCCGCGCTGACGCAGAAATGTACCGAGTAAAAATGCAGCTTTAAGTAAGAGCGGGTGTTCCCTCAAAGGCGCCAGGATCTTCCGGAGCCGGAAGAAGTGGTCTGCAACGCCACGCCATGGCCTCCTCAACTCCTACCAATACGCCTCGCCAATCTGCCGGGTTCCATCCCTCTGCGAAACCAGCCAAAGAGCCATCTTGAGCAATGTGGGCAAGTGCGGGAAGGCGCTCAAGCCCGAGAGAACTCACTAGTTCTCGATCCTCGTCGATCAAGACCAGCCGTTCTTTTGAATACTTTCCCAAGTATTCGCGAGCCCCATCCCCGTCACTCGTTACGACAAAAGCACAGCGCACATCGGCTCCCTTGTAATGCGCGAAAATCCGGTCAGCGGTCGGAATGATCCACCCGCTTTCATGGGTATAGGGATCCAGCACAACGGTGAGAAGATTGAAGTATGTCAACCATTGAGACAAGGTCTGTTCAGCACCATCCATGGTTGCAACTGTCAGATGATTCGAAGGGTCAGTCGCCACGAGAGCCAAGTTAGCGCGCTGGATGGTCAGTACCCACTTGGATCCAAATTCAATTGAGTTCACCCTGTAGCTGAGACATGTGGCAATCTGCTCTCGTGCATCCCATCGAACGGCTTCGATATGTAGCTCGCGCTGGTGGCGTTGACCAACTCGATTTGGCCCGCGAAGCAGCTGATGCGTTGGCCTCACTTTGGGGTGAACCCGCTGAGCTGGTCAATGCGTGCCGACGGATGTTGCATCACCACCCTCTAGCTGGCTCCCTCTGGGCGATGGCTAGCAAGGTGTTGATTGCAGCAGATGCCCAAAGGGCAGCCGTGGACTTTGTACAAGAACTCAACGTTGACCCAACGCCGAGCCGCGTCGCTTCTGCCCTTCCGAATGGGGCGACGATAGCCGTCATCGGCTGGCCTGACTTAGCCATGGAAAGCATTCACCTTCGCCGTGACGTCAGCGTGCGGGTAATAGATGCTTATGGTGAAGGAGCAGGACTTGCCCGGGCACTTATGCGACGTGAAGTCGAAGTAACCGAAGTTCCGTTAACTGGGCTAGGACAAGCCTGTGCCACGGCTGACGTTGTCATCATTGAAGCCGCCGCAGCGGGTCCCGAAGCCCTGATAGCCCCTTCGGGTTCCTATGCGGCTGCGATTTGTGGACTACACGCAGGCAAACAGACATGGGTTGTCGTAGGAGCCGGTCGAGCCCTCCCGCAACGCTTCTTCGAAGTAATAGAAGACCAGCTAGCGAAACAAAATCCTCTAGAAGCCGATGAAGAAGTTGTTCCTATGACAGTGATCACTCACGTCGTTGGACCCAAAGGAATGACTTTATCCAACGTCGCTATGAGAGAGGACTGTGGTGTTGCAGCCGAACTTCTTCGCCCGGGTCTCTAACGTTGCGAAGCGGAGGCCTGAAAGGCCAGTTAACGCGCGTCGGCTAACAATCGGCGCGCGATCAGCTTTAGACACAAGGTTTCGTCCGCACCTTCAAAGATGGACAACACACGTGCATCGACAAAAAGACGACTGACTGTGTACTCCTCGGCAAAGCCGAAACCGCCGTGGATTTGAAGGGCCTCGCGCGTAACCCATTCAGCGGCTTTGCAGACGTAAGCTTTTACCATTGAAGCTTCCAGGCGTCCTTCGCCCTTTGCCATCATTTGAGCCACCGAGTAGCTGTACTGGCGCGAGCCCTGAATGATTGCAGCCATCCGCCCCAGTTTTGCCTGAGTGAGTTGGTATTCGATGACTGGTCGGCCAAAAACTGACCTGTCTTGCGCATAGGCGCGAGCTTCTTCGTACGCCGCTTGCATAACGCCTACTGCTCGAGCGGCAGTTTGGAGTCGGCCGTTCTCGAAACCAGCCATCTGCATGTAAAAGCCTTTGCCCAGTCCCTCCTCGCCGCCGATCAAATTTTGTTCCGGAACGAACCAATTGTCGAACGCTATTTCAAAGCTGTGCATGCCTCGATAGCCCAAAGTTGGGATCGCTCGCCCCTCCATTGAGCCACCATTGTTCTGGGAGAATTCGAAACTGTGTCCTTCTGCCTCGGGCTTGGGCACAATAAACAAACTGAGGCCGCGATGAGTTTTGCTGCGATCAGGGTCGGTGCGCGCCAGCAACATCAACACGTTTGCTCTTCCAGCAAATGTGCACCACGTCTTGACTCCGTTTATGACCCAACCGGCGTCGACGGCAGTTGCCGTGACTTTTAAATTTGCGACGTCAGACCCGTAGTCGGGTTCAGTGACAGCGACAGCGACCATTGTCTCGCCGGTCGCGATTTTAGGAAACCACTCGCGCTTTTGTTCTTCTGTTCCGCCTCGCTCGAGTGCTCTAGTCAAGATCTCTGGTCTTGTGATGAGAGAACCTCCAGCACCCAACGACGCCCGAGAAAGCTCTTCAGTCGCGATTACCATTCCCATGTAGTCGCTCTCGCTCCCTGTAGCGAAACCGCCGTATTCTTCGGGGACTGACAAGCCGAAGCATCCAAGCTCAGCTAAACCACTGATGATGTCTTCGGGGATGTCAGTGTCCTGGCGATGAATGTGCTCCGCTTGAGGCGCAATCTTGTCGTTGGCAAAACGGCGGAAGGTATCGGCCACCATTTCGAAGTCTTCGTCAAGGTGCCGAGGTGCTTCCACCAGCGCTAGTTGAGCCACGAATTGCGGATCTCGGAAAAGGCGAATGAATTCCCGAGCGGGGTCCAGTTCCCCGTTTTCCACCCCCCAAGCGGTTTCGCGGCCAAAGAGCTTGGAGTGGAGGTCCGCCAACACATCAGCAATGAACGCGCAAGCTAGTTTCCCCTCATTCTCTCCCTTGGCCCCGTAATCGAGTAATGAGCGACTGATTTCGATTGCAGACGCGGCATGCGCGAGGTCATAAAGAAGGCTTTGGTGCTCGTCTGCATCAGGTAGAGCAGCTGCGTGACTGACAGCGCGATCAATTATCGATACACCAATTGCTAACGCATCAGCAGCGGCTTGGAGATCCGGTGCAGTCATAATTCTTCACCACTTCGTCAAGTCGGGACAATGACACAGGCTATGGGCAGAGGACTCGAAGGCACAAAGTTTCTATCGAGCATGGTGAACTCTAGAGGGAAGTATTGCTCCCAGATGTTGATGATTCTTTTCGATGCATCGCTATTCATACCCCCTACCCCAAACTGAGGGATCTTTGAATACCTATTCTTGGCGCAACATCACGATTTGTAAGCAAGAGGCAGAGGCGAACGTAAACTTTTCTTATGGCATCGACACCTGAAATCGTTGAGTTTCAAGGCGTTCTAGAAGGGGAGGACTTCACCAGCGCCCTACTTCGGTGGGCTGCCAAATCTCGACGCGATCTACCGTGGCGTTCAACACGAGACCCTTGGGCTGTGTTGGTCTCCGAGGTGATGCTCCAACAGACACAGGTCAGTCGAGTCGAAGTCAAATATTCAGATTTTTTGGATTACTGGCCAACCCCCGAGGATCTTGCTCGTGTCAAGCTTTCCGAGGTACTGAGGTTTTGGAGAGGGCTCGGATACCCGCGCCGAGCCCGGAACCTTCATCAGGCGGCGCAACAGATAACGAAACTACATCAAGGCAGAGTCCCACAGGAGTTAGGTCAACTTCTGCAATTGCCGGGGGTAGGCCCATATACGGCGAGAGCGGTGATGGTTTTTGCCTTTGAAACAGAGCTGGGTGTGGTGGACACCAACGTGGGTCGATTACTCGCGCGTTGGTGCGGTAGTTCTCTGCGTCCAAAAGCTGCTCAGGAGTTAGCCGACAAGATCGTGGCACCTGGCCAGTCGTGGGACTGGAATCAGGGACTGTTCGACTTGGCAGCGACCGTCTGCACTAAACGAAACCCTCAATGTCGCAGCTGCCCCGTGAAGCCATGGTGTGCGTGGCAGGGAGCGGGTAAAGATCCTGCTGAAGGAAGCGCGGGAGTCAGTAAAAGACAACAACCATTCCCCGGAAGCAATCGTCAAGCGAGGGGACGGCTGTTGTCAGCGTTGGCCCAAGGTTCAATGAAAACGTCCGACGCGGCTGCAGTAATGGGGCTTCTTGGCGAACCATGCCGCGTAGCTCAACTGGTCAATGATCTCCGAGATGAAGGTCTCGTCGCTTCTCAAGGCGAAGTGTTACTGCTTGGTGATTTGGTCAAGTAGCTCGTCGATTGCTTTGTCGGCAATCGTCACCATCTCATCGTCAGTACGATCTTGAATCGGGTGTTCGACCCAAACAGCGGCCGGATCAAATCCCAGAGACTTTCCTTGCACCTCAGCACCATCAATGAACTGGGTGGTAGCTACAAAAACCCCTGGAAGCCCACGTCGTTCCAGGTCAGCGATGTCATGCACACTGCATGACGTGCAACTGCCTCAATCGGCTAGGGCCTCGATCACAACATCGCACTTAGTGGCGATTTCGTGCCGTAAATCAACAGGAGCTGGTTTTGTGAAAGTTGGCTTACGAAACCGCTCCACACGAAGTCCGCGCTCCACAAGGCGTTCTTCGATCCGATCGAGAAAGCGGTCGCCTCTCGGCTTACTGATGTCAAGCAAACCGACGGTTAAGCCATCAAGGCTGGTCGGGCGATCAACTCGCGGAATCTTTGCAGGTTCAGTCTCGTTCGTTGGATCTAGCACCTTGGTCATAGGTTCTCCCTTGCTACGGAATGATTTCGACGCAAACTGGGTTCGACCCCATCTCGCCGTTCACCCATCCCCCAATAATTGCCGAAAATAGTCCAGCTCCGCCACCACAATGCACTATGTGTAACCCATTAGGGCGGAATTTCGGAAGATCGAGGTCTGCCATCGCTTCAGGTAGGCCTTCTGGAATCCCTCCTGCCCCTCGAATTAACTCCTTCCCAGGTCTGACGGTGAGTGCAACAATCCGATCAACTAGCTTCTCTCGAGACCAACCCGCATCACCAAAGATTCGGGAGTGGTCGGGTGCCACCGCCAAGATTGCGTCGAAACCCAGAATAAGTTTTGGGTGCTGAATCGAGATCAGATTTGCGGCATAGGTGCGGGCAAGAGACTCAGGGTCTCGTGATAACTGATCGACGACATTTCTCGGGGCTTCCCCTGGGAAAGCTAAAACTGTGTTCGTTCCGCTCGGGAACCCGTACATCGTTGAAATCGGTGTCCAGGGCGAATCCGCTTCTCGTTCAGCAAAACAGAATCCAACTTTGGCGGGAGACCCAAGCGCTGCTCGATCAACTTCCCCTGGCCGCCCGCCCCCGACGTTTCGTATAACTAGTTGAAGGGCACGTCCAATGGTGCTGTTAGCCCGGTTTCCCTGACCGAACGCGTTGTTCTCGGAGTTCATGCCAATTTTTGTGGCAATTGGTCCATTGACGACGAGCACCGGAGCATGAGGCATGGTCGTTGCCAACAAGCCATGCATGTTGAACCCATCAGTACAAACCGCCTCCAGAGCCGCGAGCACCACGGGAAGATATTCGGGCCGACATCCAGCCATCACCGCGTTAACGGCGACTTTTTCAACAGTGCACGGCACTAAGTTAGGTGGGACAGTCGCAACAATGTCCTCAGGTGAACGAGTCGTGCCTTCAAGCATCGCGAGTACCCGGGCCTCGGTGGGCGGAACTACAGGTAGCCCGTCAGTCCAGCCTCTTTCGAACAAAGCTTCGTGAGTGTCTTCCAGAGACGCGAATTCGACGCGTCTTCCCCGGAGTTTGGATCCGCCGAATCTGACAGTGAGCTCAGCGTTTAATGATGGATCGACGGACAATGAACCACAGCCCGGCCGCTGGTCCGGTAAGTGAACCCCAAGTTCTGACACTCCAGACAGTCGTTCCCACTGAGGACGGGACCAACCCACAGTCCGGTCTATTTCTTGGCTATTTCGGACGAGTAGAAGTGTTGGAACGGTCTCAATGTCATGATGCCAAGAGATGGCTAAATCAGCGTCCAAGATTCGGTTGCTGATTTCTGCGGGAAAATTCGGATCGTCCTGAGTGAAGACTGTCAGATCAGACTTCTCCGCTAACTCGCCGAGCACAGGAGCGATCAGCTCACACGTAGGGCAATCTTGCTTTACGACCGCCACGAGACCATCGGGTAAATCAGGTATCTCGGTTTGACTCATACCGGCGACGATAATCGCATCTGATGAGGAGTTCGAAACAGTGGGGTTACTTCCGGCGCTACGCTCCGGCGGAGTCTTCGAACAAGGAGCCACAGTGAGCACGATCGATTCTGGAGTCTTTCGAAATGTGTTGGGGCATTTTGCTACGGGGGTCACTGCGGTGACCGCGGTCAATGATGGGCAGCCAATCGGCATGGCCATTGGCTCTTTTACGTCCGTGTCCCTTGACCCCCCTTTGGTGGCTTTTTTGCCTGGGAAAGAGTCTGGATCCTGGGAAGAAATCCGAGCGTCGGGTTCATTTTGCGTCAACGTTATGGGTCAAGATCAAATGGAGGTTTGTGGAGTAATGGCAAGCCGTTCAGATGACAAATTTGCTGACGTAGAGTGGTCCCCAGGCCCATCAGGATCACCAATTATCGCGGGTTCAATTGCCTATATTGATTGTGAGATCGAGGCGATACTTGATGGTGGCGACCACCACATTGTCGTGGGTCGGGTCATAGAACTTGAAGTATTGGAAAGTAAAAAACCGCTACTTTTCTTTCAGGGCAACTACGGCACTTTCGGCTGAGTTAAGGCAGTGTCGGTAGTGGCGCGAATAGTGCTCGGGGCAGTTTTCTTACTCTCTGGTGCATTGAAACTGCGTGACCAATCTTGGCCCACTGCGGCGATGACGTTGGGGGCGCCGCGCCAAATAGTTCCGTTAATCGCTCCGGCGGAGATTGCTTTGGGCGCTTTACTCGTCGCTGGCGTAGCTGCTCCGGTTCCATCTTTACTGGCGGAGCTAGTACTAGCAGGATTCACCGTCGCGATATTGCGTGCCATGCGCCGCCCACTCAGTGAGCGACCAGTGTGTGCATGTTTTGGCCGATGGTCAGCTCGCCCAGTAGGCAGCAGTTCGGTCGTTCGTAACTTGATCCTTCTCGCATTGGCCGCCCTGTCAAACGGTTTCTGAATGCTCCGCCAAATTCAACGTGTCTAGAGCGAACGACAAGATGAAGGCTTCGTCTCGCCACGCGTCATAGCGACCAGAGGGTCCGCCATGACCCGAGCCGAGTTCGGTTCGAAGCAAAATTGGTAGTTCGGATGTGCTGACGGAACGAAGTTTGGCGACCCACTTGGCTGGTTCCCAGTACGGAACTCTTGGGTCGTTCAGCCCGGCGGTAACTAGTAGCGCTGGATGATCTGCGGCAGTTACGTTCTCGTAGGGTCCGTAAGCAGACATCAACTCGAAGGTCAGTAGATCGTTTGGGTCTCCCCATTCGTCGTACTCGGTGATCGTGAGTGGAATCGTTGGATCAAGCATCGTGTTCACATTGTCGACAAAGGGAACTTCTGCGACGACGGCAGCAAAAGCATCAGGTCGCTGATTGACCATCACCCCCATCAAAAGACCCCCGGCGCTGGCTCCGCGAGCAACAACACGGTCCGCATCTGACCAACCCTCGCTAACAAGATGGTCCCGACAATTCCCAAAGTCGGTAAAAGTGTTTTGCTTATGTTCTAGACGGCCCTGCTCGTACCAGGTTCGGCCAAGTTCTCCGCCGCCGCGAATGTGAGCGATGGCGAAAACAACCCCTCGATCCAAAAGCGAAAGGCGCGCCGATGAAAATGATGCTGGTATTCCCACCTCGTACGCTCCATATCCGTAGAGCAACGTTGGAGCTGGCCACGTGACGGCATCGGGTCGCCAAACAATACTTACGGGAACTTGAACTCCGTCAGCCGAGGTGGACCACGTGCGCTGGCTTTTGTACGCCGCTAGGTCCGTGTCGCCCAGAACTGCTTGTTGTTTAAGTAGCCGGCGCTTCTGAGTATCGACATCAATTTCGAACGTCGACGGCGGAGTTACCATTGATGTGTACCCATAACGGAATATGCGCGTCTCGTACTCAGCATTGGCCCCAGGTCCCGCCTCGAAGACGGGTTCATCCATCTCCACCTCAAATTCCCTGTTGGTCGCGTGGTCCAACACGCGAAGTACAGGAATCGCGTGGCGACGCTCGGTAACTACTGTGAAAGTTTCAAACGTGTCGACGTCCTCGATCCGTACCCCTTCACGATGTGAAATGAGTTCCCGCCAGTTGCTGGATCCAGGAGCATCAACTGGAGTTTCTACCAGCCGAAAATCGACTGCATCGTCGTTCGTTAGAATCAATAGACGATCGCCCTGATGGCACACCCGGTATTCGTGACCCTCGCGTCGAGGTTCGACCAGTGATGGCTCATTGTTGGGTGTGTCGGCATCCAGTAGCCAGTATTCAGAAGAGGTCTTGGACTCACTGCCAATCACCACAAACCTTTCACTCCGGGTACCTCCGACTCCAGCCCAAAATCGTTCGTCCGGTTCGGTGAACACCGTGACATCTTTGGAGGGTAAATCGCCGACTACATGGCGGATGATCCTGTTGGGTCGCCGAGCAGCATCAGTGAGAACCATGAAGAGGGTTCGGCAATCATTGGCCCAAACCAAACCATATGACAGTTCCCGGATACCACTATCGACGACTTCTCGGGTATGAAGGTCGATGACCGTGAGGTCGTACTCCTCATCACCTTCGGTATCGGTGGTGTAAGCAAGAAATCGATGGTCTGGACTCACCGTAAGATCACCTACAGCGAAATAATCAGCGCCCTTCGCAGCTTCATTTTCGTCCAACAAAACCTCTTCGCTCTCAGGGTGCCCAAGACGTTGACGAACATGAAGGGGGTACTGAAGACCTTCTCCCGTTCTAACTCTGTATTCCCAAGGGCCCTTTGGTATCGGCACGGATTGATCCGATTCCTTCACCCTTGACCTGATTTCGTCGAAAAGAATGTTGCGCAGACCCTCAAGATGAGCTGTGGATTGATCCGTCCAACTGTTTTCAGCGCGTAAGTAGTCAAGAACGTCTGAATCATCGCGATCACGCAACCAAAACCAGGGATCTTCTTTGGTTTTCCCGTGGGTCAGGCGCGTGTGGGCTCGACGAGAAGCTATTGGGGCTGTGTTCTGAGACGAAGCCATCGGCTGGACGTTAGCGGCCTAGAACCATCAGAACTCAACGTAGATAGCGTTTCTGCCCTGTAGTTTGCTGGTTGCTGTCCCACGTGATCGACTGAGGATCAACATGCCGATCTATGCGCTAGGTGAACATCAACCTGAAATCCACCCCGATGCGTGGGTGATGCCCGAAGCAGTGCTGATCGGACGTGTCCGAGTCGGCGCTCGCGCCACCATTTGGTCGGGGGCGGTACTTCGCGGCGACGACAACGCCATCGTCATTGGTGAAGAAAGTTCGGTCCAGGACAATGCTGTGTTGCACGTCACAGACGAGTTCTCGACCGTGGTTGGGCGTCGCTGCACAATCGGGCACTTAGCTCATTTAGAAGGATGCACGATAGAGGATGAGGCGTTGGTGGGAAGCGGAGCGATTGTTCTCCATGAAGCAGTTATCGGTGCTCGGGCGCTAGTTGGGGCTGGCGCAGTAGTCCCAGGAGGTATGCACGTACCCCCGGGTTCGATGGCCCTAGGAACTCCAGCGAAAATACGAGAAGGTGTCGACACTAATCCGTTGATCTTGCCGGGCATTGAAAAATATATCCAGCGCGGGGGCACCTTTCGAGAGCACTTGCGTCTTATCGAATGAGAACCAGCGTCCGATGCCCTAGGGTCAGCGCATGGCGAATGCGTCGGTTGATTTAGGGAGAGTTGGTCTTTGGACAGGCGTGCTTGACAGCATGCCGTCGTCAGCGGCAAATGAATTGTGCGCTGAGGCTGCTGAACTTGGCTTTCAAACGATCTGGATCCCCGAAGCTGTTGGCCGTGACCCCTTCGTCATGGCAATGCGGGTGCTCGAAAACACGACAAACGTGAAGATTGCTACGGGTATCGCGAACATTTATGCGCGCGACGCCATGACCATGGCGAATGCTCAGCGAAGTATTGAAGAAGCACACCCGGGAAGATTCTTACTTGGGCTGGGGGTCAGTCACCTGCATTTAGTTGAGTGGGTCCGAAAGCACGACTATTCCAAACCGCTTACCTACATGCGCGAGTACCTCTCGCTAATGCAGAAAGCCCGTTTTATGGCGGTGGGTCCCAATGAGCTTCCCGAGATAGTGCTCGCTGCCCTAGGCCCCAAGATGCTCGAACTGGCGGCATCTGAGACCGCTGGTGCGCACCCATATTTCGTTCCTCCCGAGCACACGGAGTTTGCTCGAGAGATTATGGGCCCAGATGCTCTGCTATACCCAGAGCAAATGGTTGTCATTGAAGAAGACCCTGACACGGCTCGATCGATAGCGCGTCAACACATGAAGACTTACACGGCGCTTCCGAACTACGCGAACAATCTCATGCGTCTTGGTTACGAGGCTGGGGATATCGAAAATCTCTCCGATAACGTCGTGGATGCGGTGGTCGTCTGGGGAACGATGGACTCGATCCGCGCTCGGGTTCAGGCACACTTCGACGCGGGAGCCGATCACGTGTGCGTGCAAGTTCTTACCGAAGAACCCAACCAGGTCCCTGACGGATGGCGAACTCTTGCCCCGGTGCTGATCGGCTGAAACGTTGGCTTCTGTTCGCACCGAAATTACCGAACTTGCGACGGGCCTAGGAATGCTCGGATATGACAGCCCGACCGAAGCTGTAAGCCGGCTTCCCGAACAATTCGTTGACGTGACCCAAAGCGTCTGGGAACAGTTCGCCAAAGCCGTCGACGAGTCACTTCATCGCGTTGATTTCGCTGGCGCGTACCGAAACGGCCAAGTTTTCCTGCAAGCCCGCGACGGATTGAGGGGCCGTCCTCCGCTGCTAATCGAGTGGAAGGGTAGTCATCGAAGTCCCGGTCACGACCAGTTGCCGATCGATCTGCGGGTCGACCACGTGTATCTGATCTCCTGTAAATATTCGTCCAAAATTTTGCTGAACGCTGCCCCGTCGAACCTTTTCGCCGCAAGCCGGGATGTGGGGGACTGGTATGACCACGCCGCTCCCGAACAGCACCAAGCGCTGTACGCAGCGGTCCGGGCTGAGATAGACACGAACTCTGATTTGCCGCCCTTTGTGGGTGATTTAGCAAAACATCACCGCACCAAACTCAAAACTGTTCTGGCCAAAAACGAGTGGAGCGCTAAGTGCGCTGCGGCCTATCGCGAGTTAGCTGCCGAAGTCGGCCGCGTTACCGCCAACCAGTGGCGCAAATCAGTGGCTACTAAACGTCAGAGAGAAGCCCTTCTTTGGCGGTTGTTACGCATCGGGCCGGCCCCCTACTACGTACTGGGATCGGCGAAAGATCGATCGCTCAGGCTTTTAGTAACGACGCCTTGGGATTGGCGTCGTCGTTTCGAATTCCGTGACCTAGAAATGTGGGGCGAAGAAGCCGGCCAACCAAAGATCGGGTGGCGCGCCACCGTTCGCGATCACGAAGCTGCAGCAGAAACCAACGTCGATGGGCACGTTGAAGTTCGGTGGAGCCATGGGCGGTTCGCACAAGCCCCAGAGGCGAAGGTATATCTAGATACACCCCACAATCAGGTACCGGGTTATCTCCATATCGACGATGCTGATTCCTGGTCGGGCGCACATAGTGGGTCCGGAATCCAATTACCACTATCCTGATAGTGTTAAGTCCTTCAAGCGGGAGTCTTTGTGACTAACACTGAACCAAATGTCGCAATCGATCTAGGCAAATACGAACTGGGTTGGAGTGACGAAGAGGATTATGTATTCAAGCCTAAAAGGGGCTTGAACGAAGACATCATCCGAGAGATGTCGTTTATGAAGAAGGAACCTGAGTGGATGCTCGACTTCCGCCTACGGTCCTACAAAATTTTTCAGAGTAAACCAATGCCCAACTGGGGTGGCGATACCTCCGGAATTGATTTCGACAACATCTACTACTACATCAAACCCACCGAAGGACAGGTCGACGCTTGGGAAGAACTGCCGGATTCGGTTAAGGACACCTACGAAAAACTCGGCATACCCGAAGCGGAACGTAAATACCTAGCTGGTGTGACTGCCCAATACGAGTCAGAGGTGGTGTACCACCGAAATCGCGAAGACTTAGAAGCCCAAGGCGTCATCTTCTCTGACATGGACTCAGCAGTGCGCGAACAGCCCGAGTTCATCCAGAAATATTTTGGGACCCTCATCCCCCCTGGGGACAACAAATTCTCCGCTCTTAACTCAGCTGTTTGGTCTGGTGGCTCGTTCATCTACGTCCCACCTGGCGTGGAAGTTGAGATGCCTCTGCAAGCGTATTTTCGCATCAACGCGGAGAATATGGGGCAGTTCGAACGTACCTTGATCATCGCTGATGAGGGCGCAACGGTTCATTACATCGAAGGATGTTCGGCGCCGGTCTACACCACTGACTCGCTGCATTCAGCAGTAGTTGAACTTGTTGCGCTCCCCGGCGCACGCATCACATACACCACGATTCAAAACTGGTCGAACAATGTGTTCAACCTTGTTACCAAGCGCGCCGCCGCCTATGAGGAAGCGCACGTCGAATGGATCGATGGCAACATCGGATCACGCCTGACTATGAAATATCCAGCCGTGTATCTCATGGGACCAAAAGCATCTGGCGAAGTGCTATCCGTCGCGTACGCAGGCGAAGGCCAACATCAAGATGCCGGAGCGAAAATGGTTCACGCGGCTCCCGAGACCACTTCGAAAATTGTGTCGAAATCGATTTCCAAGGACGGAGGTAGAACGACCTACCGTGGTTTGGTGCGAGTCGAAGAAGGCATGAATAACTGCCGATCACATGTTCAATGTGACGCCTTGTTGCTCGATGAAGATAGCCGCTCGGATACCTACCCTTACCAAGAAATCGGTGCCCGCGACGCAGAGATCGGTCACGAAGCGACCGTGTCGAAGGTTGCAGATGACCAACTGTTCTACTTGATGAGTCGTGGACTTTCCGAGGAACAGGCGATGGGGCTGGTTGTCAACGGCTTCATCGAACCGGTAACCAAAACTTTGCCGATGGAATATGCCGTGGAGTGGAGCCGACTTATCGAACTACAGATGGAAGGATCCGTCGGCTAATTGTCATTGGCGAGCTCTTTGCGACGATATAAAAGAAGGCGGCGGCCAGGTTAATCGTCGCGACTTTGGCCAATCGTCGCTACACCGGAGGTTTTGTTCGTGCGCACACCGAAGAACTTTTTCTCACCGTTAGCGCTCGGTGCACCCGAGCCGCTCAAAGAAATTCCATTTCGCCCCTCGCGTATGATTCATTTTTTTGACCCGTCAAACGAAAAAATGCGGGCAAAAGTCGCAGACATCGCTCCGACCGTCGACGTGTTGCTCGGCAATCTTGAGGATGCAGTTGCTATAGATAATAAAGAAGCTGCACGAGCGGGATTAGTTGAGGTAGGACGGAACTGGACAAGTGGAGAGACGCAGCTTTGGACTCGCGTCAACAGTCTTGATTCGCCGTGGTTCCTCGACGACCTCATGACTTTAGTTAGCGAAATCGGCGACAAACTTGACGTCGTAATGGTTCCCAAAGTCGAAGGGAGAGAGGACATTCATTTCGTAGATCAGTTGCTCGCCCAACTGGAGGCACGAGCACGATTAGATCGCCCGATTCTTGTGCACGCGATCCTCGAAACAGCACAGGGAGTCGCCAATGTCGAAGAGATCTGTGGCGCAAGTCCGCGCATGCAAGGTCTTTCACTCGGACCCGCTGACCTCGCGGCGGACCGACGTATGAAAACCACGAGAGTAGGTGGCGGCCATCCTGGCTACTTGGTGCGGCAAGACCCTGAAGAAAGCCGAGATGATTCTGACCGAGCGGTCTATCAGCAAGACCTCTGGCATTACACCCTCTCTCGAATGGTTGACGCCTGTGGGACCTACGGAATCTTGCCGTACTACGGCCCGTTCGGAGACATCGCAGACACCGTCGCGTGCGAGGACCAATTTCGTAACGCGTATTTACTTGGTTGTGTCGGTGCCTGGAGTCTTCACCCAGTGCAAATTGGTATAGCCAAAAAAGTTTTTAGCCCCGAACCCTCAGAAGTCGAATGGGCCATCAGGGTGATTGACGAGATGGGCGACGGAACCGGCGCGGTCATGATTGACGGAAAAATGCAGGACGACGCGACAGTCAAACAGTGTCACGTAGTGGTCAATCTTGCACGTGAACTAGCCGCTAAAGATCCCGATCTCGCAAGTAGTTACGGGTTCTGACGGACACGACCAGAACCGCTCAAATTCAGGAGAAGTAGATGAGTGTTAACTACCGCCCCAGGCGTTCGGTCCTTTACATGCCAGCAGCCAACGAACGCGCCCTCGAAAAGGCGAAAAATCTGGAGGCCGATGCGTTGATCTTTGATTTGGAAGATGCGGTATCGCCGGAGAACAAGGAGTTGGCGCGTGACCAAGCCTGTGCCGCAGCGTCATCATCGGAATATGGAAATCGCGAATTAACGATTCGTTGCAACGGACTTGATACCCCGTGGGGAACTGACGATGTTCTAGCCGCTGCCGCTGCCGCTCCCGCAGCGGTTGTAATACCCAAAGTCGACGGACCCGATTACCTTGACCAGGTTTCCACTCTCTTAGACAAGGGAGGAGCACCGCCTTCAACGCGAATCTGGGCAATGGTTGAAACGCCTTCCGGAATCTTGAAAGTCGATCAAATTGCTGGCCATGAACGAATAGCGGTCATGGTCATGGGTACCAACGACATGGCGAAGGAGCTACGCGCAACGATTACACCTAACCGCCATGCCCTCCTGCCATACCTTGCCAAGTGCCTTCTCTCAGCGAGGGCGGCGGACATAGGAATCCTTGACGGTGTCTATAACGACATAAATGATGAAACTGGGTTCTCGTCGGTGTGCCTCCAGGGAGCGCAAATGGGGTTTGACGGCAAAACCCTGATCCATCCGAATCAAGTTGCCCCGACTAATAAAATTTTTTCGCCAAGTTTGGATGAACTCGACTTTCACCGACAAGTGATTGAAGAATTTGAAGCAGCCGAAAAAGACGGACGCGGAGTTTTGACGATTAACGGGAAAATGATTGAAAACCTGCACGTCGATGAGGCTCGCCGGGCCCTGGCAATAGCGGAGGCGATTGCCGCGCTATAGCCCACTAAATGAGTCATGAACTCGTGTAACCGGGCGCGAAGCGCGACAATACCTATATGCCGATGCGGACGAACTGCCGTCATTACGAGACCCGCTCCTACGCGAATGGCGAAACAGTCAGAAAATGTAATCTTGATCTCGCGCCGGAGGCGCCGTGGCGTTGCCCTGAAAGTTGCCCCGAATACTCCCCGCGAAGGCTTGATGCTGGTTGGAGTCATGGAACCTTGGGAGTGAGAGACTTTGCCGAGGAGCCGGACAGTCTGGGCGAAGATGATTCGATAGCCGCGTTACTGGACGCTGCCGAGGACATCGTGAATTCAGCGGGCCCCGACATCATGTTAGAAATCGAAACTGAACGGCTTTCCAAGGGACGCCGCGGACCTCGCATGGGTAAGAAAAACCGCGCGAAGAAGCGAAAGAAAGGTAAGAAGCGATGACTGGCCCAGCTCAGGGGATTTCTCCTATCTAGATAGGTAGAATTATGAGTTGTGACGGCTACTCGAACGAGCCTTTTCCAACTCCCCAACGGCGGCCAATCGGTCGGATCTTCGGCTTTTTTAGAGCGCCGTAACAACGCTGCGCAAAGAGCAGACGAAGCTGGGTTGCCATCATTTGAGGAAGAGATCTGGCGATACACCCCGATCGCCGACCTCGATGTCTCGAAATACGAACTCGGGGCTCCGGGCGGTTCTTTACTTGACTTTGGCCTGACGAACGGAGTCGATGAAAACGCTGCAGCGGTGATTCACATTGTCGACGGGCAAGTTGTCTCGATTTCTGTGCATGACGAAGCCGTCACTGTGCTCACAGACGGAACTGAATTTGAGAATTTGATTGGCTCGGTAATGCGAACGGGCCCCGATGTTTTTTCTGATTACAACTTTGCCTATTGCAGCGCTTCCATTGTCATCCACATTGCTTCTAACGCTGTCATCGCTGGCCCGGTCCTGATACGCCAGCACACCACCACCGAGGGCCTGGCCTGGTTCCCAAGAGTGATGGTCGACTTGGGAGAAAATTCAGAAGCCACGGTTGTTGAACATCAAACGAGCCCAGATATCGACGCACTGGTGTGCCCGGTAACAGAGCTCAAAGTCCATCAGGCAGGGCGTCTGCAGTACCTCACTGTGCAAGAGCACGGACCTCGTACCTGGCAGATCGCGACCCAAATGGCAGAGATTGATCGAGATGCACATTTGGCGGTGAGCCAAATAGCACTCGGCGGTGAATATGCCCGCGCGAGAATTGATATCAAAATGGCCGGTCAAGGCTCTTCTGGCGATATCAGCTCTGTTTACTTCGGTCGCGCGGACGCTCAGCATGACTTCAGGACATTTCAGAGACACAACGCGCCCCACACCAATTCGAACTTGCTATTCAAGGGTGTCCTCGACGACCGAAGTCGAGCAATCTATACCGGTCTTATCAGAATCGAGCCCGACGCCGCTGACGTAAATGCGTACCAGACCAACCGCACGCTCAAGCTCTCCGAAGAGGCCTGGGCGGAATCAGTACCGAACTTGGAAATTGAAAATAACGACGTCAGATGCAGCCATGCCTCTGCGGTTGGACCCATCGACCAGGACCAACGCTTTTACCTTGAAAGCCGCGGAGTCCCCGAGGACATAGCTGAAGCTCTGGTCGTCAGAGGGTTTTTTGCGGATGTACTAGATCAGCTTCCGGTTGCAACTATCAGCGACGCCGCAAATACTCGCATTAGTGAGTTACTAGCCCTCGAAGGACCAGGTCAACAACGATGACTCCTGTGTGTCGATCAGATGATCTTGCCGATGGTGAGGCACAACGTTTCGATGTCGAAGGACACAGAATCGCCCTAGTCCGCATCGGCGACACCATTCACGCGGTAGGTGATCGATGTAGCCACGCGAACTATTCGCTTTCCGAAGGAGTCGTCTGGTCAGAAGACTGCGCGATCGAATGCCCAAAACATTTCTCGAAGTTCAATCTCAGAACTGGAACGCCCGACGTCTTTCCCGCTACTCAACCGATCCCGGTGTACCAGGTCCGGGTCTTGGATGGGGAAGTGAACGTAGATCTACCATGACCACGCTCTCGATCGAAAAGCTTTGCGTCGAGGTGGCGGACCAACAAATCTTGGATGACGTGAGCCTCGAGGTCTCTTCGGGACAAGTTCATGCGGTCATGGGTCCCAACGGGTCAGGCAAAAGCACTCTTTCCAACGCAATCATGGGTAAACCGGGGTATCGGGTTACTAGCGGATCCATCACGCTTGATGGCAAGGATCTGTTGCCTTTGCCAACTTGGGAACGAGCAAAGGCGGGACTGTTTCTCGCTATGCAATATCCGACTGAGGTTCCCGGAGTATCACTTCGCGAAACCTTGGAGTTGGCATTGCAAGCAAGAGGGAAAACAGATATCGATGTCACCTCTCGGCTACTGGAAGAAGCCGTTCAGATCGGTCTGAGCCCAGAGCTTCTTGATCGTCCCGTAAACGTAGATCTATCTGGCGGCGAAAAAAAACGAAATGAGACGGCACAACTCGCCGTTCTCGAAGCAGAGATAGCTGTCTTAGATGAACTAGACAGCGGGCTTGATATTGATGCCTTGCGCTCGTGCGCTGAACGCATCGAAACGATGACCGACTCAGGCCTTGGGGTGCTTTGCATCACTCACTACCATCGACTTCTCGACTATCTGCCGGCAGATCAGGTTCATGTTTTAGTGGATGGACGTATTGTTGAAACCGGCGGACCAGATCTCGCGCAAGATCTCGAAACCAATGGGTATGCCCGTTTTCTGAGATCAGACGTCGAATCCGAAGGTGTGACGGTGTCTATCGACGGTCTCGGAGCTTCAAAAAAAGCGCCCAATTCGAGCTCAGACGACCCTTTCGCTGATCCACTTGTATAAACGGCCCCGGTTAACTCGGCCCACCAGCGTCGTTAGACTAATTACCTTCCACCCGGCCTGACAGCACAGGGGAGAGGCAACATGGAGCGCCACCTACTCACGGCCGCTGAGCTTGACGCTTTTGTGAAAGAGAAACCCGAATGGTCCGTTGCTGGTGACGCCTTGGAGAGGACGTACCGCTTCGCGGACTTTGTACATGCGTTCGCATTCATGTCAGCCGTAGCGATGCATTGCGAACGTCTGAATCATCACCCGGAATGGTCCAATGTTTATGGAGTGGTGAAAATTCGCCTCACCACGCATGATCGCGGCGGCGTGACCTCACTTGACACCACGCTGGCTTTGCTTATGGAAGAGCTCGCAAGTGGTTGATTTCAGACGCCTTCTTTTCCGGATATATAGGGGTTGGGCGGCCCTGCGACCGGCGCGGCTGACCCTAGGAGTGCGTGCCTTAGTAGTGGACGACGAAAATCGAATTTGTTTGGTTCGGCATAGCTATCGCGAAGGCTGGTACCTGCCGGGTGGTGGCGTCAAAACCGGTGAATCTCTTGTGGGAGCTATACAAAGAGAACTGTTGGAGGAGACAGGTATTGAGCTACCCGAAACCCCTCAGTCGGTTCACGGCGTCTTCTCCTCTTTCAGGGAACATAAAAGCGATCACGTGGTGGTCTTCCTGGTCACGGACTGGTCAGTTGGTGCGTCGGTATCGCCAGAAATTGCCGAAGTTGGGTTTTTTGCTGCGGATGAAGTTCCCCAGGGAACCTCGGCTGCGACGACGCGACGGATCAAGGAACACATGACTGGAGTTCCACCGGGACACCGGTGGTGAAGTCTTTCTAGACCTCTAGCTCGTCTAAGCCAGTGAGCAGAGTGTTCCAGGACAGCGTCGCGCACTTAATACGAACAGGGAACTTCACGACGCCCTTAAGCGCCTCAAGGTCTCCGAGTTCGAAGGGTTTGTCGTCTTCAGATGGCGGATCTTCAGCACCGATTGATTCTTCGTGGATAGACATCATGGCCTTGAATTGGCGGGTGAGCTTGCGCACCTCTTCTACCGATTTTCCTTGAACTGCGGCCGACATCATGGAAGCTGAAGCTTGGCTGATGGAACATCCCTGGCCGCTGATTAATAGCTCCTGAATTATGTCGTCCTCCAATGCGAAAGTAAGCAAGACTTCGTCGCCGCAAAGAGGGTTGAAGCCCTCGGTTTTGTGCGCAGGCGGAGAGTCGAGTTCACCGCGGTGACGCGGGCTGCGGTAATGATCGAGGATGATTTCCTTGTAGAGGTCTTCAAGGCCGGACACTTGACACTCCCAGAACTAGCGCGCGAACAATTCGCCAGCGGGCGCCAAAGACTCCGCTAGAGCATCAATGTCCGCTTGATCGTTATAGACGTAGAGTGATGCGCGCGCTGTCGCCCCCACCCCTAGTTCCCGCATTAACGGCTTGGCGCAATGATGACCTGCGCGAATGCATATACCTCGTTGATCTAAAACTTGGCTCAGGTCGTGAGGGTGTACGTCGCGATACTGGATTGAGAGGACTCCACCTCTTTCTGAAGCATTGGATGGACCGTGGATGGTTATTTCCTCGCCGTAACGGTCATTGAGCACGCGAAGTGCGTAATTCGTTAGGTCGATTTCGTGTTGACGTACCTCGCTCATCCCTAGTGAGTCGAGAAAATCTACAGCGGCTCCCAGCCCAATAATTTCGGCGATCGGAGGTGTCCCCGCCTCGAATTTGTGAGGAAGCTCATTAGGTGTAAACCCGTCACGACGGACATCGAGGATCATCTCGCCTCCGCCGAGAAATGGTGGCATGGCATCCAAAAGTTCGGCCCGCCCCCAGAGAACGCCAATTCCAGTAGGACCACACATTTTGTGACCCGTAAAGCAGAGAAGATCGGCTCCGAGTTCCACAACATCGGTGGGAAGGTGAGGGACGTACTGGCTTCCGTCAACGGCCATCAGCGCTCCCACACTGTGAGCCTTGTCCGCAATTTCGCGTATGGGATTGAGCGTTCCTAACACGTTGCTCATAGCCGTGACACTGACCATTTTGACTCCGTTCAGGAGTCGATCGAGTTGAGATAAGTCGAGATGACCATCAGGCGTCAGAGGTATCCATCGGACTTCGAAGCCTTTTTCTGCCGACAGTATTTGCCATGGAACGATGTTCGCGTGATGTTCCATGTCGCTGATGAGAACAACATCATTTGGGCCAAGGTTCTGACCACCCCAAGATCGGGCAATGAGATTGAATGACTCAGTGGCGTTTTTCGTGAACACAATTTCGTTTGCTGAACTTGCTCCGATAAACGTCGCAAGTTTCGCCCGTGCCTGCTCCATCGCCTCCGTAGCTTGTGCCGCTATTTCGTAGGCGCCTCGGTGCACATTTGCGTTGATCGTCCGGTAGTAGTGATTCATCGTCTCGATAACCACATCTGGCTTTTGAGACGACGCTGCGGAATCTAAGTAAACAATTTGGTGACCGTTGATTGTTTGTGACAGCAGAGGGAAGTTGCTTTTGAGGTCAGACGGAAGACTCATCTGTCGAACCGTTCGTAGCCTTCGCGCTCCAACTGTTCAGCAAGCTCAGGTCCTCCTGATTCCACTATTCGTCCATTGACGAGAATGTGAACGTAATCGGGTTGGAGTTCGGTTAGCAGTCTCTGATAGTGGGTTATAAGCAGAATTCCCATTTCAGGGTGGCTTTGCCGAACTTCGCGCACTCCTTGCGCCACAATTTTGAGGGCGTCAACATCGAGCCCTGAATCGGTCTCGTCTAAGACTGCGAAGTCGGGCTCAAGGATGGCTAATTGCAAGATCTCGTTGCGTTTCTTCTCGCCCCCCGAAAATCCTTCGTTGAGGTAACGGTCCATGAACGATGCATCCATATCAAGACGCTCCATCCAATCCTGCATCGTCACGTAGATGTCGATAGCAGAGATGTCTTCTCCCTTGCGGGCCGAGGCTGCCTGTCGCAAAAAATTGCGGACCGACACGCCAGAAATTTCCTGAGGGTATTGGAAAGCTAAAAACATGCCCGCTTTGGCGCGAGCATCTGCTCCCCATTCGGTGATGTCGTCTCCTCGAAACCGTAGACATCCACCAACGACTTCGTATTCTGGTGATCCCATCAGAGTTGTCGCGAGAGTTGATTTTCCCGACCCGTTAGGCCCCATAATCGCGTGAACTTCGCCGCGATTAATCGTGAGATTGATGCCGTGCAGGATCTTCTGGCCTTCGTTGGCCTGGACCTCGAGGGACTCGATCTCGAAGAGCGTGGGTGCCATGCAATCGAGTGTATTGGCGGTTCTGTCGAATTAGCACTGTCTTGATAGTGCAAATAGGGAGCAAGGATTGTCTTGGGTCCTGGGGCTATGGATTAACCAAGAAAATCGTGACAAACGTCAAGCCAAAATTGAGTGGTCAGACTGAGCGATTCGAGATCAATTCGTTCGTCATGACCATGAAAACGAGTCTGGAAGTCGCTTGCTTTGAGGTCGGGGCTAAAAAGGCCCGCACCGTAAGCGACTGAGCCGAGGTTTCGGTATACGCGAGCGTCGGTGAAACCGACGATGAGTTGAGGAGAAAGACGAGCACTAGGGAATGGCTGGTTAACCGCTTTTTGAATCGTGTCCCACATGGGATTGTCCATCTGGCTAATGCTCGCTGGGTCATTCATGATGATCTCGACATCGACTTGACCTGCTAAATCTCCTAAAGCCTCGTCGAGATGCGCTTGAACCTCTGCTGTCGATTCCCCGGGCAAGGTACGTATGTCGACGTTGATGTCGAGCTGATCGGGAATGACGTTGGTCTTCATGCGGCGGTTGGACTCGGCAACGTTGGGGGAGAAAGTTGTGTGCGTGCAACTGTAGAAATGGCGAGCTAGACCTTCCACTGGGTGGGCGTCGAGCCAATCTTCGATGCGGTTAGCGTCGAGCATGGTCTCCTTTGTCTCTTGATCGACGTCGAGAATGTCAACCTGTTGGCGCCATAGTTCGTGGAATTTTGCCGGGGGCCTGTAGTCAGCTAGACGTTGCACGACTGCGGCGGCTCGGACGAGAGCGTTATCTGTCTTGAACGGCGCTGATCCGTGACCTGGGGTTCCCTTAACGCGAATTTTTCGCCACGCAACGCCCTTTTCTCCGACATTGATGCCGATGTAAGGGTTGTCGCTCGATCCCGTGTGAAGTCCTCCGTTTTCGGTGAGGACGTAATCAGCCATGATTGCCTCAGGGTGGTGGTCAGCCATCCACTGAGCTCCATGTGCCGACCCCGATTCTTCATCGGCAACAGCGAAATAGATCAAATCTCCTGATGGACGGAACCCAGTATCCGCCAGATGCTTAAACGCGACCGCCTGAGACGACGTTAAGTTCAACATGTCAACGGCCCCTCGACCCCATACCTCACCATCGACGAGCTCACCGCCGAACGGGTCCCGCGTCCAGCCATCGGGATTCACAGGGACGACATCGGTGTGCCCCATTAGGCACAAGCTTGGGGACGCTGCATCGGTGCCAGCGATTCGAGCGACCAACGATTTTCGTCCAGGGGTTGGTTCGAAGGTCTCTATCTCGATTCCTGGTCCCTCAAGGAAACTCTCGAGAGCGTCGCTATTAAGAACTTCGTTACCAGATGTTGCGGTGCCGTCGTTCACGCAAGCATTCCTGATCATGGTTTGTAACAGTTCGACGGTGGTTTGGGTTCTGTCGTCTCTCTCAGTTGCCATAAGAGGATCGTAGAGGGGTCGACTTGCAACTGTCTCCAGATCTCGAAACGAAACGAGAAGTAAAAGTTTGTTTCAAATGTTGGTTGGTGGTCTATGTGGTGAAATACAGAGATGACCAACGAGGCTCTGTGCGATTTAACGGCCATCGAAATGCGACGTTTACTCAGCGCGGGTGACGTCAGTGCTCGGGAGTTGTTAGATGCCCATTTGAGGCGAATAGAGCGGATTAACCCGAGTGTCAATGCAATAGTGACGCTGGTTCCTGAACTTGCAGCCGAGAGAGCGCTTAAAGCGGATGAAGCTTTCGCTCGAGGTGAGTCGCTGGGGGTACTTCACGGTCTGCCGGTGGTCCACAAAGATTTAGTTGATACGGCCGGCGTACGAACAACGTTGGGTTCGCCCATATTCAAAGATCGTGTTCCTGAACATGATGATCTCATCGTTGAACGACAACGAGAAGCCGGCGCCGTGATGGTCGGGAAAAGCAATACTCCAGAGTTTGGTGCTGGCTCGCAAACATTTAACGAAGTTTTTGGAATCACTTCTAATCCATACGACACATCTTTTACGTGCGGTGGCAGTAGCGGCGGCGCTGCGGTTGCGCTTGCTGCACGAATGGTGCCGTTAGCAGACGGATCCGATTTAGGAGGCTCTTTAAGAAACCCTGCTTCTTTTTGTAATGTCGTAGGATTCCGTCCTTCCGGTGGGCGGGTTCCTACCGTGCCCAATACTGACCTGTGGGTCCCGATGGCCACAACTGGGCCGATGGCGCGAACGGTCAGCGATATTGCTCTATTTATGCAAGCGATAGCGGGTCCACATCACCTTGCGCCGAGTTCAAATACTGAGTCGCCAGAGATCTT
>DCYM01000139.1:9072-13588 GCA_002331465.1 Candidatus Neomicrothrix sp. UBA2110 | reverse complement strand
CGAAGAGAACTAGAAACCTAGGAGCAAAGAAATGGCAACCACCGAAGAGATCCTCGACGCGATCGGCAGCATGTCGGTCCTTGAACTTGTCGAGCTAAAGAAAGCATTCGAAGAGAAATTCGATGTCACAGCTGCCGCTGCCGCACCGGTCATGATGGCTGCTGCAGGCGGCGACGCAGGCGGCGAAGCTGCCGAAGCCCAAACTGAATTCGACGTTGTCCTCACCGGCGCCGGCGATAAAAAGATTCAGGTCATCAAAGAGGTCCGTGGACTCACCAGTCTTGGGTTGAAAGAAGCCAAGGATCTAGTCGAAGGCGCGCCAAACAATATTCTCGAAGGCATCTCGAAAGAAGATGCCGACAAAGCCAAAGAGGCTATTGAAGCCGCTGGCGGCACCGTCGATATCAAATAGACCTACTTGTTTGACTACGGCCTTGTTGGCTTTGCTTTACTAGCCAAGAAAAGGTCCTGTCGATCAAGTGGTCGACCTCGCTGTCAAGAACGCAATAGTGTTCATGGGTGGCTGCTATTTAGCTCCCCGCAGCGCGGCTGTAATCCCTAGCTAGCAACCGCCGGTTTGTTGAAAGCCGTTCTGGCCGCTAGCCTGTCCGCTGTCGTGGCTCTGGTGTCGTCTTTTTTGGAAAACACTGCGAGGGTTCGCGCGCCCATGCTTATGACGACCGTCCGTCGCGGTCGCAACTGAATACAAATCTCTAGGAGATCCCGTTGTCGTCTCGGCCTGCCCGGGAACGGTATTCATTTGGCAACCTCGAAGAGGTTCTGCCGCTACCCGACCTAATTGACGTCCAAAAAAAATCCTTCGAACGCTTTCTCGCTATCGGTATGGCAGAAACTTTTGCCGATATCAGTCCGATAACTGATTTCACAGGAAACCTCGAACTTGAATTTGAGTTCGACGCTGAAGATGAGGACCTCAAAGGACCTCCCAAGTTTTCCGAAAAGGAATGCAAAGAAAAAGATCACACATACTCTGATCAGATTTTCGTTAGAGCTCGGTTCATGAACCGAAACACCGGCGAAATCAAAGAGCAAACAGTGTTCATGGGTGATTTCCCCAAGATGACCGATAAGGGCACCTTTATCATCAACGGCACGGAGCGAGTCATTGTAAGTCAACTCGTCCGATCGCCAGGCGTCATCTTCCAGCCCGGGGA
This sequence comes from Candidatus Neomicrothrix sp. UBA2110, assembly GCA_002331465.1. Classification (GTDB taxonomy): domain Bacteria; phylum Actinomycetota; class Acidimicrobiia; order Acidimicrobiales; family Poriferisodalaceae; genus UBA2110. The sequence continues at coordinate 12,413 of DCYM01000139.1, read as the reverse complement.
GCGTTACCGACTTCGCAACATGCAAAAGCACCAGCTTGTGACTGGAACCATCCACCCCTATCGAGGTGAGTGGATCGAATTCGATGTAGAACACAAACCCGGTAAAGACGTCACAGCTGGCGCCCGCATCGCTAGAAAACGCCGGCTAAGCATTTTCACTGTGCTTCGCGCACTTGGCTACGATGAAGCCAGCCACCCAGGTTTTCTTGAACGTTTCGTTCAACACTTCGATTTCCTCGAAGGCCAATGGGAAACCGAGCGAGCCAAATGGGTACACGAGGAAGACACACCAGTCTCGCCGACAAAAGAAGAGGCGTTGATCGAGATATACAAGCGTGCTCGGCCAGGAGAACCCCCCACGCCCGAAGCCGCAGCCAACTACTTCAATAATGCCTACTTCGAAGAACGTCGATATTCTCTCTCAAAAGTGGGCCGATACAAGCTCAACAAAAAGCTAAGCGCGGAAATCGACAAACTCGAGAATCTCTTCGGACTTGACCTAGAACGTCCTGAAGCTGACTCCCAAGTTCTGACTCGTTCGGAAGTACTAGCTGCCATCAGCTACTTGCTGCACCTCGCCAACGCGGAACCGGGCTATCGCCTTGATGACCAAGACCACTTCGCGAACAGGCGGATCCGGTCTGTAGGCGAGCTCATCCAAAACCAGGTCCGCATAGGTCTCAGCCGCATGGAGAGAGTTGTCCGAGAACGGATGACAACTCAAGATGTCGAGGCGATAACACCAACGACACTCATTAACACCAGACCTGTAACAGCAGCGATCAAAGAGTTCTTTGGTACATCACAACTGTCGCAGTTCATGGACCAGGTGAACCCGCTTTCTGGTTTGACTCACCGACGTCGGCTCTCAGCGCTTGGTCCAGGTGGTTTGTCCCGAGAACGAGCTGGCTTTGAAGTCAGAGATGTCCACTTCAGTCACTACGGACGCATGTGTCCGATTGAAACTCCAGAAGGACCAAACATTGGGCTTATTGGTGGATTGGCAACATACGCGCGAGTTAATGAATTCGGATTCATCGAATCGCCATACAGAGTCGTTAAAAATGGAATAGTTAGTGACGAAATCCGTTATCTCACCGCAGACGAAGAAGAAGAATTCGTCGTAGCTCAAGCCAACGCGCCGCTGACTGACAAAAAAGCCTTCAAGAACCCGAGAGTACTGGTGCGAAAGAGCCCACAAGGCGCAAGCCTCCAGGACCTCAAACTTCAAATGGAACGCGACACTTACTTCGCGGCGACGACAGAAATCAGCTACGTACCAGCGGCTGAAGTCGACATGATGGACGTCTCACCCAAACAGATTGTGTCCGTCGCAACGGCGTTGATCCCGTTCCTAGAGCACGACGATGCAAATCGCGCCCTCATGGGAGCAAACATGCAGCGCCAAGCTGTGCCACTGCTCCGAGCAGAAGCGGCATATGTAGGAACAGGCATCGAATCTCGCGCCGCAGGCGACGCCGCAGACGTTCTTCTCGCAGTTGAAGACGGTGTAGTTAGCCAAGTCACTGGCAACAGCATCACCGTTGAATACAAGAAAGCCGGTGACGTTAGCCACCAACTTCTGAAATTCGAGCGCTCGAACCAAGACACGTGCATTAACCAAAAGCCGCTCGTTCGCGAAGGAGACAAGGTTAAGAAGGGAGCCGTGCTTGCTGATGGCCCTTCCACCGATCAAGGGGAGTTGGCCTTAGGCAAGAACCTTCTTGTGGCCTATATGGCGTGGGAGGGCTACAACTTTGAAGACGCGATCATCATTAGTGAACGTCTTGTCAAAGATGATGTGCTCACTTCGATTCACATACATGAACACGAAATCGATGCCCGTGACACCAAACTCGGACCCGAAGAAATCACTCGCGACATTCCAAACGTTGCCGACGACGTCTTGGGTGACCTCGACGAGCGTGGCGTAATACGCGTTGGGGCTGAAGTGGGTCCCGGCGACGTGCTGGTAGGCAAAGTCACACCAAAAGGCGAAACAGAATTAACTCCTGAAGAGCGCCTACTCCGAGCTATCTTCGGAGAAAAAGCTCGCGAAGTGCGTGACACCTCATTGAAGGTTCCTCATGGAGAAAGAGGCATCGTCACCGATGTTCGGGTGTTGCAACGAGACGACGACGAAGAACTCCCTCCTGGTGTAAACGAGCTTGTGCGGGTCTACGTGGCCCAAAAACGCAAAATCAGCGTTGGTGACAAGCTGGCAGGGCGACATGGAAATAAAGGCGTTATTTCTAAGATCCTGCCCATCGAAGAGATGCCTTATCTTGCAGATGGCACACCACTCGACATTCTCCTTAGCCCACTTGGCGTTCCCAGCCGGATGAACGTCGGACAGGTTCTTGAAGCCCACCTCGGGTATGCAGCACGCTGGGGATGGGAACACGACGGCGAATTCGTTGGAAGTGAACCCATCTCAAACATCGAACGAAAGACGCGACCTAGAACTGAACCATCAATTTTCGTCGCTACCCCTGTCTTCGACGGAGCAAAGTGGGATGAAGTTGAACGAGCTGGCGCCCACCCCACTATTCAACAAGCACTAGAGAATCTGCGTCCCGAAGCATCTTCGGGCGAGAGGATGATGACAACTGCCGGGAAAGCCGTTCTGTACGACGGCCGAAGCGGCGAAGCGTACGACCGACCGATCATGGTTGGGTACAGCTACATCCTGAAATTGGCGCATCTTGTTGACGACAAAATTCATGCTCGTTCAACTGGCCCGTACTCGATGATCACCCAGCAGCCATTGGGAGGCAAGGCCCAATTCGGCGGCCAACGTTTCGGCGAAATGGAAGTCTGGGCCCTGGAGGCATACGGTGCTGCTTATCTGCTACAAGAGCTCCTAACCATAAAGTCCGATGACACATTGGGCAGAGTCCAGGTCTATGAAGCGATTGTTAAGGGAAAAAATATTCCGGAGCCTGGAATTCCCGAGAGTTTCAAGGTGCTGATCAAAGAAATGCAAGCCCTCTGCCTTAACGTCGAGGTCATCTCACTTACCGGGGATGAAATTGACATGCAGGGGCTTGATGAGGACGTGTTCCGAGCCGAAGAGTCGTTGGGCATCGATATCAGCAGACCAGAACGAGGAACCGACGAAGACGACGAGCTTCGGAGGCAACGGATATGACTGTCACTGCGCACAATCCTTCCCCTTTGCGAATTGAGAGCAACAAATGATTGACGTCAACGAGTTCTCCGACATTCGCATCGGCCTCGCCACCGCCGATGCCATCCGAACCTGGTCAAACGGTGAAGTAAAAAAACCTGAGACCATCAACTACAGGACCCTCAAGCCTGAAAAAGACGGGCTTTTTTGT
>DCYM01000139.1:7195-8755 GCA_002331465.1 Candidatus Neomicrothrix sp. UBA2110 | reverse complement strand
AAAAGACGGGCTTTTTTGTGAGAAAATTTTCGGTCCTACCAAAGACTGGGAATGCGCTTGTGGCAAGTACAAGCGAGTTCGTTTCAAAGGCATTATCTGCGAACGCTGCGGAGTTGAAGTCACGCGACAAAAAGTTCGCCGCGAACGAATGGGCCACGTTGAGCTCGCCGCGCCAGTAGTACACATTTGGTACCTACGCGGCACCCGAAGCTGGCTGGCTTACCTACTCACAGGCCTAGCAATCAAAGAAGAACTCAAAGCTAAACAACTCGAGCGTGTCATCTATTTCGCCGCCAACCTTGTCTCCTGGGTTGACGTAGATAAACGGCATGAAGACCTACCGCGTCTCGAATTAGAAATGCGCGAAGAGCTCGATGTCATACGCGAAGAATTCGATGATGAAATCGCTGGGCGACTAAAAGAGCTCGAAAAAGAAATTACCCAACTTGAAGCTGAAGGTCTGAAAGAAAAAGACTTGAAATCTCGTCGACGCGACGCCGATCGAGACGTTGAAGCACTCCGAACCGAATGCGCCACTGAGATTGAGACCGTTGAACGTGCTTTTGACGAGTTCGGTAATCTTCACGGCCGCAAAATCATCGAAGACGAGTTGCTCTGGCGTGAACTGGAAGACCGCTACGGTGATTACTTCGAAGGCGGAATGGGCGCCGAAACCATCGTTCAGCTCATGACCCGAATCAATTTCGACGATGAAGAACTTCTTCTTCGCGAAGCCATCGAAGCCGCGGACGGACGCCGCCCTCTATCGGCCCAGCGCAAACAAAAAGCAATCAAACGGTTAAAAATTCTCAGCGCGTTCAACCGTCGAAACTCCAACGACCGTCGAATCAATGACCCGCGAGCCATGATTCTCGACGCTGTTCCCGTTATCCCTCCTGATCTTCGCCCCATGGTCCAACTGGATGGTGGACGATTCGCGACCTCAGATCTAAATGATCTGTACCGGCGCGTGATCAACAGAAATAACCGGTTGAAGCGTCTGCTAGACCTCGGTGCCCCCGAAATCATCGTCAATAACGAAAAAAGAATGCTTCAAGAAGCCGTCGACGCACTCTTCGACAACGGTCGACGGGGTCGGCCGGTAACGGGCCCAGGTAACCGCCCGTTGAAGTCGCTGTCGGACATGCTTAAAGGAAAGCAAGGTCGCTTCCGCCAGAACCTGTTAGGCAAACGAGTCGACTACTCAGGTCGTTCAGTGATCGTGGTGGGCCCAACTCTCAAGTTGCATCAGTGTGGACTTCCCAAACTCATGGCATTGGAGTTGTTCAAACCATTTGTTATGAAGCGCCTGGATGACCTTGACCTTGCGCCAAACATCAAGTCCGCGAAACGCATGGTTGAACGTCGCCGATCTGAAGTCTGGGACGTCCTGGAAGAAGTTATAAAGGAACACCCAGTACTTCTCAACCGCGCCCCGACCCTCCACCGCCTCGGCATTCAGGCATTTGAGCCGATCTTGGTAGAAGGAAAAGCAATTCAGATTCACCCCCTGGTGTGCGCTGCATTCAACGCTGACTTTGATGGCGATCAGATGGCAGT
>DCYM01000139.1:6595-6807 GCA_002331465.1 Candidatus Neomicrothrix sp. UBA2110 | reverse complement strand
AACATTCTCTCACCTGCAGACGGTCGACCTATGACCGTTCCCAGTCAGGACATGATCATCGGTGGCTACTACCTCACAGAGATGCGCGGTGAGGCGGAGACTGAAAATCTTCCGGTCTTCAAACACTTCCACCAAATTGAACGCGCTGTAGCGCTGAACCGTGTTGAACTTCACCAGTCAATTATTTGGCGTACAGAGGCATTGGCCAACGA
>DCYM01000139.1:2416-6187 GCA_002331465.1 Candidatus Neomicrothrix sp. UBA2110 | reverse complement strand
GTGGTCAAAAAAGCTGACATGGGCGATATAGTTCGCGACCTTTCTGACGGCTGGCGTACAACCGAAGTGGCAATTGCTCTCGACCGGATAAAGGACCTCACCTACAAATATGCCACTAAGTCTGGTCTGACGATCTCCATTGACGATGTTCGCACCCCGCCTGACAAAGCGGAAATCCTTGAACGGTACGAAAGTGATGCAGAACGCGTTGAAAACCAATTCCGTCGCGGGATCATCACTGATGGAGAACGCCGACAAAAAGAAGTTGAAATTTGGACCTCAGCTACAGAAGAAGTCCGCGGTTCTCTCGAAGTTGAACTGAAAAAAGTCACCTTCAATCCCATCGACATGATGGTGGGCTCAGGCGCGCGAGGCAACATGATGCAGGTGCGACAAATTGCAGCGATCCGAGGGTTAGTAGCTAACCCTCGCGGTGACATCATCCCCCGACCGATCAAATCGTCTTATCGCGAGGGTTTGTCGATGTTGGAGTACTTCATCTCCACACCAGGCGCTCGCAAAGGACTTGTTGATACAGCGCTCCGCACAGCGGACTCGGGCTATTTGACGCGTCGACTTGTCGACGTAGCCCAAGAGCTCATAGTGAATGAAGAAGATCCGTTTGAGAGATCTGGCCCAGTGCTAGGACTCTGGCTCGAAGACATAGAAGCCGACACCACCGAAAAACGAGCGTATTTGGAAACTCGACTTTTCAGTCGATGTTTGGCTCAAGACGTTGAGCTAACCGACGGAGTAATGCCAGCAGGCACTCTTGTCGGCGACGAAGAGATGGAAACCTTGCGCGACGATCCGAAAGTCACTCGGGTGCAAGTTCTCTCCCCTTTAACCGACAACTCGGAATTTGGGGTATCAGCTAAGGCCTACGGAGGGTCCCTAGCGACCGGGAAAATGATCGAAGTCGGCGAAGCAGTCGGCGTCATCGCAGCCCAGTCAATCGGTGAACCCGGAACGCAGCTGACCATGAGAACTTTCCACACAGGTGGCGTAGCCGGGAGCGATATTGCTGGTGGCCTACCCCGCGTCGTGGAACTGTTCGAAGCTCGTACGCCCAAGGGCAAAGCCACCCTCGCGACGCGATCCGGCGTTGTCCGTATTGGTGACGACGACGGCCGAGGTCGAGAGATCATCGTTGTAGGCGACGACGGTGAAGAAGAGGCACATACCGTCCCGACCATGGCTCGCCTCGCAGTGGTCGACAATCAAGAAACCCGAGCCGGAGACCCGTTAGTCGATGGCCCTCGCGACCCCAAAGAACTTCTAGATATACGAGGTGTGCGCGAAACTCAGCAATACCTCGTTGAAGAGGTTCAAAAGGTCTACCGAGAACAAGGCGTTTCGATCCACGACAAACACATCGAACTCATCATCCGGCAGATGACTCGTCGAGTGCTCGTTGGAGAACCCGGAGAATCTGTTTTCTTGCCAGGCGAGCAGGTCGATCAACGTGTATACGCAGAAGTCAACCGCAACCTCGTGCAAGAAGGGCAACGCCCAGCAGAAGCTCGTCCCGTCATCATGGGCATTACTAAAGCCTCATTGGCGACCGACTCCTGGCTATCAGCAGCGTCTTTCCAAGAGACCACTCGTGTTCTCACAGAAGCTGCTATCGAATCACGGCGTGATGACCTGAAAGGCCTGAAAGAAAATATCATCATCGGCAAACTCATTCCTGCCGGCACAGGTCAGGGGCAGTACCGAAACATCGACACAACTGCACCGGAGTACGAACCGATGGAGTTCTTCACTTCCGACGAAGATCTGGATCCTGCGGAATGGTTAGCCACTATTGGTACCGACGAGGGTGGTGACGTCGCCGAACTCGGTGACGCCGGCTAGCTACCGTTATATGCGACAAGCAGCCTTGAGTGCCACGTTGGTGCTCGGGCTAAGCGCGACGAGTTGCGCCGGTACATCAGTTGATATTCAGATAACGCCCACCACCGTTGTTTCAGTAGTTGATGCGCGCGTACTCAGCGCGTCACAGCTTCTTGAAACGATGAAATGGCCAACTGACCTGCAACCTGTGCCTCTCTCACCGAGGGCTAAAAATCAGCTTCAGGGGTTTATATTTGACGACCCTGAAATAGCGGCCGCTGTGAGCGATGTGGTCGCCGTGGGAGTCACCCGAAACTCGGAGCCGCTCGGAGCGCTTCTACTCGTCGGGGTAATGGACCACGTAATAGGGAATATGAGTTTTGTCGATGGTTTGCGAGCAGCAGTGCTCGCAAATGCAGCGACTGCAAATACGGAGACGGCGAGATGGGGTTTACTAGTTGGATCGGTTGCGGTTGTTGGCAAGGAAGTTTGGGTAATCTTGCCAGCGGGCCCGGTAGTGGCTTTTGCAGTAGCCACGTCGCGTGAGGACATAGATCAACTACTTGAGGCTGTTTCCGATCGAGTAACCGGAGGCCAATAGGGTGATCTGTATGGGGATTTAGTGAAGTTTGTTGAGTCCGGAGGGATACCAATAGAACTTGAGGTTGTCTAGCTGACACGCGACTCGTAGCCTTATCCATCGGTCTTAGTCCGGCCTGGCCATGTGATCCGTGTCAAAAGGACCAAGCCCACTCCCGTCTTATAGGTCGCTTAGTTCTGAGGTATTTGGTGCCCACAATCCAGCAGCTAGTCCGCAATGGCAGAAAATCCAAACCAACGAAGGGTAAGACCCCTGCCCTTAAGGGTTCCCCCCAGCGACGCGGCGTATGCACCCGCGTGTACACCCACACACCTAAGAAGCCGAACTCGGCCCTTCGTAAAGTTGCGCGTGTTCGCCTCACAAGCGGCATAGAAGTCACCGCTTACATACCGGGTGAAGGTCACAACCTCCAAGAGCACAGCATTGTTCTGGTTAGAGGTGGCCGCGTGAAAGACCTTCCTGGTGTTCGTTATAAAGTCATCCGTGGTTCCCTAGACGCATCCGGCGTTTCGGCTCGAAAACAAGCGCGTTCTCGTTACGGCGCTAAGAAGGAGAGCTGAAATGCCTCGTCGCGGTGCTGCCCCCAGGCGCGAACTTGCTGCCGATCCAGTTTATGACTCGACTCTCGTCACCCAAATAATCAACAAGGTTCTGCAACGAGGCAAGCGAGCCACCGCCGAACGTATTGTTTACGACGCGCTTGACCTTGTTTCTGACAAAACAGGCGGCGAGGCGCTTGATGTGCTGAAACGTGCCGTCGACAACACAAAACCACAACTCGAAGTAAAGAGTCGGCGCGTCGGCGGAGCGACCTACCAGGTTCCCGTCGAAGTTCGGCCGCGTCGAGCCAACACCCTCGCAATTCGTTGGATTGTGAGTTATGCGCGCGAACGCCGCGAACGCACGATGGCCGAACGCCTCGCAAATGAAGTTCTAGATGCCTCTAACGGCACCGGTTCCTCGGCTAAACGTCGAGAAGACACACATCGTATGGCCGAAGCTAACAAGGCTTTTGCCCACTACAGGTGGTAGCGAGAGAAGCGCTGTCGCCCCTAATACGGTGGAACCCGGCACACTAGTTGTCGGACGTGCTTATGAGAGCACCACCAACTATTCCCTGTACGAACCCCCAACCCCTGAATCCCGAGAGACCGAGGCAGAACCTCCATGCCACGCAATCAACCGCTTGACCGCGTGCGAAACATCGGCATCATGGCCCACATCGATGCTGGCAAAACCACCACCACGGAACGCATCCTGTATTACACCGGGGTCAACTACAAAATTGGTGAGGTTCACGACGGCGCTGCAACCATGGATTGGATGGAACAAGA
>DCYM01000139.1:0-2092 GCA_002331465.1 Candidatus Neomicrothrix sp. UBA2110 | reverse complement strand
GGAACAAGAGCAAGAACGAGGCATCACCATCACCTCTGCAGCCACGACCTGCATATGGAATGACCACGTAATCAACATTATTGACACCCCAGGACACGTTGACTTTACAGTCGAAGTTGAACGCTCTCTGAGAGTCCTTGACGGTGCAGTTGCCGTCTTTGATGGTGTCGCAGGTGTCGAACCCCAGACCGAAACCGTGTGGCGACAAGCCGATAAATACGGTGTTCCTCGAATGTGCTTCATCAACAAACTGGATCGAACTGGAGCGTCTTTCTACGATTCTTTGGCCAGTATCGTTGATCGCCTTGACGCAAACGTCGCAGTGTTGCAACTGCCGATTGGAATTGAAGCTGACTTCGCCGGGGTTGTTGACCTTGTCGGTATGAAAGCAGTTGTTTGGCAGGGAGAGGACTTGGGAGCGAGCTACGACATCGTTGACATCCCAGCCGACATGCAGAGCGAAGCCGAGGAATACCACGTAAAACTTCTCGAAGTGCTCGCCGATGTGGACGAAGACATCATGATGGCGTACCTCGAAGGAGAAGACGTTGACGAAGAGACACTGCATAACGCTATTCGTCGAGGCACTATCGCCAATCAGATTGTGCCCGTGCTCACAGGTACCGCATTCAAAAACAAAGGAGTTCAACCGCTCCTTGACGCCGTCACCCGATACCTGCCGTCACCCCTAGATATCCCCGCCATTGGTGGTACCTCCCTAAACGGTGAAGGAGACCTAGAGCGTCACCCCGACGTTGACGAACCCTTCTCAGCGTTGGCGTTCAAAATTATGACGGACCCACACGTGGGGAAGCTCGTCTACTTCAGGGTTTACAGCGGCAGCCTCGAAAAGGGCGGACAGGTGCTTAACACCACCACCGGCAACAAAGAACGCATTGGCCGTATCTTGCAGATGCATGCCAACAATCGTGAAGACCGCGACGACATCACGGCCGGCGACATCGTCGCTGGAATCGGGCTGAAAAATACTCGGACCGGTGACACACTTTGCGACCCCAGCAGTCCAATCGTCCTAGAACAACTGGTCTTCCCGGAACCGGTGGTACATGTCGCGGTCGAACCTCGCTCCAAAGGTGACCAGGACAAATTGAGCAAAGCCCTCACCGCATTATCGGAAGAGGATCCGACGTTTCGAGTCAAGAGTGACGAAGAAACTGGGCAAACAGTCATCTCGGGGATGGGTGAACTTCACCTTGAAGTGCTCGTTGAGCGCATGCTTCGAGAGTTCAGCGTCGACGCGACGATCGGCAAACCCCAGGTTGCTTACCGCGAAACCATCACCAAAGCAGTGAATAAGTTTGAGTACCGTCACATCAAACAAAGCGGCGGATCGGGACAATTCGCCGTGGTTGTCATCAATCTCGAACCCAGTGCCGCCGGCGAGGGTTATGTGTTCGACGATTCCATCAAAGGTGGGGTCATACCACGCGAATACATCAGCTCAGTCAACGCTGGCTTACAGTCCTCAATGGACAATGGCCCCCTCGCTGGGTTTCCAATGGTGGACGTGAAAGTCGAATTGATAGATGGGTCAACTCACGACGTTGATTCGTCCGAAATGGCCTTCAAAATAGCGGGCACTATGGCTATGCGAGAAGCAGCGCGTGCCGCCGGCCCAGTGCTTCTCGAGCCGGTAATGGCCGTCGAAGTTGTGACACCCGAGGATTACATGGGCGATGTGATCGGTGATCTCAACGCCAGACGCGGACGGGTTGGGCAGATGGAAAGCCGCGGTACAGCCCAAGTCATTGACGCTCAGGTACCGCTATCTGAGATGTTCGGATACGCTAACGACCTGCGTTCGCGTACTCAGGGTCGGGCTACCTACTCGATGCAGTTCGAGAACTACCAACAAGTCCCAACCAATATTGCCGAAGACATCGTAAAACGAATCCGCGGCGAGTAACTATCAAGATCAACCAGTCGAATATCTAGCTAACCCCTAAGAACGAAAAGGCACCGGAGAAAGAGAATCATGTCTAAGGAGAAGTTTGAGCGGACTAGGCCGCATGTGAATGTGGGAACGATGGGTCATATTGACCATGGGAAGACCACGTTGACGGCTGCTATT
>DCYM01000138.1 GCA_002331465.1 Candidatus Neomicrothrix sp. UBA2110 | reverse complement strand
GTGTCTCTCGGCATCGGAGGGTTCGGTAAACCCGAACCCTCCTTTCATTTCTCCCGCTAAGTACGGCTTCAAAAATTTGTTTCTGACATGCTCTGATGCTTGCGCCAGTAGGCCTGGGGTAGGCCCAAAAAGCCCAGGTAAGTGGTCAACCCCGCAGCTACCGAGAGCCTCGCGGGCAATGGTCAACTCAAGACACGTCGCGTCAGTGCCCCCGAATTCGGTGGGTTGGGTCAGAAAAAAAATTCCAGCCCGTTTCGAAAGAGCACGGGTTTCGCGTTCGATTTGATGGGGCTCGAGGGCGTCAGTATCGAGCGCCGCTACGCGACGTCCCAGCGAGTCTGCTCGTTGTTGTATGTCGCTCTGAGCGTCATTGAGAAAATCTGGCACCCCCGAACGGTAGCCCGATAAGACAGCTAACGAACTCTTCGGTCTAGTCTCCGAGGATGGACAAACTTGAAGGTAAGACGGCAGTCGTAACTGGAGCCGCGTCCGGTATGGGCCTAGCAATGGCCCGTCGTTTCGGTAATGCCGGAATGAAGGTCGTGCTTTCGGACATCGACGAAGCCAAGCTGGAGGTAGCGGTCAACAGCATTCGCGAGTCGGGCGCTGACGTCACCGGAGTAATCACTGACGTTTCCGACGAAGGCCAAAATCACGCGCTCTTTGATGCCGCCATCGATGCTTTTGGAAGGGTGAACGTGGTGTGCCTCAATGCCGGGGTGCAGGGTTCGATTGGCCGGTCGTGGTCGCTTTCGAAAGACGATTACGAATGGACCCTTGGGATCCTTCTTAATGGTGTCATCCACGGTGTTCGAGCGTTCGTTCCCCATCTCATCGAACATGACGATGGTCATGTAGTCCTAACGGCTTCGATAGCGGGTCATATTTCCTCCCCATTTGGAGCTCCGTACAACATCGCGAAACACGGTGTGGCGACGCTTGCTGAGACTCTTTTCCACGAATTGAAAACCGAGGGGTCAAATGTTGGTGTCACTTGCCTGTGCCCCGGTTTCGTAAATACAAACATTGTGAACGCGACCGTTGCCCGTGCCGCTGGGTCGGTCGGATCGGCGATAGACGATAGAGGTGACCAAATGCTTGAACTCACTCAACGTGCTCTTCGAGGAGGTCTCGATCCCGAGATTGTCGGCGGTCAGGTGCATGACGCAATCCTTGATGAACAATTTTGGTTGTTCACCGATCAAGATTGGGATGACGCAATATCGGCGCGAGCTCAACAAATAGTTGAGAGAAATCAGCCAAAATTTCGGGGTCCGAGTCAGGGATGGAAACAGACCTAGAAATGTTCGGAATCTCCGAAACGAACCTTTGGTCATCAAATAGGTTGCCGCCGGCCTCGAAAACCTTCAGCTAGAGGTCCTCGCTAGAAGGTGTCGCTAAGTTGTGATCATGAACGAACGTGAGAGCTCTGAGATTCCCTCCTACGGAGTGGTCATCATCGGAGCAGGCGTGTCGGGGTTGTATCAGCTCTACAAGTCACGTGAGATCGGCGTGAGCGCGTTGGTACTGGAGTCAGGAACTGATGTGGGTGGCACCTGGTACTGGAATCGGTACCCAGGAGCTAGGTTCGATTCTGAGAGTTATTCCTATGGGTATTCGTTTAGCCAAGACTTACTTGACCAATGGGATTGGCAAGAACGTTTTTCTGCTCAACCAGAAAATCTGAGATACCTCCAACATGTGGCCGAGCAGTTTGACCTGCGGAGCGACATCAGATTCCAAAGCGTTGTAACCCAGTGCACTTTCGATGAAACGTCTAACGAATGGCAGGTTGAAGTCGAAGACGGATTCAAGGTGCGTTGCCGGTTCCTGATTACAGCTATCGGGATCCTTTCCAAACCGTTGATTCCAGATTTTGATGGGATGGAGGACTTCAAAGGACCGTCTTTCCATACCGCCCAATGGCCGCACGACGAGGTCGTTTTCACGGGAAAACGAGTCGGCATAATCGGTACGGGAGCTACGGCAGTACAGCTGATACAAGAAGTAGCTAAGACTGCGGACCATCTGACTGTTTTTCAGCGAAGTCCCAATTGGTGCGCCCCGCTTCACAATGGTCCCATCGAACCGGCTGAGATGGCTGACATCCGTTCCCGCTATGACGAAATCTTTGAACGGTGTAGGAAGTCTTTTTCAGGATTCATACACGACTCAGATGAGCGAAAAGCTCTTGACGTAAGCGAAGAAGAACGAGAAGCCCTGTACGAGGAACTTTATGCTTCTCCAGGTTTCGGCATCTGGATCGGAAACTTTCGTGATGTATTGGTTGACGAAGCGGCTAACGCCACGCTTTCTGACTTCATCGCACGGAAAATTCGAGAACGAGTGGACGACGGAGAACTTGCCGAGAAGTTAATCCCGCGAGACCACGGCTTTGGCACTCGCCGGGTACCGATGGAAACTGACTATTACGAGGTTTACAACCAAGACAACGTGCTCCTCGTGGATGTCAACGAAACACCCATTGAAAAGGTCACTATCGATGGGATCCAATGTTCAGACCAAGAGCACCCTTTTGATCTAATCGTCTACGCGACGGGTTTCGATGCGGTTATGGGGCCCTACAAGTCAATAAAATTCACAGGCAGCGACGGCCGCATTCTTGCCGAGAAATGGGAAACTGGACCGAGCACATATCTTGGATTGGCAACGGCAGGGTTCCCGAACATGTTCACATTGGTGGGACCCCACAACGCGTCCACATTTTGTAATATGCCTCGTTGTATTGAGCAGAACGTGGAATGGGTATCGACGTTCTTAGAGCAACTTTTCGATTCAGACGTAACACGTGTTGAAGTCGATATTGATGCTGAAGATGAGTGGACTGAACACGTGTATGAGTCGGTGCAGCGGATGCTCTTCAGCAAGGTGGACTCATGGTTTATGGGCGTGAACAAGAACATCGAGGGCCGCGATAGCCGAACCTTCATGCTTTACGTGGGGGGATTTCCCAGTTATAGCGAACGATGCGATGACGTAGCTAGAGATGGCTATCGGGGTTTCATTATGAGTTGAAAGAGGCTCAGTATGCATACTGATTGACTCGACACTGAGCCTGAGTCAAACCTTTGCCTCGGACGATTTCATCATCAAGCCAAAGGTCAAGCGCGTCAATTTCCCACCCACCCAGTAGGTCTGGTTTCGCTGACAGAAGACGCTGTCGATCCATCCACTCCGCCCCTTCGTACCGAACTGGGAAACCCAATCCATTGAGCGTGTACGCGTACACGCGACAGAGACCGTCGCCTTCTGGGAAATCACCGACATAAGACACCCATGGCGTTTCGATACTCAACTGGTCTCGAACTGCTGCTTGTAACGCGGCGATGTAATTGCCAGCGTCCCAGTCAGCTATGGCTTTTTCGGTAAATGTCGGACCCCCAGGCAAAGCCAGTTGACCTCGTGGGTGGGTCAACAAAAGCACCTCTTGATCGTTACCTTCCCTCAGTAGTAACAGGCGGGTCGTTTCAATGGTTCTGTTGCTGTGGCGGGCCAGGACCGAACGCCCGACAGAGGTGAGAGCGTCGTGGACTTGGTCGTCGTATAGGAACCAACCAGTTGCCGGCGGAGCGTTAGCCGCTGCATATTTATTAAACGCGCCAACTCGGTGTGAATCGGAAGTGTTTCCGACCGCTTGGTGCCACAGATGCATGTTCATCAAAAGTAAGTCGCCCCGCTTCAATTCGGGGTCGACATAGCTGTCTTCCGGAGGTCGGACGGGCACCTCGACCTCCATAGGCCGCTCCAGTCCAACGTGTATCCGCTCTAGGTGGTGGGAACCCGGAGCAACCAATAGTTGTCCAGTGCTGTGATCGAAATCGCAAAAAGGAACAGTTGTGAAGACCCAGTTCATCGACGAGCCGACTGGTCTCCATCTCTTGTAATCGTTGTGACTTGGAATCCCCGTGCCTTGAGGTGTCCGGTCGTAAATGACGTAGGCCGAAAGTTTGGGGTCGGCTCCAAGCACTTCAGCTGCTGCGGGCACGATTTGATCGTGCTCGGCGAGAAAGGCCAAGTCGGGGTCTTTCAGGCAGTTATTGGCAAGCGTGTATCGCCCCGGTTCGGGGTAGCTCAACTTGCGTGCATCGTACAAAGTCCCATCGAGTGGAGGGTTGCGCTGGAATCCTCGCTCTAATCGACAGATATCAGCTTCAGCAATTTGTCCCTTCAGGACCAAAAACCCGTCCCGGTGGTACTCAGCTAGTTGTTCGGTTGTAAGCACTCGCCTTCTCCCCGACAGACATAGCCTG
>DCYM01000099.1 GCA_002331465.1 Candidatus Neomicrothrix sp. UBA2110 | reverse complement strand
AGCCGCAGTTTGAGGATGCGTTACCCCAATGTGGAAGCTCTCAATGAACGCTTCGAGTGCAAGTTTCCAATTGCACGGCATCACCTTTTCTATATGGGCGGCTTTCCATCGATCTTCGAGCGGAAAGTCCTTGAACTCCTGGTCTAGGACCTCAATGTAACTATCGAAGGGTTCACAATCGTCGTCGAAGCTGACGAAAACAAACCCACCCCAAAAAGCGACTTGTGCCACGGGAAGACCAAAATCTTGGGGCACCACGTCCGGAAAATCCCAACTATTGGGAATGTGTACCAGCTGACCCTCTAAATCCCATGTGAAACCATGGAAGGGACATCTAAACCGTTGAACATTTCCTCCTTCGCTGCGCAGCTGTGTTCCGCGATGAAGACACGAATTTATGTAGGCACGCACGTCATGGAGTCCTTCACCGGTTCTCACAACTATGACTGACTCGGTAGCCACCTCGTACACCACGTGGTCGCCTACAGCTTGCAGTTCTTCAAGGCGGCAAGCCATCTGCCACACCTTGCGCCATACATGCTCTACCTCGAGGTCATGCCATTCCTGTGTCAGGTAGCGATCCACCGATACTTCGTGATTGTCTACAAAATTGGGTGGGTATTCGCGAAGTAGCACCTCGGGAGGAGCGACTGCATCCTCTCGCAACACCTCCTGGACCGTCTGGCCCGGAGCGCGCCCACCCGCAGTCTGTGTCATGGCTACAAGCTAGTTCTAGAAACGGGTTCTCGACTGGTAGATCACGATCGGCGCATGTTCAACGAAGTGGTGATCTCGTCAGCCTCTTCGTCGAATTTGCCGTCGTAAAGTTCAGATTCGAACCACTCAACGAACGACGCGTCTTTAGATGGCTTCCACAAAGACCATGCAGCTCGTGCGCCCTGGGTCCGCATAAGACCCAACTTGAGCAAATTGACTCTCATGTCGAGCTGTTCTGCTGTAGCGAGTCCACTTTCGCGCTGCTCAAAGGTATCGAACAGATCGACCAGCATCGCGTTCGTCCAAAGCGTGATCCGCCATTGATCCTCGTCAGTCAGTTCATCCGATGAGAAATCCTTTGCTAGGAAGCTCACGAACTCCTCGTTTTGTGTTGAGGATAGATACCGCTCGTACAGACGGTCGGTGAGAGTATGACTGAACTGGGCTTTCGTGAGTTTCACATTCAGTTGTGCTTCTCTGGCCAGATAAATCAACGAAAGCGGCAAAAGGGCGCCTTCTAATATTTGGGAGAGAGTCGCTAAATCGTCCAGCATTATTTGTTTCCTTTTTTTGATTCAGGAATGACGTTAGGCGGGCGCGAAGGTTCGAGAACCGGTTGGAATGGCACTCACCG
The DNA here is from genome assembly GCA_002331465.1 of Candidatus Neomicrothrix sp. UBA2110. Classification (GTDB taxonomy): domain Bacteria; phylum Actinomycetota; class Acidimicrobiia; order Acidimicrobiales; family Poriferisodalaceae; genus UBA2110. The sequence goes on along the minus strand of DCYM01000099.1, from coordinate 9,805 downwards.
AATGGATCTCTATGAAATTGGCAGCCATGATCGGACTTGCCTTAGCAATCGCGGTCGAAAAGCGATGGCGATACGCGGAAATGTTCGCCCCGTTCGTGGGCGTTGCCGCTTTGTTGTGGGCTGTGGTAATCATCTTCGAGTCGGGTACAGCACCACGGCGAGATCCGAGTGGCCTAATTGATACGAGCGAAATGAAAATAGAGATGGGCGAGAGCGGCTAACGACAAACGCGTAATGGTTAGTTCCTTAACGGAATCTTTCCGAAGAGAATATTTTGGAAAAATTTTGTTGAGCCCAGTCGTTCGGTAATAATCATGTGCAATCGACTGATTTTCGAACCGATATTTCGAGAAGCATCAGGAAGTCGTTTCGAGTACTGAAGGGTCAAGGCGAGATGTCATCAGAGATAGATATGGAAGAAATTCAGGCTTATGCCGGAGGCATTCTGGGGCACATGGTCGGCGCGGCCACGGTCGCTTGCAGCGACTTGGCCCACAAACTGGGTCTGTATGGGCATTTGGCGGGCAGCGGGGGAATGACAGCAGATGCTCTAGCGGAAGCTGCGGGCACACATCCTCGACTCACACGGGAGTTACTTGACCAGCAAGCATCCGCGGGAGTACTTGCATTTGACGCGGAAGCTGACACGTATGAACTCAGTGACGCCGGAGCGATGGTCATGGCTGAACAACACTCGCCTGCTTGGCTCGCTGGGGGTCTCGGAGCAGTCCGCGCTATGTACATGGGTCTCGACCAAGTAGAGGCTGCGTTTCGCGGAGATGGGGGCGTTGCGTGGGGCGATCATCACCCCTGCCTATTTGACGGAACGCTCGAATTCTTTCGTCCCTGCTATGAACACCACCTAGTGCAGGAATTCATTCCCGCTCTTGATGGCGGGGAAGCCAGAATCGCCAACGGCGCTGTTGTGGCCGATGTGGGATGTGGAGCCGGATTGTCCACGCTAACCATGGCAGCCGCCTATCCCGACAGCACCTTCGTAGGCATTGATTTTCATGAGCCATCAATCGACATGGCTCGAGTAGCTGCGCAAGAACAAGGGCTCACCAACGTAACGTTCGAAACAGAGAGTGCCACGAGCTATCAGGGTTCCTATGACCTGGTGTGCTTCTTCGACTGCATGCACGATATGGGCGACCCTGTGGGGATCGCGGAACACGCAAAATCGCAACTGAGTGACAGTGGATCGGTCATGCTCATCGAACCTTTCGCCTTCGATACGAGATCAGAAAATCATGCTGGTCTTGGTGGTGCTTTCTACGGGTTTTCAAGTTTCTTCTGCACGCCTTGTTCGCTCTCTCAAGAGGTCGGTCGAGGCATGGGCGCCCAGGCGGGCGAACCGGGAATGAGCGCCGTGTTTGCGGAAGCGGGCTACGGAAGCTTTGGACGGATATCCGAAAGTCCGACCAACATCGTGTACGAAGCTTCGGCCTAGCCAAGCGGGATACCCCCGGGTTGATCTACCGTGCTCACCTATGAGCACGCAGCCCTATTATGACCCAGCGGTCCAAGAAGCCTTAGATACTCAACCAAGCCTGGGTGTAGTCAACGCTGACACCCTCAAAAAAGTACGAGCCTCTCGGCTTCTTCGTAACGCCGACGCTGAACTTTCTGATGAAGTTGAAAGAGTTGACCATTTTGTATCCGGTGTCGACGATAACGACGTCAGGATTCGGGTGCATCGCTGCAAAGGTGCCCAAGAACTAAGCCCCGCGCTTTATTGGATACACGGTGGCGGTTATGTGCTGGGAAACCCAGAACAAGATGATTTTCGTTTCGATCGATGGTGTCAGCGGTTCGGCTTGGTAGGCGCGGCAGTGCAATATCGTTTAGCACCTGAACACCCCTACCCAGCTGGCCTAGAGGACTCTTACAGCGGATTGAAATGGCTCAAAGAGAATGGCGAGACCGTCGGGGTCGACACTGGCAGGATCGGTATCGGCGGACCAAGCGCCGGTGGGGGAATGGCCGCTGCGCTTGCGTTACTGGTTCGTGATCGAGGCGAATTCGAAATCGACTACCAACTGTTGATCTACCCGATGATCGACGACACTCGAACCACGATCACAGCTAACTGGGATGTGCCCGTGTGGGCTCCCGAATCGAACGATTTCGGTTGGAGCTCGTATCTCGGTGAGTTGTTCGAAAGTGATGACGTACCAGTTCATGCAGCGCCAGCGCGCGAGAGCAACCTTGAGGGTTTACCTCCGACATTCATCATGGCTGGAACCCTCGACGCGTTTGCCGACGAAGACATCGCTTATGCGCAACGATTGAACCATGCAGGAGTGCCCACTGAACTTCACGTGTACCCCGGAGCTCCGCATGGATTCGATGGATTCGCTGCCTCCACGGCAGTAGCGCGCCAAGCTCGATCGGACATCAACGCCTTCCTTGGGCGGATGTTAAGCCTCGGCTAGGTGTCCGTCTTAACGTAAAACGATTCCCTAGCTTGTGATGGCGGAACGATCGGGATTTCGTCATCGGTAAGTGGTTTCATCCACTGTTTTCGCTCGAGAGCGGCTTCAATATACGGTGCCAACTCGGCGTTCTTTTGGGCTACGCGCTCATCCCGGAATGGTGCAAAGTTGGGGAGTACCTTCTCGCCGAACAGTTCCAAACTTTCACAAATATGTTTGTGCTCATTCTTGCCGCCTTGTTGCAAAAAAATCACCTGGTCGACTCCCGCTGTTTCAAATTCCTGCACTAAAGCGGTGTACTCCTCTGGCGTTCCGATACCTGGCGCGCCGATAGTTGGAAGGTCGGGACCACGTAGGTCCTCATATTCCCCCCACAGATTGCTGCGACCAGGACGAGTTTCATTTGCCACTAAAGCGTTAACCGCGTACCGGAAGAACTGAAAACCGTCGATGCCGCGTCGCATTGCCTCGTCGGCGTCGTCATGGAGACTAAAACCTGCAACCATCGCCAGATTTGCGTTGACGGTGTGACCCAAGGGAACGCACTCGTCGCTTTTGATGATGTCGTAATAGATATCAGCCCAAGTTTTAGCTTCCTCTGGGTCGACGAAACTAAACGCCAGCGCCCCCAGCCCATTGCGTGCAGCTACTTCGATAGTCCCGCGATTAGTGCACGCTATCCACATAGGTGGATGCGGCTTTTGCATGGGTTTAGGTACCACGTTCCTACATGGCATCGAAAAACCTTCACCCTCGTAACCCGGGTAGGGCTCCATCACCAACATGTTCGCGATTTGGCCAGCAGCTTCTAACGACAATGCGCGCTTGCGTCGGGCGTTGATGTCATATCCCCGTAACTCCAGGCGGGTGGCCCCTTCTCCGATCCCGAATTCGGCTCGTCCCCTGGAAATAAGATCAAGCATTGCCACGGTCTCTGCTGTTCGAGCTGGGTGGTTGTAGTTCGGAATTACCTGACGAATACCAAGACCGATTCTTATGCGTTCGGTCTTCGCTGCGAGCGAAGCAAGGAAAACATCTGAAGCCGAACAGTGTGAATACTCCTCGAGGAAATGGTGTTCAACGGCCCACGCATGGTCGATTCCGATCTTGTCGGCCAGCACGATCTGTTCAGTCGCTTCTTCGATGAGTTGCAACTCGGCTCCGTCATCCCACGGTTTAGGCAATTGCAACTCGTACAGCATTCCGAATTTCATTACGACCTCTTCGTTAACGGCTGTCTTGACCCTACAAGGGTGGACACTCTCAGTTCAGTTTCATAAGGAAGAGTTCGACTGATCGAGAGTTTTGGCCCCCGCGATTAGGCTTTTAACTTTTCGCCATCAGCAAACTGGTTGACACCCCCGTGGCGGTAAGGACTTCTCCTTGCCACACTTCAGTTTCTACAGTCGCGAGGCCGCTAACTATTCGCGTGCACGCCGCTATTGCGACAAGTTCTCCGGTCGTCGCCTTTCCAGAAAAGCGCAGGGACAGGTCAGGATTTGGATGAGGAATCCAGGTGCCTTTAGGTAATGCCGCGTCGACTGGAGGGCCGACTGAAAGATCTGCGGCAAGGCATGGGCCTTCGCTGCCGTCACCGGTTGCTTCCCATGGAATTGTCACTAACGTCGCGATGGCAGAGCCGACTCGGGCGGCTTTGGGTGCGGCGGTGTCAATGATCGGAACCTCAACGCCTTCAGGTTTACGCCATGGCTTGGCAGAGGCCGCTAAATCGGGTGGCGGCGGCCCCATCAGTCCGTCGGAGTCGCCATCGCTCGCTATATCGGTTCGCAACATTTCGGGTGCGGCGAATCCGACACGCGCTTCGGTGGTCGAGCGTCCTGACGCGTCCGTGAATTCAATCCGAACGATAGTGAGACTTCGGCCGGATGAAAGTGCCGTCACGTTGACGACAGCTTCAGTGGTTGACAGTCCACGCAGAAAGTGGATGTCGATTCCAGTGGCTACCCGATCTGGCGCGAGGGTGCGACCTACTGCGATTGCCGCCGCAGCTAACGCTCCACCGGTCACTCCACCAAATGCACCATGAATCTGCCGCGGTAGCTGCAGCTCCCAATTGTCGCCTTTTTGTGAGGCACCGAAATATTCGAGTGGCGTCATCAGAACGTGTCTCGTCGAGTTAGTGGCATTCCTAGAGAGTAGGCGTCCTTTCGTTTCCTGATAGCTGGATCGCAGTAGCGTTCGTGCATGGCGAATGACAACACATCAAACGATGAGCAGATCTCAAGACTAAAAAGCCTTGCCGCTTTGTCTTCTGACAGTTCGTTCGTGATGTTGAACATCAACCGTTACAAACCTGAAGTTAAATTTCCTGACGGCGAGACCTATGGGGCCTATATGAGTGCTATCGAACATTCGGTAGGAGCGATCGGAGGGTCGGTTCTTTGGCGAGTACCGGTCCAAGGCAGTGTCGTCGGGGACTTAGAAGAATTCGATGAAGTAATGGCCGTGTGGTACCCAAGCCATCAAGCTTTTTTGGACCTACCTGACGCGGACCGGGCTCGGGAGATGTTCCGCTACCGTCGCGTGTGTGTCGAGAAAGCGCACATCGTTGAACTTTCTGACCAAAGCCCATCGCTTCGTCCGTTTGGCTCCTGAGAACGTGTGTCCTTGATCGTGCTGCGGCGCGCGAATCAAAACTGACTGCTTTGCATAAAGAGTGAGCCGAGCAAGGTTCAGCGGCCCCGAAACTGCGGCGCCCGCTTCTCCATGAACGCCAACGGTCCCTCCACTGCGTCTTCCGTGTTGATCAGCGCGGTTCCTGCCTCGGACTCCAAAGCTAAAGCGGTCGATTCGTCGAGGTCTGCAGAGGCTCGTAGTACTTTCCGAGCGGCTTTGACCGCGAGTGGGGCATTAGAGGCGATTATTTGGGCGAGATCTAGGGCAGTGCTCAACACGTCTGACTTTGGTACTAAACGATTGAATAAACCGGACTGGGCAAGATCGTCACTCACGATGGGTTGGGCGCCAAGCAGTAACTCCATCGCTATAGCGCTAGGGACCCGACGACCTAACAGGGCTGTCCCACCCATGCCAGGTATAAGTCCCAAAGCGACCTCCGACAGGCCGAGCTTTACCCCTTGAGCAACGACCCGTAAATCGCATGAGAGCATCAGCTCCATGCCACCGGCAATCGCGTGGCCATTCACCGCTGCGATCAGCGGTTTCCCAAGGTCGTAACCCCTCAACGTTGCACGAGCCGTGAGTTCGCTGTCATTTGCGACTACCTGCTCGAACTCGTTCTGAGGTGTCCTGGTGCCTGTCATCAGCGGAATAGTTGTTCCAAGATCGAACCCTGAACAAAATGTTGAGCCTTCGGCGCCGGTCACTACCACGGCTCTTACAGCGTCGTCTCCGCCGAGACTGTTCCATAAATCGGCCAGGGTGACGATTAGCTCAGGGTCCAACGAATTTCGTGATTCGGGGCGATTCAATGTGACGACAGCTACGTGGCCATCCATTTCACATTCGAGGACACCCATTTCAGATCCCGATGTCTCGGAGGTTGTAGTCACGGAGTTCTGACTTGGTCGCCTCATCCCAGACGAATTGGTTTTCCAGGCCCCGGAAGGGTTCGTAGACGTAACGTTCTTCGTCTAAGAAATGCTGAGAACGGGCATCAATTGCCCAAGCAATCGCCTTTGAGCGTTCAAAGATGTATTCATTGTCGTACTCCGAGACGGGATTATGCACCCCTCCGCTTTGGATGCCAAAAACCGACGTCCGGCGATGAAACCCAAAATTAATCGTGACCCGAGTTTTAGAGCTTGTGTTGGCGAAGGATCCGTGAATTGCTTGTCGGCTATTGATAGCCACATCACCTGGCTCACAGATCAAGGGAACTGCATCGGGAAGCCGATCAGATCCTGCAGCTTCTACCTTTCCTTTGATGTCAGCTTTCCCAGTCCGATGGGATCCGGGAACGACCCAGAGACCATTTGTTGCATCGCAACCGTAGAGCTGAGCCATGAAGTTAAACCCATGAGTGTGGTCGTCTAGGTGGGGGCTCTCCCAGTGAGTCCATCCGTCTTGGTGCCAAGCCACCGACCCCCCGAGCCCTGGTTGTTTCACCCAGACCGCCTCATTAAATGGCGTAAAATCAGGTCCGTTAATTGCCTCGGCGACTCGAAGTAACTGCGGGTGACCATACAAACGTAGACAAGCGTCAGAGAACTGCAAGGAGCCGAGAAACAGTTGCACTACGTGTTCTGGAGCTTCGATAGGCGGTGACGGCTCGCCCATTTTTGCTTCGTGGCGTCCGTATGCCGCGCTAGTTCCGCCCAACGGATCAGATAAAGGTCGGACCCAACTGATGTTCCGCCCTTGGAGTCCGATCCCCAAAGCGGCATTGCCGTGTCGGTCTACGTCGGCATCCTTCGATATAGGAGCACGGTCGAGCATGTCGGCTACGTCCGCTTCGATTTCGTCAAGTTCTCGTTGCTCTATAACCCCTGTCAGTACGTAGAAGCCGTGACGACTATAAGAGTCAAGGATGTCGGGATGAAGACGTCCCTCGTCGTCAAATCGGATCGGACCACGGTTATCCAAAGTAAGAGCGCGAACGGTCCCGCGTTTGCGATAAGAAACCATATGGTCCTCGTCGGCCCCATAGTCAACGATCGGTACTTCGACCAACGGAAGGTTTACAGCCACCATTCTCTCCAAGTTAGCCGCCAAATTTGTCAACTCTTCCAGTACAGCATGTCGGGCAACGTGAAGGTTGAGTTGGGTATGGTGCTGTACGGTCCGAGTATGCGGCTGGTTGAGCACTACATCGGTGGATTACTTAAGTACGCGCAATTCCATGGGCGGGCCAGCCGAGCAGAATATTGGTGGTTCACCATTGCGAACACCATGGTCGCGGCGTTCTTTTGGTTGCTCGGAAATTTCGGGGGCCCTGTCAGCAACTTGAGCCTCCTGTACCTACTTGCGGTTGCCATCCCTAACGTGTCGATTACCGTCCGTCGGCTGCATGACACGAGTCGGAGCGGTTGGTGGGTGCCACTGGGATTAGTGCCCACTCCGCTCGTATTCGTCATCTTGTTTTTCATGTGTCAGCGAGGGCAGAAAGAGGCAAATCGGTATGGCCCTCCTGTGGCTAGCGAAGGGCCAAATTGGATACGTTGAGTGGACTGGTTGAAGTGTCTCTCGTAGTTGATGGCTAAAGACAGTAAGTTTAGTGGGGTGCCGGAGTTCCTTTACAGCGATCTACTTCCCACTGGTGACAGTGAAATCGTCTATCGCAAAATCACTGACGACTACGTGTCGACATTTGAAGCTGGAGGGCGACGATTCCTTAAAGTCGAACCAGAAGCGTTGCGCCTACTGACGGCGGAAGCGATGCGGGACATAGCTCATTTGTTGCGTCCCGGTCACCTCACTCAGCTAGCGGCAATTCTTGAGGACCCTGAAGCTTCACCCAATGACCGGTTCGTGGCGACCGAGTTGTTGAAGAACGCAAATATCGCAGCGGGGGGCGTTTTACCGGGCTGCCAAGATACGGGGACCGCCATCATCTGGGGCACGAAAGGTGAGCGAGTCATTACTGATGTCGACGATGCGGAGGTGCTTAGCCGCGGAGTATTTGATACCTATCAAACTTCGAACCTTCGCTATTCGCAGTTGGCGCCGCTGACAATGTTTGATGAGGCGAATACCGGCAACAACTTGCCGGCACAAATTGAGATCTATTCGGGACCGGGTGACATCTACAAGCTCGCTTTTATGGCTAAAGGTGGCGGCTCTGCCAATAAAAGTTTTTTGTTTCAGGAAACAAAGGCTCTTCTCAACCCTACGAGTCTCATCAATTTTTTGGATGAGAAGTTAAGAACTTTAGGCACGGCGGCGTGTCCTCCGTACCACCTCGCAGTCGTCATCGGCGGTACATCAGCTGAACATGCCATGAAGACAGCTAAGTATGCCTCCGCGAAGTACCTGGACACGCTGCCAGTTTCTGGTAGCGAAACCGGTCACGGCTTTCGAGATTTGGAGTGGGAACAACGAATCCTTGAATTAACTCGCCAGTTTGGAATTGGTGCCCAGTTCGGAGGCAAATATTTCTGTCATGACGTACGAGTAGTGAGGTTGCCTCGACACGGCGCGAGTTGTCCCGTAGCAATAGCCGTGTCGTGCTCGGCCGATCGTCAGGCGTTCGCCAAAATCACCGCAGATGGCGTCTTTCTCGAACAACTTGAAGAGGACCCCGCTAAGTACCTTCCCGAAACGTCAGACACCGAGCTATCCGATGGAGTTATTGCCATTAATCTGAATCAGCCAATGAGTGACATTCGAGAGGAACTTTCGAAATATCCCGTAAAAACTCGGCTTTCCTTAAGTGGAACACTGGTCGTGGCACGTGATATCGCTCATGCGAAAATTCAAGAACGCCTTGACGCGGGCGAGACGATGCCCGAGTACATGAGGGATTTTCCGGTCTACTACGCAGGCCCAGCAAAGACGCCTGAGGGGTACGCGTCTGGGTCATTTGGGCCAACCACAGCGGGGAGAATGGATAGCTATGTTGAGCCGTTCCAAGCAGCAGGTGGCAGCTTGGTGATGCTCGCGAAAGGCAATCGGTCTGCACAGGTGACGGAAGCTTGCAAAAATCATGGTGGTTTCTACTTGGGATCTATCGGAGGGCCCGCCGCGAGGCTCGCCAAAGATTCGATACGTAAGGTTGAAGTTCTCGAATATCCAGAGCTTGGGATGGAAGCGGTCTGGAAAATAGAGGTGGAGGACTTTCCTGCGTTTGTAGTTGTTGATGACAAGGGAAATGACTTCTTTACCGAAGTTTCCACCCCGGTTTCCATCAAGTGACCGTCCGCGACACCGCCGTCGACGGAGTCTTCCTTTAGCGAAGGAAAGTCACCCAAGCTGAAAATGCGATTCCGGCTAGCGCCAATGCAACCATGGTGGCGATGCTGGATCTTGGTAAGCGCCCGTTGCTGTCTGTGGGTAGCCGGCGCCGCACTATCTGAAGAAGGCGGTCCGCCCAGGCGACGTCTCTGCTGAGAATGCCCAGCCCGATAGCCACAATCAAAAGACCAGGGCCCGGTAGGGGCATCAAAATCACACCAAGAATTGTTATGAAGGTCCCCGAAGTCATACGAAGCAAGCGGGTGATGACCCCACGTCGTGCTTCTGCCCGAGTTTCTTCGCGATATCCAGTCTCGAACTCGGCTTCGATGGCTGCTTCTTCGAAACGGTTCTTTTCCTCACTCACCCAAGTGTTCCTTCCCCTTAAGGACCGCTAACACATCTTGCGCCGGTCTAGTCTGGCGCGTGGGGTGCCCAGAAGGTGGGCGATCCGAAGAAAAGGGTGGATTAGGTATGGCGACTTGGCAAGTCGG
>DCYM01000003.1 GCA_002331465.1 Candidatus Neomicrothrix sp. UBA2110 | reverse complement strand
CAAGGCGACGCGTGCAATACCCTGATCACATGCCCGGCGACGATTCTCCGTCCAATCTTGTCGACGGAGATAATCTTCGCTTAACTGATCCAAATTATGCCTCCTGGGAAGCCGCTGCCAACGCCGCACTGAGGGGCCAAGACCTTGGGTCCCTCACCACCAAAACTTTGGACGGAATTGCGAGAGAACCGCTTTACACGCGTGAGCTGCACGCAGCGGATCAAAACGATGTAGGTCTTCCCGGAAGTTCGCCATTCACTCGCGGCAGTAGCGCCGCCGGCAACGTGTTTGGGTGGGAAATTCGCCAAAGCCACTCTGCACAGAGCCAAGGCATCAACAAACGCATTCTTTCTGATCTTGAGAATGGTGTCGCTGGCATCACTCTTATTGCGGCACCCACAGAGCTCGAATTGTTCGATTCGCTTCTCGATGGTGTTCACCTTGACTTGGCTCCGATTCATCTGACTCCTGGAAGCTCATTAGCGCAAATACATGCTCTCCTTGCTCTTTGCGATCGTCGATGCGGCGACGCGTCGCTACTACGCAACCGCCTGGGGCTCGATCCGGTTGGACGGATGGCGCGGAGTGGTCGGTCCGTCTCCGAACTCGGGAAGGAAATCGCAGAATGCGCAGATGCTGTGTCTCAAATATCGAAGTCGCATCCCAACATGCGGTCGATCGCCGTGGACGGCTCCACATGGGCAGATGCCGGTGCTTCTGATGGACAAGAGATCGGAGCCGCTCTTTCAGCCGGGGTCATGTGGTTGCGCGCTCTTACAACAGCGGGACTTTCAGTAGACGAAGCATCACAACAACTCGAATTAACACTTGCTGCTGGTCCAGATCAGTTTCTAACAACCGCCAAGTTCCGAGCGGCCCGAATTTGTTGGACCAGGATCATTGGTGCCTCCGGTGGCGATCCCGCTCGTGCTCCACTCAGCATCCATGCCACGACGGCACGGTCGATGATGACTCGCAATGACTCGTGGGTAAACATCCTGCGCACCACCACAGCCTGTTTCGCCGCTGCCTTAGGTGGAGCTGACGCCATAACGGTCGAGCCGTTCGACAGCGCTTCAGGTCTCCCCGACGACACCGCTTTGCGATTAGCACGAAATACTCAACTCATACTTCGAGAAGAGTCGAACGTGGCTTCCGTAATCGACCCCGCAGGCGGAAGTTGGTATCTCGAGGCACTGACCAACGAACTCGCCCGTTCGGCGTGGAAGGTTCTACAACAGCTAGAGGAAAACGGCGGTGTCGGGGAAGCCCTTCTGTCTGGATCCTGGCAAGCTGCGATAGCGGAGACACGCGAGGCTCGCTTGTCCGCCATCGCTGACCGCTCTACCTCGATCACAGGAACCAATGAATTCCCGGACATAAACGAGACCAAAGTCGAGCGCCAAGCTATCCCCAGTGAATCGATACAAACATTTGGGGAAAAAAGATGTGAAGCTCTGCCTCTCTTTCGGTGGTCTGCTCCTTTCGAACAGTTTCGAGAAGCTGCGGACTCTGCCGCTACGCGACCAAGTGTTTTTCTCGCGAACCTTGGCGATGTCATTACACACACCACTAGGTCGACATTTGCAAAGAACCTCTTCGAAACAGGCGGAGTAGAAGCTATAAGTCAGGATGGCTTCGAAAATTCAGCTAGAGCCGCAGAAGCATTCGCCTCGAGTGGTTGCAGAATCGCTTGTATATGTTCAACGGACACCGTTTATTCGGAGTCTGCAGCCGAAGCCGCTACTGCGCTTCGGGGTGCAGGGGCGGAGCTCATCTACCTCGCAGGATCCCCTGATACCCCCGGAATCGGCACCGCGGATATCGATGGTTTTGTTTATCGTGGATGCAATGTGCTTGACGTACTCGCAACAGTGCACACAACTTTGGTTAGGTGAGTTCAAACAATGAACCAAATCCCTAACTTTTCCACAATTAATCTCGACTCTACGAACCAGTCAACGTCCGATCTCGACCGCTGGAAGCGCGATCTCGTAGCCCAAACAGGAACCTCTGCAGAAGAGTTGACCTGGCACACACCCGAAGGAATCGACATCAAGTGTCTTTATACCGCTGCGGACCTTCGGGGCGACATGACACATCTGGACAGCTTGCCGGGCTTCGCCCCGTTCTTACGCGGCCCCTATCCAACGATGTACACGACCCAACCTTGGACGGTTCGACAGTACGCGGGATTTTCAACGGCTGAAGATTCCAACGCCTTTTACAGACGAAATCTCGCTGCCGGTCAGAAGGGTCTTTCAGTCGCCTTCGACCTCGCCACCCATCGCGGCTACGACAGCGACCATGAGCGAGTCAGCGGCGATGTGGGCATGGCAGGCGTCGCCATCGACTCCATCTACGACATGCGGACGCTCTTCGACGGCATCCCTCTTGACCAGATGAGCGTGTCAATGACAATGAACGGGGCCGTGCTACCCATTCTTGCGCTCTATATCGTCGCCGCTGAGGAACAGGGAGTACCGGCTAACAGGCTTGCGGGCACCATCCAAAATGACATCCTAAAAGAGTTCATGGTGCGCAACACCTACATCTACCCACCCCAGCCCTCAATGCGCATTATCGCGGATATTTTAGAGTTCACAAGCCAGAACATGCCTCGCTTTAACTCCATTTCCATATCGGGGTACCACCTGCAAGAAGCGGGAGCGACGGCCGATTTGGAACTCGCCTACACCCTCGCAGACGGTCTCGAATATCTCCGTACAGGCCAAAAAGCCGGGCTAAGCGTCGATGAATTTGCGCCTCGTCTCAGCTTCTTCTGGGCGATCGGCATGAATTTCTTTATGGAAGTAGCCAAACTCAGAGCTGCACGCATTATTTGGGCTGATTTGGTGCAGGGTTTTTCTCCGGCAAATCCCAAGTCCATGTCCTTGCGAACCCATAGTCAGACATCGGGATGGAGCCTCACTGCGCAAGACGTCTACAACAACGTTGTTCGGACTTGTGTCGAGGCCATGGCAGCTACTCAGGGTCATACCCAAAGTCTTCATACGAACGCTTTCGACGAGGCACTGGCACTGCCAACTGACTTCAGCGCGCGCATCGCCCGTAATACCCAGCTGTTCCTCCAACAAGAGTCAGGAACAACCAAAGTTATTGATCCTTGGGGTGGGAGTTACTACGTCGAACGATTGACCCGAGAATTAGCCGATCGGGCACTCGGCCATATCAGCGAGATCGAGCAAATGGGTGGCATGGCTCAAGCCATAGAGGCAGGCATCCCAAAGATGCGGATTGAGGAAGCAGCCGCACGCACACAGGCGCGCATCGATTCGGGGCGACAAACAGTTGTCGGAGTTAATAAGTACCGGACGGACGTTAACGAAGAGGTCGATGTCCTCAGAATCGATAATGCTGCGGTCAAGTCAACTCAAATAGCCAAGCTCAACCGTCTTCGAGCCGAGAGAGATGACAAACAGGTAGATAAAGCTCTTGCAGCATTAACTAAAGCAGCGGGCACTGGAGAGGGAAACCTCTTAGCCTTAGCGATAGAAGCAGGACGAGCGAGAGCAACTGTCGGAGAGATCAGTCTCGCCCTTGAACTCGTCTACGGCCGTCACAAGGCAGAAATTCGATCAATTAGCGGGGTGTACAGCAGCGAAGTGGGAGAAGAAACCGACGCAGTGAGTTCTGTACGAGAACTGGTTGAGCAATTCTCCGAACGCGAAGGTCGACGACCGCGTATTCTCGTCGCCAAAATGGGGCAAGACGGCCACGATCGGGGCCAGAAAGTCATCGCCACTGCATTTGCAGACCTTGGATTCGACGTAGATATCGGACCTCTTTTTTCAACCCCTAGAGAAGCGGCTCGACAAGCGGTAGAGAATGATGTGCATATCGTCGGAGCGTCTTCACTTGCTGCAGGTCATCTGACACTCATACCGGAACTTAGCGACGCCTTAGCTGCCGAGGGTCGAGACGACATCATGATCGTCGTCGGCGGAGTCATTCCGCCCCAAGATTTCGAGGCCTTGACCGAGGCCGGAGCTACAGCGATATTTCCTCCAGGAACAGTCATCGCCGAAGCCGCTACTGAGCTGCTAACAAAACTTAACGCCTAGAACTCATCATTTACGGCGAACGTTTTTTACTTTCTTTTTTGCACGGTTAGCGCGATAGACCGAGCTAGGCGCAGCTTTGCTGGTCCGGCGCCCGAGCGACGAGTCTGCCTCGTCGAGCCTCGCCTGAAAGCGTTTGTGAACCCATAGTTTCTCTCCCGCAACCCCTATTTGGGACCAAAACTGGCTGCGCACCTCGAACTTGGTGGTTCGCGGACTTCTGTCGAGTAACTCGACTGGTTTCGCCGGCCGCCATCCCCGCGCTCTCAGCAGCAGAACGTCGTCAGATGTGATGGCGATCACTCGGTAACGAGCAGTAGTCAAAACCGCAATTATTGCGAACACCACCGTCGAGATCGTGACTCCCATCACCCATGAACGAGGGTCCAAGACGAGAACTGCCAATAGAACGACTAATGCGAATGCCAACATCGTAAAAGGGTGAAGTCCCCCCTGGGCAGGAAGGATCCATTTCACCGTCTCATCTGGTTCAAGGAACTTTTCCACCGGGTGAGGACGACTCCCACCACGCGCAGCTATCCGTTTTGCAATACCCATATGTTCCTACTTTTACAGGTGCTGTCAGTCAAATCATCAATAGCAGCCGATTATTCACAACTAGCACCCACAAATCACCCCTAAATCAGTCGCTTGACGGCCTGTACCCTCAACAGTTGTGGCATTCGTTCCTTCGATCACAGATCTCGTGGAAGGCGTCCGCTCCGCGGATCGCGCCTCCTTGGGGCGCGCCATAACTCTTATAGAGAGCAGCCTCCCTGACCATCGCGCATCAGCTCAAGAATTGCTTTCCCAACTCCTGACTAACCCCGGCTCAGCTCATCGTGTTGGAATCACAGGGGTACCTGGTGTCGGGAAAAGCACTTTTATTGAAACTCTCGGTAAAACACTGACAAGCAAAGGTCACCGGGTCGCGGTTCTCGCGGTAGACCCAACCTCAACCCGTACCGGGGGCTCCATCTTGGGGGACAAGACCCGAATGTTGTCGTTAGCAAACGATGACGCGGCCTTTGTGCGTCCCTCACCAACAGCCGGTGAGCTAGGCGGCGTAACCCGGATGACCAGAGAAACCATACTCCTATGTGAGGCGGCCGGTTTCGATGTCGTGCTAGTGGAAACAGTCGGAGTGGGTCAGAGCGAGACGGTGGTCGCTGACATGGTCGATTTCTTCCTCGTGTTAATGCTTGCCGGGGCCGGCGACGAACTTCAAGGGATAAAAAAGGGAATTCTCGAATTAGCCGACATGATCGCCGTCAACAAAGCTGACGGCGACAACGCTCAAAGAGCTGCCGCAGCTGCGCGCGAATACCAAATTGCTCTGCACCTCACAGCGCCAGCCTCACCCCACTGGACGCCTCCAGTTCTCACCTGTGCTGGTCTAACAGGCGAGGGCGTTGAGACCCTGTGGAGTCAAGTTGAACAGCACCGCCGCCTTCTGAGCGAGTCTGGCGACCTTGAGCGTCGTCGGGAGGAGCAACGCGTTCGTTGGATGTGGTCAATGCTTGATGATCGTCTGTTGGAGGCTCTGCGAACCCATCCAGCGGTGGGGAAACTTCTACCTGAGTTGGAGTCTCAAGTTCGTTCGGACAGAACGACGCCAGTAAGCGCTGTCAATACGCTCATCAAAACCTTTTTGCAGGATTAGACCAGTTCGCTTTGAGAGGGCGACTCCCCTAATCACCGGCTCACTTTTGCCCGGAGAGTTAGAAGTCTTCGTCGAAGGCCACATCACCTTCGACACCGACCTGATACGCCACGACGGTACGTTCGAAAAAGTTTGTCAGCTCTTGAACGTCCTGTAGCTCCATGAAGTCGAATGGGTTTTTAGATCCGTAGCGTTTGGGAAGTCCCAGTTGCATTAACCGTTGATCAGCGACGAACTCTAAATAGACGCGGGTATCGGCAGTTGACATTCCGGCCACCCCGCCCGAGAGGACGTCCGCCGCGAACTGGCTCTCTACTTCGATCGCTTCCTCAAGCATCTCAACGATGCGGGCAGACAGATCGTCATCAAATAAATCGGGCTCTTCGTCTCTAATCGTGTTCACGACTTCGAATGCGAAGTTCATATGACAGGACTCATCGCGAAACACCCAGTTGGTGCCTGCCGCTAGCCCGTTAAGGAGGCCTTTACTGCGAAGAAAGTAGACGTACGCGAACGCGGCGAAGAAAAAGAGTCCCTCGATGCACGCAGCGAAGCAGATCAAGTTCAGCAAAAATTGCTTTCGCTCATCACGCGAACGTAACTCTGTGACGTCGCCGATGCTGCTCATCCATTTGAAACAGAACTCAGCTTTTCGACGAATCGACGGAATGTTCTCGATGGCGGCAAACGCTTCAGCCCTCTCGTCAATATCAGGGATGTAGTTATCAAGGAGGGTTAAATAAAACTGGACGTGCAGGGCTTCTTCGTATAGCTGCCTGCTCAAGTACATGCGAGCTTCGGGACTGTTGATGTGTTGGTACAAATTCAACACAAGGTTGTTTGCAACAATCGAGTCGCCAGTTGCAAAGAAAGCGACCAGTCGATTTATCAAATGGCGTTCAGCGGGCAGCAGTTTTCGATCAAGATCCACGACGTCGTCAGAAAAATCTATTTCTTCAACCGTCCAAGTGTTCTTAATGGCATCTCGGTACATGTCATAAAAGACCGGGTATTGCATCGGACGCAATGTGAGGTTGAATCCGGGGTCAAGGATGTTGCCTGTGGCTCCAACCTCTCGCCCTATAACGGACTCCCCTTGATCAAGCTGATCAAGGTTTGCGTAATTGTCGTCTGGTTCGGTAAGTGCCATTCCAGTGTCGTTTCTCGGTGATCAATCAGGACAGGGAAGCGAAACGAGTGTCAGTCACAAGCTTCACAAGTTTCGGGGTTTTCCAATGAGCACGCGATGGCTTCTTCATCAGTGAAAGAGCGGGCGTCGGCTGACTCTTCGTCCGGCGGCGAACCTGTCGGTTCACCATCGGCTCCGGAAGTGGTTTGGTTGATTCGAGTAGCTGGCCTCGAACGCAGGTAATAGGTGGTCTTTAGGCCGCTCTTCCATGCGTGCATATACATAGAAGACAACTTGCCGATGCTGGGACTCTCCATAAACAAATTCAGAGACTGACTCTGGTCAATGTATGCGCCCCTGCTAGCCGCTAAATCAATTAATGCTCGTTGTGGTAACTCCCAAGCCGTTCGATAGATCTCGCGCAACTCCTCGGGAATCTCCTCGATGGCCTGAATCGAGCCCTCTGCTCGCTTGATTCGTTGAGCCATGTCCTCACCCCAGAGGCCGCGTTCCTGAAGCTCGGTCACTAGGTAACGGTTGATTTGCAAAAACTCGCCTGAAAGGGTTTCTCTCTTAAAGAGATTCGATACCTGAGGTTCGATGCATTCATAGCACCCAGCGATAGAGGCAATAGTCGCAGTCGGAGCGATCGCAACCATCAACGAGTTACGCAAACCGTGCTGGCTTATGCGGTCCTTCAACGCCTCCCATCGTGCAGCGTCGCTCGGGACGATCCCCCACAGATCAAACTGGAGGTCACCGCGAGCTGCCCTCGTTTCAGAGAATCCCTCATGAGGTCCGTCTTCTGCAGCTAAATCACAACTCGCCGAGAGAGCGCAGTAATAGATCTCTTCACTTATCCGCGTCGACAGGTCGAGAGCTTCGGGACTATCGAATGTTAGGCCGGTCTGGAAGAACACGTCTTGGAGCCCCATCAAGCCCAACCCCACGGGACGCCACTTGCTATTCGAAGAGCCCGCTTCGTCAGTCGGATAGAAATTGATGTCGATTACCCGATCTAGGAACGGCACCGCTGTTCGCACGACCTCACCCAGGCGGTCGAAATCGAATGCTCCGTCGCGCACCAGGCGTCCGAGGTTCACCGAGCCTAGGTTGCAAACAGCAGTCTCTTGTTGATTCGTAACTTCCAGAATCTCGGTGCAGAGGTTCGAAAGATGCACGACGTTGCCGGGTTCTCCTGTCTGATTGCATTTCAGATT
>DCYM01000051.1:1503-3834 GCA_002331465.1 Candidatus Neomicrothrix sp. UBA2110 | reverse complement strand
CCCCCACTTGCAGATGGGCCCGCTCCGCGAGTGCAACAAGCACTGCTCAACGATGGGTCTGTTGTTCGTTACACCTGGTATCGGTTCGTTGAACAGCCCGCTGTGGTGGCTCTTGACTTAGATGATGCACAAAAGGCGGTGTTGCAGTCTTTGGTGGAACAAATTCACCGCCAGTGGGGTCCGAACGCGATATTTATGATGCCGCCGAGTGAGGGGGATCTAGCGAGGATTCAAACCGAAGTGCTCGTTGTACCTCCGACGGGAGCTGAGGTGGGTTGGGTGCCAGTGGTGATTAGCCAAACCGCAGCCGAATGACGCGCTGATTGACGCTTTGTTGAAACCTCTAGACATTGGTTTTTCGTTGGTCGAAACACACACTGGGAGGCGCGAACTATCAGTGCCGGATTGACCGTTGGTGTTGGGGATGTGACGATCACTATGTGATTTCTGCTAGCGAACTTGATGCTCGGGACCCTTTGGGCGGGTTTCGTGACCGTTTCGTTCACAACTCGAGCGAACCAGACCTCATCTATCTAGACGGAAATTCCCTTGGGCGACAACCTCGGGCAGCCGCTGATGTTGTGGCACGCGTAGTTGATCGGGAATGGGGTGAACGCCTTATCCGGGGTTGGAATGAAGGTTGGTTGGAGATAGCTGAAGGTGTTGGTGATCTCATCGGCGAGTTGTTGGGGGCCCGACCTGGGGAAGTCGTCCTCGCGGAGAACACCTCCGTGTGTTTGTACAAGGCCGTTGTAGCTGCTTTGTGGGAACGGTCATCGCGACGAAAAGTGGTCACTGATGATGAGAACTTTCCGTCCGATATTCAGATACTGCGTTCCGCTTGTCGCATCGCAGGTTCAGATCAAATCGTCGAAGTCGTGGAAACTTCAGCGACGACTGACCCTACGGGAGCTTTGCTTGATGCAATAGATGAGTCGACGGCTGTTGTTTCGCTCAGCCATGTGGCTTACCGGTCGGGGCGGCGTTGGGATCTCAAGGCCGTGAATCGGGCCGCTGAACAGGCAGGCGCTTTAGTTGTTTGGGATTTTTCGCACTCGGTCGGAGCGATTCCCATTGATGTCGCTGCCGAGGGTGTTGATGTTGCGGTGGGTTGCACGTACAAGTACCTCAACGGAGGGCCAGGGGCTCCAGCGTTCATCTACGTTTCTTCACAACAAAGTGCGCTCAGTAACCCAATATCGGGTTGGTTTGGTAGCCAAAAGCCATTCGATTTTGATTACCAGAGTCCTCCTGCTGACGGGATCCAACGATTCTTGACGGGCACTCCTCACGTCGTTTCCGCTGCTCTTATCCGACCGGGGATCGAGTTGTTACTTGAGGCAGGTATGGACAGCGTCTACGAAAAATCGGTGGGGCTCACCGGACGCTTCATTGACTTGTGCGACAACCAATTAGCCAGGTTCGGGTTTGAGATTGCCACTCCACGTGATGCCGCGTCGCGTGGATCACATGTCGCCGTGGTGCATGCTCAGGCACAGGCGATCGGTCTTGCTCTAATTAATGAGCAATCCGTTATCCCCGATTTTCGCCCGCCGGATCTTCTGAGGTTTGGGTTCGCTCCCCTGTACATCGGTTTCGCTGACGTTGACTCAACGGTGAAACGCATCGTTGATGTCGTTGAGGGTGGAGGTATTGACCGTTGGAAGGACAACACCCCTCTCGTACCGTGACCGTTGCGGGTTAGGGAGCGTTAGCTCCGAAAACGAGGGTTGCGCACGCTGACCAATACCCTCCCCATCCGTGGCAGAGAGCCACGTCGACGTCGGGGACCTGGTTCGCTGCTTCGCCTCGGACTTGCCTGATCGACTCAAGCATGCACAACATCCCATAAGCACCTGTGTGGGCGTAGCTGAGCCCGCCACCGCTGGTGTTCATAGGCAACTTCCCACCTGGTGCGGTGTGCCCCTCGGCTATGAAGTGACCACCTTCGCCGTAGTCGACGAAACCGAGTCCTTCAAGACCAAAGATGGGTGTATGGATGAACGCGTCGTAAATCATGAGATGGTCGACATCGGAGTGGGTGATACCTGAACTAGCGAATGCGGCTTCGCCGCTGGTCCGAATGAACTCTGGACGCAAAGGTTCGCGAACTCCCGCTGGGCTCATGGGGCCGCCTTCTAAAGCTCCTCCAGTGCCTAGGACATACACAGGGGGTT
Source organism: Candidatus Neomicrothrix sp. UBA2110 (assembly GCA_002331465.1). GTDB lineage: Bacteria > Actinomycetota > Acidimicrobiia > Acidimicrobiales > Poriferisodalaceae > UBA2110. The sequence continues at coordinate 1,657 of DCYM01000051.1, read as the reverse complement.
TTGGGTAGTCGGCGGCCCTGTCGGCCGAGGTGACGATCAACGCTCCGCCTGCATCGGACACCAAACAACACATCGCGCGGCGGATAGGCCAGGCAACCATCGGCGAATCGAGAACTTCATCCACGGAGGTGGGTTCACGCAAGGTTGCTCGTGG
>DCYM01000051.1:0-1118 GCA_002331465.1 Candidatus Neomicrothrix sp. UBA2110 | reverse complement strand
TCGCTGAGACCGTATTCGTGTTGATAGCGAAGCACCGGAAGTGTGAAGGTTGCTGCGGCTTGGCCCCCGCCGTGGAGCATGTCGAATTGTTGTCCGATTCCGCCTCGCTGCCCCGCGTCCCCGCTTTGGCCTAGGCGGCGAGTTGACTTGCCGGATTCTCCGTAAACAATGAGGACGGTGCTGCAATAGCCGGCGTGGATCGCAGCAATTGCGTTTCGTAGTTGGAACATCCAGGAGCAGCCCCCAACGACAGTGTTGTCAGCCCACGAGGGAAATATTCCTAGTTGTCGGCTCATATCTGCGACGGGGAAATAGCCGCAGGTGAAGCCATCGATGTCGGCCGCTGTTATTCCGGCGTCTCGCATTGCGTTGGCGGCGGCATCGATCGCCAATCCGGCCGATGACACGTCGGGAACGGTTCCTATTTCGGTCGACTCGGCTGCGCCGACGATCGCGGTTGCTCCGGGCGGGATCATTGTTGTTCCTCGGTTGGTTCGAAACAAAGAACGGTGGTTTCGCCAAAGCTCGTAAATGTCGCCTGTAGAGGCATGTCGAGGCGCAAGGTTTCGGGGGTTTGTTCACAATTGATGATTGAGGAGGTGAGCATTGGGCCTTCTAACAGTTTCACTAAAGCGACCGAACGTGGTCCTTGGGTACCCCACAGATCAGGGGGCTTTTGTTGGATTGTGTAGCTGTACAAGGTCGCTTCGCCGCTCGCGTCGAAGAACTTGACGTCGGTTGAAGAGCAATGCGGGCAAATGGGCGCCGGGGGAAAATATGCGTCGTTGCAGGCATTGCACCGGTTGATACGCAGTATCCCTTGATTGCATCCATCCCAATAGGGCTGAGTTTCGGGTGTGGGCACGGGGATGAGAGGGTGAGCCATATCTAGAGTTTTAGCCTGATGTGACGTCATTTCGCTTGACCTTGCGAAGGAGTTCGCGACCAATAACGCCTTGTTGAGGATACGGTGCAAATCTTGGGTCTCTAAAGTTCACCTGTGGGAGGGGCGAAATGAGCGACAACGAAGGGAACGCAATCGTTGTTACGGGCGCAGGCTCGGGCATTGGAAAAGCAACGGTCAACCGCTTGGCAAACGATGGCGCAAATGTGGTCGC
>DCYM01000126.1:8712-9150 GCA_002331465.1 Candidatus Neomicrothrix sp. UBA2110 | reverse complement strand
GCCCAAAATAACGCGAGCAGTTGGCAAGCTTGGTGAAGCCCCAATATGGATTGACGACAATCCAAACTTGACGGTAATGGAAATCCGAGCGAAAGCCCGGAGGCTGAAGAGTCGCCTGGGAGATCTTGGGCTGATTGTCGTTGACTACCTGCAATTAATGAGTGGTAGGGGGAATGCTGAAAGTCGTCAGGTTGAGGTTTCGGAAATGTCTCGTGGTTTAAAGATCCTCGCTCGTGAACTTGAGACACCCATAGTCGCGCTATCGCAGCTCAGCCGAGGGCTTGAGTCGCGAACCGATAAACGGCCCATGCTCGCAGACCTGCGAGAGTCTGGATCTATAGAACAAGACGCTGACGTGGTTGCTTTTCTATATCGAGATGAGGTGTATAACCCTGAGTCACCTGACATTGGGTCAGCTGAAGTCATTGTTGCGAAACA
>DCYM01000126.1:0-8307 GCA_002331465.1 Candidatus Neomicrothrix sp. UBA2110 | reverse complement strand
CGCTATCAAGATCAGGCATAAGGAATCGCGATCGTGTTCCTCGGTCCTAACCTCATTCCTTTTTTGATGCTTGCTCTCGGGGCGGCGCTCTTTGTAGGCAACGGGTTAGCGATGCTTCGTCCGCGTAGCGCACCCCGAGAGGAAAATGAGCTGGAGCGGGCTCCGATTGGACGAAGCATGCTCATGCTGGTCGTCGGGCTCGTGGCTGCCATATGGGCGTTAGGGACACTTTTGGGGTAATGCTGGCTTTAGCTACTCAGGTAAAAAGTAAAAAGCGAGCTACGTAAAGTTGGAGCGGGTGACGGGAATCGAACCCGCGTTCTCAGCTTGGGAAGCTGACGTTCTGCCATTGAACTACACCCGCATTGCCTACTGTTGTGTGGAAAGTGAAGTCTAACGAGGCCGTGGACCCTCTAACTGATCGGACCGCGAACCTCCCATTACAGGGTCAGCCCCGGTATCGCGCGCCGCTAGGCTGCACTTCTCATGATCCTCTCCGATCGCACAATCCGTGAGTTCCTGTCGGACGGGCGTATCGTGATTGACCCTCTCGATCCGGCAGATATTCAGCCATCTTCAGTCGACCTTCACCTGGATAACAGATTTCGAGTCTTTCTTAATCACACGCGACGAGTGATTGATGTCAAAGAAGATCAGACTGACCTAACCGAAGAAGTAGTAGTTAATAACGATGACGCCTTCATCCTTCACCCTGGTGAATTCGCGCTTGGATCGACGCTGGAACGGGTTGCGATCCCCGATGACCTGGTCGGTCGTATCGAAGGGAAATCGTCTCTTGGCCGATTGGGTTTACTTATTCACACAACCGCAGGGTTTGTTGATGCGGGTTGGGATGGCCATCTCACACTTGAACTTTCTAATGTTGCCAACCTGCCAATCACCCTCTACCCGGGTATGAAAATTGGTCAGATTAGTTTCATCCAGATGACGACAGCTGCGGATGTGCCATATGGGGCGTCGTCGCTCGGTTCGAAATATCTAGGTCAGCGAGGCCCCACACCTAGCCGATTCCATGAAAACTTTTAATCGCTGCTGATCGCTCAATCAGTATTGACAGCGTTCCCTTGATTGTCCGGGTCACTCTGACGTTGCGCCTCAGTTGCTTCTAGCGCTTCGATCAAGTGGATTGAGATATCAGCGACTTTGATCTGGCCTTCTTCGAAGCCTTGAGCTTTTACGCCGTCGTCGATCATGACGTAGCAGAAGGGACAAGCTGTAGCTATGCGGCTTGCTCCTGTGTCTATGAGTTCTTGGGAACGTTCGTCGTTCACTTTTGTGCCGATAGTTTCTTCCATCCACATGCGTGCCCCGCCAGCACCGCAACACATACCGTTGTTCCCATTTCTCGGGGCTTCAACTATTTCGACACCACCAAGGTTGCCGATGACGTTTCGAGGCGACATATACACGTCATTGTGACGGCCCAAATAACAGGAGTCGTGATACACGATTCGTTCTTCCAATCGCGCTTCGCTTAGATCAAGCGCACCCGATTCCACAAGTTCTTCTAAAAACTGCGTGTGATGAAGGACTTCCCAGTTGCCGCCGTACTGGGGGTATTCGTTCTTCAATGTATTGAAACAATGAGGGCACTGGGTGACAATTTTGCGAACTCCCATTTCGTTGAGACTGTTGATGTTTTGAGTCGCAAGCATTTGGAAGAGGTATTCGTTGCCCGAACGGCGGGCGCTATCACCCGTGCACATTTCTGCAGGGCCCAGAATCGCGAAATCAACGCCCGCGCGGCGAAGTAACTTGGAAGTGGCCTCCGAAACTTTCTGGTTTTTGTCATCAAAAGAGCCCGCGCAACCGACCCAGTACAGGTATTCGTGGTCAAAGGGATCTGAAGGATCAACCACTTCGATATCTAATTCGCTGGCCCAATCAGCACGTTCGCCGTTGTTCATATTCCAAGGGTTGGCATTGTTTTCCATGCCTCGGAAAGCGCTACCGAGTTCGCTCGGAAAGTCGCTTTCCATGAGCGTGAGATAGCGGCGCATGTCGAGAATTTTGTCGAGAATTTCGATGTTAACGGGACAGATTTCATCACAAGCTCGGCAGGTGGTGCACGCCCAAAGTTCCTCAGTGCTAATGCGTTCGAACAAGCTGTTGGCGCTTACGGTTATCTCGGCATCTGTACCAATTGGTGGGGAAACCTGTCCATGTTCGCCAGTTGCCGCCATGACTTCGCCCGTCTTTAGAACGATTTCTCTCGGGTCGAGTGGTTTCCCTGTTGCGTGGGCAGGACACACCGCCGTGCAACGGCCGCACATGGTGCAGCTGTCAGTATCCAATAGCTGCTTCCAGGTGAAATCCTCGACGACCGACGCGCCAATGGTTTCAATGTCCTCTGCTTCCATGAGATCCGGCAAGGCTCGCATAGCACCCTTAGGGCGTTCGCGGTCCTTGAGGTACATATTCAAAGGGGAAGTGAACATGTGCCGGAGCATCGTCACTGGCAACATCACGAGAAACGCCATGAAACAGAACACGTGGCTAATCCACATCACCTGATGCCACCCAGCCACAGCATCGACGCCGCTAACTAAAGCAGAAAGGGGGTAACCAACGAAAGACCATTGTTCGTAGCTTGGGCGACCTTCCAACGCGATGCGGAATGCTTCCGCGGCGAAGCCAGTTATCCCGAGTCCCAATAGGACCCCGAGAATGAGGGCATGTTCGGGTCTTGTTTTGATACGGATCCGATATGGCCTTTGTATATAACGACGAACTACTGCCCAAAGCATTCCAACAGTGAAAGCAAGACCAGCGAGGTCACCCACAAAGCTGAATCCTTGATAGGTACCACCATGCAAGAACTTCAATCTTTCTGGAAGTTGATGATCAATTTCAAGGGTGGTGGTGACCGCGAGGAGCACGAGGAACCCGTAGTACAGAAGAGCATGCATGATCCCCGCCGCGGGATCACGCAGCAGGGTCTGCATAATCACACCGGCTTTATAATCGCGGACCCTTCGGCGGACGTTCGTCCCGGTTGTCGCCCGGAGATCGGGTGCGCCGCGCTCCCAATTTTTGACACGTTGAGCGAAATTCCATGCCCCTAAAACAATGAGAAAAGGAGTTATGACATAGAAGGCAACCTGTAACGCTCCAGGAATGTTGCCAAATACCTCTCGGTGTACCGGGTTGTAATTGTGGAACCCAAAAGCGGCCGCTGCGATTCCAGAACCCGCGGTCACTGAAGCGAACGCCACTCCAATCGCGAGCGCGAGATGGTGGGGCTTGACTCGTGCTTTCACGTAGGTCAAGTTACCGGACACAATGTCGACGGACCGCACCAACGGTCTGAAAGCTTCGCATCATTTGTTAGTGAAGAACAGACGATGGTGAGTTCGACGAGGTAGACCCGAAAGGAGAGAGGTTTCCGATCTGGGCTAGAGGTGAGAAGCCTGGAACCGTGATCTTTATTTCTCCGACGTTGGCCGGATGCTTGCTGGCGTGACAAGGTTGATAGGTAAGGAAGACGCGAAGAGGTGCGAACATGGTTCGTTTGGTTACTGCCGTAATTAAACCCCACCGCCTTGAGGCTGTTGTTGAAGCTTTGCAAGACACCAACGTTCAGGGCCTTACTGCATCTGAGGTCCGGGGGTTTGGTCGTCAGGGCGGTCACACTGAGACGTATCGCGGAACCGAATATCACGTGGATTTCATCCCCAAGGTTCGGGTCGAAATACTGGTTGATGCCGCGGACACAGATCGAGTAGTTGACTGCCTTGTTCAGGCGGCACGAACCGAGAAAATCGGTGATGGAAAGGTGTGGGTCACTGAAGTGGAAAGCGTCACTCGTATCCGAACTGGCGAACGTGGAGTAGACGCTCTCTAGGGATCGAAACGTGTCACCCAAAGACACGGATTTAACTCAAATAGCGATCCGCAATTGGTAACGATTCAGCTGGCTTTAGATTGATGTCGAGGTCATAGACGAGTGGTGCGCCAGTAGGAATCTCGAGATCACTAATTTCGTCGTCGGGTATCGTTTCCAGGTGCTTCACCAGTGCTCGCAGACTGTTTCCGTGGGCTGCGACAAGAACTGTTTCCAAATGCCTGAGATCTTCTGACAACGGGCCTTCCCAATAGGGGATTAAACGGTGGAAGACATCGGCGAGGCACTCGCTTCGGGGCAGCAAAGTGTTAGGAACAGATGCGTAACGGATGTCGTCATTAGGGCTATAAGGATGATTCGAGGGCATGTCAGGTGGTGCGGTTGAATAGCTCCGACGCCATAGGTGCACCTGCTCGGTGCCATGAAGGGCGACAGTTTCTTCTTTGTTCAAGCCGGTGAGGGCGCCGTAGTGTCGCTCATTGAGTCGCCAGCTGCGCCGAACGGGAATCCAGAGCAGATCAGAGGCAGCTAAGGCCAAATTGGCTGTCGCAATAGCGCGTGTTTGAAGTGAGGTATGAACGACATCGGGTCTGATGCCCGCCGCGCTCAGCAACTCCCCCGCCCTGGTTGCCTCGGCAACGCCTTTTTCAGTCAAATTAACGTCGAACCAGCCGGTAAATCGATTTTCGAGATTCCACTGACTTTGACCATGTCGAAGAAGGACGAGCCGCGTGGCCTTGCTGACCATAGCTCGCACCCTATCTGGCTGAGACTGAAACAGGTTATTAAAGAAAGCTAACAAAAAAGTTGTAAATGATAGACTCAACTTTTATGATGGTAGGTATTCGGGAACGACAACACACCTGGTGTACTTGCTGTTCTAAGCGCCCGAGTTGCTCCCTGACCCACCCCCCACAGGAGGAGAAATCATATGTCTAAGGCAGTTGGCATCGATCTTGGAACCACTAACTCAGTGGTATCAACGATGGAAGGTGGAGAGCCCACCGTTATCGCAAATGCCGAAGGTGACCGGACGACACCCTCGATCGTCGGATTTTCTAAGAGTGGTGAAGTACTGACAGGCGAGGTGGCTAAACGACAAGCGGTCACTAACCCGGATCGGACGTTAGCGTCGGTAAAGCGTCACGTTGGCACAAATTGGACAGTCGAAATTGACGACAAGTCCTACACCCCACAAGAGATTGCAGCCAGAGTTCTGCAAAAACTCAAACGCGACGCCGAGGAGTACCTTGGGGAAGAAGTCAATGAAGCAGTAATCACCGTTCCTGCTTACTTCGACGATGCACAGCGCACCGCTACCAAAGAAGCAGGGCAGATAGCGGGACTTGAAGTTCTGCGGATCATCAATGAACCGACCGCCGCCGCCCTTGCATACGGCTTAGACAAAGAAACTTCGGATCAAACAATCTTAGTTTTCGACCTTGGTGGAGGCACCTTTGACGTGTCGGTACTTGAGATCGGTGACGGAGTCTTTGAGGTGAAGTCCACAGCAGGTGACACCCGCCTTGGTGGAGACGACTGGGACGAACGGGTTATCGATTGGTTATCTGATTCTTTCAAAGGTGACCATGGTGTCGATCTCAAGGCAGACGCGATGGCGCTCCAACGACTGAAAGAAGCCGGTGAACAAGCGAAAAAAGATTTGTCGTCAAAACAAACAACTCAAATCAACTTGCCGTTCATTACTGCGACTGACAGCGGACCGTTGCATCTCGACTACGAGCTGACCAGAGCCAAGTTCCAGGAGATCACTACTGACCTTGTCGACCGATGCAAACCTCCCTTCAAACAAGCAATAGAGGACGCGAATTTGAGCCCGAGCGACATCGACCACGTCATCATGGTGGGCGGGTCCACCCGAATGCCGGCGGTGCAAGATCTCGTTCTCGAAATGACGGGTAAAGAAGCTCATAAAGGCGTGAACCCTGACGAGGTAGTCGCCGTTGGTGCCGCTATCCAAGCAGGGGTTCTAAAAGGCGACGTGAAAGACGTCCTACTTCTTGATGTCACGCCCCTGAGCCTCGGTATTGAGACCAAAGGGGGAGTGATGACGAAATTAATTGAACGCAACACCACGATCCCCACGAAACGGACAGAAGTATTCACCACCGCTGATGACATGCAACCCTCAGTCGAAATCCACGTTCTGCAAGGTGAGCGTGAAATGGCTTCAGGCAACAAAACTCTTGGAAAATTTCAGCTAGTCGATCTACCACCTGCACCAAGGGGTGTGCCCCAAATTGAAGTCACGTTCGACATTGACGCCAATGGGATAGTCAATGTCTCGGCAAAAGATCGGGCAACTGATAAAGAACAATCCATCACGATCAGCGGCCAATCAAACTTGAGCGACGATGACATTGACAAGATGGTTCAAGATGCCGAAAGCCACGCGGAAGAAGACCGGCAGCGCCGAGAAGTAGCCGAAATTCGAAACAACGCAGACTCACTCGTCTACCAGATCGAAAAGGTGCTTACCGACCAAGGCGATCAAGTGTCCGACGAGGATAAAGCCGAAGTTGAAGTGGCGTTAACCGCGCTCAAAGAAGCTTTAGAAGGCGAAGATGTGGACGCGATCAGTAAGGCAACCGAGGAACTCACCGCGGCTAGCCAATCGTTCAGCCAAAAACTTTACGAGTCTGCAGCCGAAACAGCTGGTGACACTTCGACCGCTAACGCGGACGATGGAGACGACGTTGTTGACGCGGAAATCATTGATGAGGACCAGTGACAGACGAAGATATCGACAATTCTGAACAGACTGATCTTGATCTTGATGTCGATGGCTTAGTCGATTCCTCAGCCGACCCTGGCATCGAGAATCCCGAACTGTTAACTGACGAACCCCTAGAACCTCTTTCAGTCGAAGCCCTAGTTGAGTCCCTCGAAAACGTTACGACTGAACGCGACGACTACCGAGACTCGCTGCAGCGCCTCCAAGCGGAATTTGAAAACTTCCGTCGACGAAGTTCGGGCGGGATTGATCAGCGTATTGCCAGTGGCATATCGCGACTCGCGGAATCGCTGCTGCCTGTATTGGATGCGTGCGATGCCGCCGAGGCCCAAGGTCTCGAAGAAGTAGCGCCGATCAAGACGTCGTTAGAAGCTGTACTACAAAAAGCCGGGTTGAGACGTATCGAAGCTGTCGGAGCTCCGTTCGACCCCAACCAACACGAGGCGGTGCTGCACGAAACAGGTGATGGCAGCGAGCAATTGGTTGTTGAAGAACTTCGCCCCGGGTTCTGGTGGGGTGAGCGAGTGTTACGTGCGGCCATGGTCAAAGTGCGTGACTAATAACTGGGTTTGATGACGAGGAGGTGAATGGTGACAATCCAGCGGGAATGGTTTGAAAAGGACTATTACGCAGTGCTTGGGGTGTCATCGAGCGCTTCCTCAAAAGAAATAACCAAGGCCTATCGGAAACTGGCACGAACCCATCACCCTGACGCAACTGGGGGAAACGAGGATCGCTTCAAAGAAGTGTCTGCTGCTTATGACGTTCTTGGTGATCAGACCAAACGCACGGACTACGACGAAGCTCGGCGTCTGGGGCCCTCCACCACAGGTGGCTTTGCATCTAGCCCTGACGGATTCAACGTACATTTCGAAGATTTTGATGACCTCAGCGGCATGTTTGGAAATCTTTTCGGCAAAAATCGGGGGGCTAGAGGGCCTGTCCCTATGCGTGGGGTGGATCAAGAGACACGAATACACCTCGGATTTCGCGACGCAATCGATGGGGTCACTACCACTGTGGGCCTCGGCACCAACGCTGAAGGGGAACGCCGACAAGCCAAAGTGCGAATCCCTGCAGGGGTTGATAACGGACAACGCATACGGGTTACCGGTAAAGGAGGTAGTGGTCGCAATGGTGGGCCTAACGGTGATCTTTTCGTTGTCGTTGAAGTAGCGGATGATGCCATGTTTGGTCGAAAAGGTCGGCACCTCACTCTCGCGGTGCCAGTCACGTTCCCAGAGGCGGCATTAGGTTCTGAAATTAAAATTCCAACCTATGACCACTCAACGGTGACGTTGAAGGTCCCAGCTGGCACTAAATCGGGAACCACGTTCCGAGTAAAAGGTCGAGGTATTGACACCCCAAAAGCCATGGGTGATTTGTTAGTAACGGTGGAAATAGCTGTTCCCAGTGAGTTAAACCCCAAAGAAAGAGCCGCAATTGAAGCGCTAAATGAGGTAACCGACTGGTCACCTCGAAATGAAGAACAGCAGGAGGACTGATCGTGGATCCAATAGCCGTACCGCCTGATCCAACCCGGGCCGTCTATGTGATTTCAGTTGCCGCTGAACTAGCAGGCGTTCATGCCCAAACGCTCCGGATCTATGAGCGTAAAGGACTGGTTGAACCGGCACGTACGCCTGGCGGCAGTCGCAGATACAGCGAAATCGACATTGCTCTTTTA
>DCYM01000175.1 GCA_002331465.1 Candidatus Neomicrothrix sp. UBA2110 | reverse complement strand
GAAGTGAACGAAGGGCTGAAGTTAGACCGCCAGTCACATCTTTCACCGATCTGGGGTTTAGGCGATGTCGACGAGGGCGGATTTAGATCATTCGTCGCTGAACAGCTCGACGTTGAATCCTCCGACGTCCGTTCATGGGATGTCATGTGTCACGATCTGACTGCCTCGACGGTTTTAGGGCGCCATGAGGAGCTTTACGCGGCACCGAGAATAGACAACCTTGCCTCTTGCCATGCCGCGCTGCAGGCCCTACAGGAGATCGAAACTCCGGCTGATGACACGATTTCGGTCGTAGCGCTATTTGACCATGAGGAAATCGGGAGTGAATCTTCGAGCGGCGCTCGAGGGCCGATGCTTGCCAACGCTTTAGAACGCCTAGCGACTACTCGTGCGGTGACGCGCGACCAATTTCTTCGCGCTTTGACGAGGTCGTGGTGCGTTTCCGCGGACGGCGCCCATGCTGTGCATCCCAACTATGTCGATCGCCATGAGCCAGAGCATCGTGTCATTTTGAACGGTGGTCCGGTTATCAAACTCAATGCCAACGTTCGCTATGCCACTGATGCTGAAAGTAGTGCTCTATTCCAATCTGCTTGTCGTAATGCTGGGGTTCCTTTTCAGCAATACGCGCATCGAACCGATTTGCCGTGCGGTACCACGATCGGTCCGATAACCGCAGCGCAGTTAGGCATGTCGGTCGTTGATGTAGGGAGTGCCCAATTGTCGATGCACTCTGCGCGCGAACTCGGGGGTGCCGCCGATCCGCAATATCTCACTTCCGCGTTGGGGGCTTTTCTGGCTAGCGACTAGCTCCACCAAGCCCACACGGATTCGAGTTATCCGTGATGAAGTTGGTCAAACAAGTGGCTGCTGTCGTTGAAGCGTCGAATGGTCCACTGACCCTCGGTCCAGATGATCTGGCTGATTGAGCAGTTATCGGCACCTCCGAACGCAAAGGGGCGCGATTTAGCAATTCGAGCAAGAGTGGAACCGATTACTCCACCGTGCACCGTGCACAACACCAACTCGCCTAGATGTCGTGCAGCTATTTTTTCAAGGGCATCGAGGCAACGGTCACCAAACTCTTCATTAGTTTCAGCCCCAGGGATGGCGTCCCAGCGTTCTTCGAGGAGCATCTTCTGGTACGTGGGATGATTCTCAGCCGCTTTTTGTCGAAGTAATCCACCTTCCCATTCTCCTAAATGAATTTCTCGTAGGTCTCGTTCGATTGTCACGTCAAGACCAAGCAACTCTGCAAGGGGTGCCACGGTTTGTTGGGTTCGTTCCATGTTCGTCGCGTAAAGCGCGTCAATGGGTTCTCGCTTCAAGCGGTGAGCTGACTTCTCAGCTTGGGTTAACCCGACTGTCGACAGTGCCGGGTCGCCTTGTCCTTCAATTAGAGGGAACGGTTCTCCGGGCACAAAAGGCTGGGACGCTCCGTGGCGCAGCAGAATAATTTCGGTGGAGTTAGGTGTTCGCTGCCAACGTAATTGAGCGAACTGTTCTGGGCCTTCAGTGTCTGTTGTCACGGGCTGCAACGTAGCAAGTCTGCACCAGTTCTCACCGATGCAGACTCGCTTGTTGGAATATCGATACCCAAAGGAGGTACGTGAACTAGTTGTTTGTTGCGCTATCCGTCGATCTCGTAAGCGGCTTCACCTCCGTCGATCACGTAAGCGGCTTCACCGTGGTCGCTGACATCAAGTCCGGCCATCTCGGTGCTTTCCGAGACCCTAAGGCCAATGGCTTTGTCCAACACCTTGGCGATAATGAAGGTCGCAACGAACGAAAAGGAGGCTACGGCCACGATTGAGAGGATCTGGTTCCATAGCAACACCCCACCACCGAAGAAGACCCCATCGATGAAATCACCACCGGGGACCGCTGAGGAATCAGCCATGAAGCCCAGGAGGATGCCACCAACAGCTCCGCCAACAAGGTGGATACCCACGACATCAAGGCTGTCGTCGAAGCCAAGACGGAACTTGGCTTCGATTGCATAGAAGCAGATCACACCGGCGGCAGCTCCGAACACGAGTGAGTGCATGGAACCTACAAAACCAGCGGCCGGAGTGATGGCAACTAACGCCGCAACTACGCCCGATGCCATTCCGATGGTGCTTGCCTTACCGGTCTTAGCTAATTCGACGAGCATCCAGGCAACCATGCCCGCCGCAGCTGCGAGGAAAGTATTCACGAAGGCCTGAGCCGCAACGCCATTTGCTGCGAGCGCTGAGCCGGCGTTGAAACCGAACCAACCGAACCAAAGAATTCCCGCACCAAGCATCACAAACGGCACGTTGTGGGGCGCCGGTCGATTCTGCGGCCAGCCTGACCTCTTCCCTAAGACAATTGCAAGCGCTAATGCTGCCGCACCAGCGTTGACGTGGATAGCTGTGCCGCCTGCGAAGTCATGAGCCGGCAAATTGAAGATCCAGCCGTCGGCTCCATAGATCCAGTAGACGACTGGAGCGTAAACAACTAGTGACCAGATGGGCACGAATACCATCCAGGCCGAGAATTTCATGCGGTCCGCTACTGCGCCAGAAATCAGAGCTGGTGTGATGCATGCGAAAGTCATAAGGAACGCGAAGCTCGCCAAACCTTCGACATCGTGGACGCCCTTTAATCCGACGACACTCAGGTCTCCTAACCAGGAACGCCCACTGTCCCCTGATGCCAGACTCCAACCCAGCAGCACCCACACAACGGGCACTATTCCTAAACACCACATGTTCATGTTCAACATGTTGAGCGCATTTTTGGCTCTGACCATTCCTCCGTAGAAGAGGGCGAGACCTGGCACCATAAAGAGCACCAGAGCAGCTGAAGTCAAGATCCAGGCAGTATTGCCTTCCATCGGCTTTTCCTTCCGCGCGGGCACTGAGATCCCGCTTGTGTAGGGAAGATTAGATAACGAGCGTCAGCGGACAGTTTCATTCGTGTTACGACAGTGTGAACTGTTGTCCTCTGGCTTCGAGAAGTTAATCCGCCTGATCCAAGGCCTGAAGGAGATCGTCAACTAAGTCATCGGTCGATTCGATGCCTACCGAGATTCGTACGAGGTCATCGGGCACCTCCAGTGCCGAACCAGCTACTGAGAGGTGTGTCATTACGCCGGGATGCTCAATCAATGATTCAACTGCCCCAAGTGATTCTGCGAGGGTGAAGACTTTGGTGCTCGTTACGACCCGCTCAGCGGCAGCTTGTCCTCCGGTAAGGCGAAAGCTCACCATCCCGCCGAAGTCACTCATTTGTCTTGTCGCAATCTCATGACCTGGATGTTCTTCGAGTCCTGGGTAGAGCACTTCGCTCACCGAGACATGCTCCCTGAGAACCGAGACGATGCTCTTCGCGTTTTCGCAGTGCCGATCCATTCGAACCGCCAACGTCTTCAATCCACGCAACGCAAGATAGCAATCGAAAGGACTGGGGATAGCGCCCACCGCATTCTGCAGAAACACCAAGTCTTCAGCGAGAGTGTCATGGTTGGTAGCAATGAATCCACCGACTACGTCGCTATGTCCACCTATGTACTTTGTTGCAGAATGTACGACGGCATCCGCTCCCAACATTAACGGTTGTTGCAGGTAAGGGGTCGCGAAGGTGTTGTCGACGACGACCAGTCCACCTAATTCGTGAACGACTTCTGAAATCGCCTGTATGTCAAAAACTGAGAGCATGGGGTTCGTAGGAGTCTCAAGCCAGACCATCCGACAATCAGGGTTCCATACCTCTTTAATTTGGTCAGGATCGGTGAGGTCAACAGCGGCGTTACCAACGCCGGATTTTTTCCCATGGATCTGGTCGATTAAACGAAAGGTGCCGCCATACGCGTCATTGCCAAGCAGAATCTGAGACCCTGGCGTCAACTGGCGGAGCAGTGCGTCTTCCGCTGCAAGGCCGCTCGCGAACGCGAAGCCGTACTTGGCCCTTTCAAGCGACGCGACACAAGCTTCATACGCATGACGCGTGGGATTTCCAGTTCGTGAGTATTCATACCCGTGTTTAGGTGAGCCTGGAGCTTCCTGAGCAAAAGTGGTCGACATAGCGATTGGTGTAACTACGCCACCGGTTCGCTGGTCGTGAGGCTGCCCCGCTCTGATAGCGCGAGTCTCAAATCCATATTCTTCTGGATCCTCGAAGCCTGAGAGGAGGGGGTCGCCGCCCATCATTTCGGCTGCACCTCCGCAAGGTTGCCAGAAAAAGACTGCAGTACTTCTGCACGCGTCAACAAGGTATGCGGCTTGCCGGCATCAAGCACGAGAACTACCGGAGACTGTTCAAGTTTGTGAGCAACAGCGTCTACCGCTTCGCCGACGCCAACGACGGGTAACGGTTGGTCCATGAGTTCTTCAACTGCACGGTCGAGAATGCCATTTGCCTTAAAGGACTTCTCCCTCAAGGAATCTTCCGATAGCGAACCGATTACCTCCGCAGCAGCTAGGGGCATCTCACCCCTAGCGACGGGAATATGTGAGAGATCCAACGCTCCCATGAGTTCCACAGCCTCGCGAACAGTTGCTTCGGGGTTCACATACGTCAGCCCCAATTTTTCGTGGGCTTTTTCCTTGATTAAGTCCGCCACGATTAAGCCTTCTTGCTTCGTAAACCCCATCTTGATCATCCAGTTTTTATCGAAAACCTTGCTCAGGTAGCCCCTTCCACTGTCGGGGATGAGCACTACTACCAAGTCGTCAGCAGTAAGCCCTTCGGCTATCTGCAGGGCCGCGGCAACTGCTGTTCCGCCCGAACCACCAATCAGAATGCCTTCTTCTTTGGTCACGCGATGGGCCATAGCAAATGACTCGGCGTCACTGATCGCAATGGTTGTGTCGACCACTTTGGGGTCATACGTATCAGGCCAAAAATCTTCGCCTACGCCTTCAACCAAATATGGCCGCCCATCACCTCCTGAGTAGACCGAGTTCGTTGGATCCGCAGCAATTATTTGCACTGTTGAGCTTTGCTCTTTCAAGAATCTTCCGACCCCGGTGATGGTGCCGCCGGTTCCCGCCCCAGCAACAAAATGTGTGACCTTGCCTTTTGTCTGTTCCCATATTTCGGGCCCGGTCGACTCATAGTGGGCTTTCGGGTTTGCCTGATTGCGATACTGGTTCGGTCGATACGCGTTGGGGACTTCGTTCACCAGCCGTTCAGCTGTTGAGTAGTAGGAGCGTGGATCATCCGGGGCAACCCCTACGGGGCACACAACAACTTCAGCGCCGTAGGCCTCCAACAGACTCACTTTTTCGCTGCTGACTTTGTCAGTCAGTACGAACAGGCATTTGTATCCCCGCTGCGCGGCAACGATGGCGAGGCCCACACCCGTGTTACCCGAGGTTGGTTCAATGATCGTTCCACCCGGCTTCAGTAGCCCGGCCTTCTCAGCTTCGTCAATCATCGTGACAGCTGGGCGATCCTTTGAACTTCCACCAGGATTGGTGGTTTCGAGTTTCGCGACAACTGGACATGGCAGCCCTGCGCCCACTCGAGGCAGTTGCACCATCGGTGTGTTACCAATCAGATCAAGTATTGATTCAGCAACATCCAGTTCGGGGATATTCATGGGTCCAGTGTGGTCGTTCTGCGCCCGCTTTACACACTCGATATTTACATCTCGGCTGGCGTGACGTCATGACCGCTTCAATGGATGAAACGCTAACCGCATTAATGCCCACACTCACGATCGGACCCCAAAAACGTGGGACCAACCATCGCAGACGAAGTCATGGCTGTATCGGCGGATATCTCTTAACCGATTAGAGCTTTTGCAGCCTGTCGGAATTTCTCCACATTGGCTTCTTTGATTTCCTCATATCCGCGAATCATGTCGGGCAACTCAGCCACCTCTAGGGCCTTGTCGTAAGTTTCGGGGCGCAGGTCAGTGAGCAGCTGTTCGATCATTTCTTGGTACTCCCCGACTAAGGCCCGTTCCATCTTCCGGTGAGCGGTGTTCCCAAATAAATCCAACGGTGTTCCACGCAAGAATTTCATTCTCCGCAACACTCCGAAGGCGACATCGCCCGATCGACCCAGCCCTATTTTTTGGTCTAACCCAAGCCGCCTCATTGACGGTGGGTGGAGCTTGTAGGTGACCTTGCTTCCATCACCAAACTGTTCGTGAATAGCGTCGTGAAACTCTTTGGATCGATGGAGTCGCGCCACTTCATATTCATCTTTGTAGGCCATCAGCTTGTAGAGGTAACGGGCATAAGTTTCCGACAAACGAGTGTCGTCGCCTAACGCCGCTTCAGCGGATCTAATCTGGCTCACGCTCTCTACGTACTTTTGCGCATACCTGGTGTTCTGGTAGGCCACCAGATCCGCTGCTCTGATCCTCAGGAGCCGCTCAAGTTCTTCTGAAGGACTTGGCACGGATTGAACAAGAGCCTCAACTGCTGCCGACACCTTGGCTTCGCGACCCACTTTCCCGACTCTCTCAATTCCTAACGCGTCAACGAAGTCAGGCTCAATGACGATCTGTCGGCCGATTCTGAATGCTTGAATGTTCATTTCAACTGCTACGCCGTTGAGTTCGATCGCTCGTTCGATAGCGAAAGCACTAATCGGTACCACGCCACTCTGATACGCGGAGCCAAGCACGATGATGTTGGCTGGCATATGAGA
>DCYM01000072.1 GCA_002331465.1 Candidatus Neomicrothrix sp. UBA2110 | reverse complement strand
TCGGGCTCCTTTGGTAGGCCTAGGATTCGCTCGCCAATGATGTTGCGTTGTATCTGATCAGTCCCACCTCCTATGGAGGTGAAATACGCGTTAAGCATCGCGTAGGTCGCATCTCCTGCTTCTGGCGAGGACTCAGCGCCGAGCATTGCTTCGGAACCCAAAATTTCTGCCTGAAGACTGCCTGCGAAGTGAAGCATCCGCGACATTGCGAGCTTTCCTAAGGACACAATTGGTGTCGTCGTCCCTTGCTCGATAGCGGCTTTAGCGCGACGGTTATTCCATTCATTCAGTGTGCGCCACGCGTACAAACGCATCAAATCTTGCCGGACAGCGGGGTCCCCGGAACGGCCGCGTATTTGAGCGAGCTCTACAAGCGCTAAGTCGGGGACCGGCGCCGGAGCTTCACTAGTTGCGTCGCGAGTCTGGGTGGTGGGACGGGCACTTTGGCTTCTCTGTTGTGTGGCGCCCATAGCGGCCCGTTCATAAGCCAACGCTGAGGTGAGCACCCCCCAACCGCCGTTTAGTTCTCCGAGCATGTTTGCAGCGGGGACACGAGCATCGGTGATGAAAACTTCGTTGAAACGTGCGTCGCCCGTGGCTTGACGAAGCGGCCGTACCTCGACCCCAGGTTGTTTCATCGGAAAGAAAAAGAAGGAGATACCACGATGCTTCGGTTGATCTAAATCAGTTCGGGTAATAAGAAGGGCGTAATCCGCGTTACGGCCCCCTGATGTCCAGACCTTCTGTCCGTTGATGATCCATTCATCACCGTCACGAACCGCGGATGTTCGGATCGCGGCTAGGTCCGATCCGGCCCCAGGTTCGCTGTAGAGAAGACACATCGAAAGGTTTCCTGTGAGCAGATCACGAAGAATGTCGCTCTTTAACCCAGGGGTCGCGTGCGAAACGATTGTCGCGGCCCACAAGTTCACGACATCTTGCCCCCAGCCCAAAGGCGCGTCGCCTCCAAATACTGAATCCGTTCGGGCGGCGTCAGGGTTGTTGGACTCATCGAAACGGGCCTCGCGAAACACCGAATCAGTTGCCCGCGCCACTTCTGGTTCTAGCCCACGGCCGAACCATTCCTCAGGCCAACTTGGCGCCGCCCACCCGGAGTCAACCAATTTCTCCAACCAGGAACGCTTGCTCCCCGTAAGCGGATTTTCTTTCAACCACGCACCTGCTTCGGCCACAGCTTCCGCGGCTGTTTTGCTCATCTTTCGGCGCTTGCTTTGATGCCCGCGAGAGTCGCTTCAATCGTTCCTTGGACTGCTGCCTTTCGGCCAGCGAGTTGTTCATCTGTCATTTTGGCCAGGCTTGGCGGCAAATCTATGACATCCCAAATCTCAGTAACGCGGGTTGCCATTTCCAGAGGCTCCAAGCGATAGGTCCACCTTACGTACGGGCCATCGTCGGGGGCTGCTACAAATTCGAAGCAAGCATCTGGCTCAGCGACGGTGATTTCGACCGGAACTGACCACTCAAATGATTTGATGCGGTTTGTGCCGAGAAAGCGTGATCCGACAGCGCCGGGTGTCCCACTGGTCCATTCCCCACCAATATTCTCGGTGCTCCACTCGCCCATGCGGGGAAGATCACTAATCAGGGCGTAGATGGCAGCAGCGTCAGCTTCGATAGTTTCAGAGATTTCTAGGTGCATATCGTGAACAGTCATATGGCAACGCTAGCTCTCTCGTGAAGACTCTGCCGCGAATCGAAAACCCGAGTATTTTGGCTGGTCGATACTCACCTGGTTAACCACCGTTTCGCGTAAATACTCGCGAAGATCGACTCGAGTGATGTCCATTGAACCGTCACGAAGAGTGCTCACCAACTGCCAACGAAGCTCATCAACGGTGCCTTCTTGCTGAAGTAACGCTTCAAGGCGTCGATGTTCTTGACGTCGCAACTGGGGTCCGATGGTCAACTCGCGTTGCACGACGTCAAGGCTGTTGCCGGCAACTCGTGCCAGAAAGTTGATCCGGCCAGAGGTTTCATTCATCACATCTGCGTGTAAAAAGTCGCGCACGCTTGTCAGTAACTCGTCGAGGCGGGGCATATCCGATGACTGTTCCGTCGATGCCGGGCTGATCAACTGCACAGGTCCGGGGATCAACAGATTGACGCAATCCACTTGGCACTCAGACGACCGACGGCCGATCGCAGGGCGTTCGACCGTTGCATCAGGACCGACGCGGTATTGGTCAGCCATTCCCAGACAACCGATTGCCCACCAGAAAGATCCGAAAACTTCCCAATACTCGACGCGCGCTCTATCCACTGTTTCGCCGCTCTCGGCCTCGTACCCGGCGATCAAATCGTCAAGATGTCCGAACCCTCCAACAGCGAGGTCGCGCTGCCCGAACCGCCAAGAGTTCGTACAAATCCACCCAAGGTCGCGCATTGGGTCCCCGATGTGCGCTGTCTCCCAATCGAGCACAGCAGAGAGACCTGTCGATGGGTCCACCATCAAGTTGCCATTTCGGAAGTCGTTGTGGACAAGGCGATAGTCGCTTAAGTCGGGAAGATTTTCTGCCAACCATCGCCCTGTGAAATCGATCATCGGTTGTGCTGTGTTCCACTCCTTGTATCGATCCCACGTTTGGTGGAGACATGAACTCGGATCCAACACCGGCAGGTGTTGCTTCAATCCCAAAGTTTCAACATCAATCGCATGAATTTTCGCTAATTCTCGGCCGCATTGTTCGGCCAACCCGTCACGGACAGCGTCCAATTTTTCGGATCTGACTATTCGGGCGCCAAGTGTTTCACCATCGAGCCATTCCATGATGAAGCCCACACCGACCTCGTCTTTCGTTTCCAAGACGTAATGAACCTCCGGTTCAACTACGCCGTAGTCGCGGGCCGTGCGCATAAGGAGTGCTTCAGTAGCTAAACCTATGGCGCTCACCGACTCGCGATCGATCCCGCCGGCTCCTCGGCGCATACACAGAACAGTGTCGCCTTCGGACATTCTCACAACAAGGCGGTAAGTCTCCATGCTTGCCCCGCCCGAAAGTCTCTCTACTCCCACCAGGTTGACGCAGCCGGCAATTTCTCGGACCAGTACCGTTTCCAACGCGTCGAAGAAATCTGGCTCTGTCACCCTGACCTCAGGTGTCTTGTTGTTGGGACCCAAAGATCGTGGGTGCTCCACGCCGTGACCAATCTGGGGCGCCCGGAATTTCGCGCCCGTCGACCACGATCCTTTGGAGCGAATCGCCGCCGATTACTGAACCGCTGAGGACTCCGGTCGAACCGTTAGCACCGATGTGAGCAATCGGGTACGAATCCGCTCGTGAGTACGTTTGAAGCAGCAGCGGACGCGGACGCGGCGAATTATTCGGTAAGGACCCGTGCACCATGCAGCAATTGTGAACCGTGACCGATCCCGCGGGGCCAGAAAGCCACTTCACTTCCGTGAGATCGAGAGTTTCAAGATCGTTTGCCCCGATAGCGCCGTCCCATGCCCCATCAGGCCGATACTGATCGAAAAGGACCCCGCGATGGCTCCCCGGTAAAACGCCCATCGGCCCCATTTCCTGGTCTACGTCGGCGAGGTAAACGCCAATGGTCAAAGGGCTGAAATCTGTATGTGGCCAGAATTGAATATCCTGATGCCACTTCACTTCTTCGCCACCATCGGACCACTTGAAGTTGAGCTTCGAGTGGTGATATCGGACCGGTCCGCCGAGTAACGCGCAAGCAAGCTCTGCCGCAGCGCCTACGAAGCTAAACTCTCGGAACGTTTCATGGTTATCCACCGGCGAATTTAGACGTCTGATCCGAGGTTCTTCCCCCGTATGGCCAGGTTCCAGATCCAGAACCTTCCCAGAGGTGCCCAACTCGCGACTGAACTCGACAAACTCGTTCGATGCCTTTTTCAGGCCACTAAGGGTGTTCGAGTCAACGAACCCGGGAAGCTGTAAA
>DCYM01000073.1 GCA_002331465.1 Candidatus Neomicrothrix sp. UBA2110 | reverse complement strand
AAATCATGAACTGACGTAGCCTTTCTTCATGGCAGACAGCGACGTTAAAGCAATGACAGCTGGCTTAGATCGAATCGAATTTGAAGAGACAGCTTTCACTAATCCCGTTCCCCTCAACGAGGCAAAAGTTGCGATCGTGACCTCGGCATCGTTGCACCACCCAGATGATGAGGACTTTGCCCCTGCCGACACGGGCTACCGGGTTCTGAAGTCGCAACCTCGTGACTACGTCATGGGCCACTGGAGTCCGAACTTCGATGTGACCGGTTTCGCTCTCGACATCAACACGGTTTTCCCCATCGATCGGCTAGATGAACTCGTTACAAATGGGACCATCGGTTCGGTGGCTGATGAGCATCTAGCTTACGCAGGCAACCAATTTGACCTTTCGGCGGTGAGGTTAGACAGTGGACCGGCCGGAGCGAAGTTTCTGAAAGAACAAGGCGTCGACGTAGTCATACTGACGCCGGTCTGACCACTCTGTACCCGTACCGTGAGTACGCTTGCACACGTTTTCGAGGCCGAAGGCATCGCCACTGTTGCTCTTGGGTCGATCAAGAACCAGATTGAATCGACCGCACCCCCGAGGGGCCTATGGTGCGACTTCCCCTTGGGTAGGCCGCTGGGCGTTCCGTTAGACCCAGAGTTCCAGCACCGAGTCTTGAGTGCGGCATTCGATTTGTTATCCAGTTCCGAGCCGATATTTGCTGAATATGACGTCAGCATCGTGGATGACGGCACCGAAGTAATGGCCTGCCCTTTACCTCCTCGGCATGACCTAAATGCGCATCCAGCTATCGACGAGGCCAATGGACTGCGACCGGCCTACGAAAGAGCCATCGCCGAATACGGAAATAGGGTTGGGGCTGGTCGCACAGTCAACGCCGAAGACATAACGACCGCTATAGACGCCTTCATAAGAATCGCTGACGGCGTCCCTTGGAAAGAGGCAAACGTCCCTGGAATCCCGGCTCGAGTCAGCCAGGACATTCGTGGTTACTACGAAACTGCGGCACTTGCTTTGTCAGATCACGCCCCGGCAGCTTGGGCCGGTACGCGTTGGTTTCTAGATCACACGGAGGCGGGCAAAGTCTTGATGAGTGCTCGGCAGGCCATGGCCGATGCCGGTGAAAAAGAACCCATTTGGTTTTATATGGCCCCGGGGGACCGTTAACCAAGGTTGTGATCTTCTCGGTTTCAGCAATTCCACGTGCCTTTCACGGTTGGCGCATAGTCGGAGCTGCGTTCACGGTGTTGTTTGTCGTGTACGGCATCCAGTTCAGCTTTGGAACGTTCGTAGGGGACGTTGTCGAAGAAACTGGGTGGACTGAGACTCGCCTTCAACTCATCTTCGCAATTTATATTGGGCTATACAGTGCCCTGTCCGCAGTTACTGGCTGGTTGACGGATCGTTGGGGGCCGCGCCCGGTCGTCGCGTCGGGGGCAGTCCTTCTTACATCTGGGTATTTGCTTTGGGCAACGGCAAACAGCTTGGTGGTCGTCGCTATTGGCATGGCAATTGTCGCGCCGTTAGGAATGAGTTGTTCTTGGGTACCGTGCAACGCCACCGTGGTGCGCTGGTTCGTTGCTCGTCGCGGTCTAGCGACAGCTATCGCCACGTCGGGGGGGAGTTTGGCAAACATTGTCGTTCCTCCGGTTGCCGCATTCCTTGTCGGTGCTTACGGATGGCGAGTGGCGATCATTGGCATGTCAATTTTCGGGGGTGTTTGCATGATGGTGAGCTCGTTCGTGCTTGAGCGCGATCCCGAAACCGTCGGACAACTACCCGATGGGGCACAGACGGCGCGTACCAACTCCTCCCAAAATGAGGTAGCTGGTACAAGCCCGGCAGAGGCTTGGAGAAGCGTCACTTATTGGAAGATTTTTGGGATGTATGCGCTGACATTCTTGGCCGTGTTCATCCCCTTCGTGCACGGGGTCCAGTTCGCTCAGAGTTTGGGCGCTTCGCTCCAGACTGCTTCTACCGTAATTTCAGCCATCGGAATTGGTGGACTGATTGGGCGCTTGTTCATGGGACCAGTATCGGATCGTATTGGTCGCAAGTCTGCGGTGACTTTGGCTTTATCGATCGAAACACTGGCCTTTATAGGCATGGCTTTCAGTAACGGGCTTTGGTTGCTCTACCCCTCAGCGGTAGCCTTTGGCTTTGCATACGGCGGCGGGGTAGTGGTGTTTCCCCCTCTTGTCGCCGACCTATTCGGACGGGCCCACGCCGGCGCTATCGTCGGGCGAATCTTTGCCACAGCGGGAACCATGTCTGCAATAGGTCCGTACGCGGCGCAACTTCTTCATGATGCTTTAGGGGCTTACCGGTGGCCTTTTCTGTTTGCCGGGTTGGCCAACGCATGCGCCCTGTTGCTAGCGACACGTCTACCTGACTCAGCAAACACCAGTAATCACTGAACATGATTTCTCAAGATGTTCCCCGTATCTCTCCAAGACTGCGGACAGAACTTGAGGCGTCACGCCAATCGACCGGCGCGCGTGTCCTGCAACTCAATGAGTCAGAAACACTGAATCAACTCCATGAAGACACACGTATAGGCACTACTGCCTTTCTCGGCACTATTGTTTGCTCTTGATAGGGAGGGTATTGATGACACTTGCTGACTTCAGACTTGAGGACCGCTTCGTACGGGATGAAGGTGACGTTGCTATGTCTGGCGTCCAGGCGTTGTTACGTGTTCTTTTGGACCAACTGCGCGCGGATCGACGCGACGGACTGAACAACGCAGCCATGGTTTCTGGTTATCGAGGATCACCCCTCGGTGGCATCGATACGTTGATGCACGGTAACGCGGAAGAACTCGCGGCCAACAACATCGAATTTGTCCCCGGACTTAACGAAGACCTGGGAGCCACCACTGTGTGGGGTTCGCAATTAGCGAATCGAAACTTTGAAGGCAAATTCGATGGCGTTCTAGGTATGTGGTACGGCAAAGCCCCCGGAGTCGACCGTTCTGGAGACGCCATCCGACACGCGAACGTGTGCGGCGTAGACCCCAAGGGCGGTGTGTTGCTCGTCGCCGGAGACGACCCAGCTTCAAAATCATCAACGTTGGCTTCCGAATCGGAATTCGCGTTGCTCCACTTTCAAACCCCCATCCTCTACCCAGGGAGTGTTCAAGAGGTCGCCGATTACGGACGAATTGGTTACGAACTCTCGCGATATAGCGGTCTCTGGGTATCACTAAAAATTGTGACGAACGTGGCAGATGGCTACTCAACTATCAAAGTTGGCCCCGGCCGAGTGCAAATGCAGCGCCCGGGCTTCGAGTGGAACGGTGGACCTTGGCAACACACTCAACAAGATTCGTTGTTTGGACCCCTCGCTGTACGTCAGGAACTTGAAATTCATGAGGGTCGTCTTGAGGCGACTGATGCTTTCATTCATCTGAACCGTCTAAATACCACCAGCGGCGCAACATCAGACGCTCGCATCGGACTCGTCGCTGCTGGCAAGACGTACTACGACCTTCGAGAAGCCCTGGATCGAATGGGTCTTGACGAGTCGACCCTCAAACAGCGGGGAATACGAATTTATAAACCGGCGGTTGTATGGCCGTTGGAACCAAATGGAGTTCGAGAGTTCGCTAGCGGTCTTGAAACGATTGTCGTAGTTGAGGAAAAACGGGCGTTCATCGAGATGTTTATGAGAGAAATTCTCTACGGCTCAACAAACTCTCCTGAGATCTTCGGTAAGCGCGATAGCGACAACGGTTTTTGGTTTCCTGGTCATGGCGAGATGGACGCGGATTTGATTGCACGCAAAATCAGACCGTTCTTAGTTGAACGGTTGGGGGATGCCGCCGTCGGACCGGCGGTACGGGAGCGCGTAACTATCCCTGTCGCCCTTGGGGCACCCGACACCAAAAAGCAGTCAAATAGGACGCCGAGCTTCTGTTCAGGTTGTCCACACAACCGTTCTACCTGGGTTCCTGAAGGCTCTGAAGCTGGTGGTGGAATCGGTTGCCACGGCATGGCATCAATGACTCCCACACGAAACGTTAAAGGCACCACACAGATGGGTGGTGAAGGAGTGCAGTGGGTGGGTGCAGCTCCATTTGTCACCTTGGAACATCGCTTTCAGAACATCGGCGATGGTACGTTCCACCACTCTGGATCGTTGGCGGTTCGACAAGCAATTGCGGCCGAAACCAACGTCACCTTCAAGATTCTTTACAACGCGGCCGTGGCCATGACTGGCGGCCAAGCCGTTGATGGAGGAATGGAGGTCCCTGAACTCACCCGATCTCTCGAAGCAGAGGGTGTGGCGAAGATTATGGTTCTCAGCCACGACACCGAAAAATATGGGACCGCGCCAAACTTCGCTCCCGGCACAGAAGTTTGGCATCGAGATCGATTAGACGAAGCCCAACGAATTTTGCGCGATGTTCCTGGATGCACCGTCCTT
>DCYM01000234.1 GCA_002331465.1 Candidatus Neomicrothrix sp. UBA2110 | reverse complement strand
CTTCTCCCCGACAGACATAGCCTGCCATGTGTCAAGGTAATGCGAACATTCAGTGTCGATCGGAGACGCCAATGCGTATAGGTATTTTCAGTGGACCGGCTGGGAAGCTCTTCAATGTGCAGGAAGCGATTGCGGATGCTCGAGCTGCTCAAGAAGCTGGGTTCCCCTCCTATTGGCTCCCCCAAATGCCTATGGGCATTGATGCTTTAACGGCGCTAAGCCACATTGGCGCCGCCGTACCCGAGATCGAACTTGGGACCGCAGTCATCCCGACGTACCCCCGACATCCCATAGTGATGGCGCAACAAGCGCTTTCAGTGACTTCCATCATCGGAGATCGACTCGCGCTGGGTATCGGGCTCTCGCACAAACCGGTAATAGAAAAGCAGTTCGGCTACCAGTTCGATAAGCCAGTGCGTCATCTGCGCGAATACCTAGAAGTCCTGAACCCGCAGTTACGAGAAGAACCTGTTCGCGTTAAAGGCGAAACCTTGACGGCTCGAAACCCAGCGATGGGACTAAACGCACCTGTTCCTCAGGTTCTCGTAGCTGCTCTCGGACCCCAAATGCTGCGCTTAACAGGGCGCATGGCTGATGGAACGATCACATGGATGACCGGAAACCGGACGCTGGCCGAACTCACTGTGCCCGAAATTTCGGAAGCAGCTTCGGAGGCTGGACGGCCTAAACCTCGGGTGCTTGCCGGCTTGCCCGTGCTCTGCACCGACGATCTCGATGCAGGTATGGCCAGAGCATCAAAAGTTTGGCAAATGTACGGCACGTTGCCTAGCTACCGAGCGATGCTGGATCGAGAAGGTCTCGCTGGGCCTGAAGATATTGCCATTGTTGGTAACGAGTCTGAGATAGCGGATCGACTGCAAGCAACGATTGACGCAGGTGCCGATGACATCATCGTTGCCGAGTTCGCAGGTAACCCCGACGA
The DNA here is from genome assembly GCA_002331465.1 of Candidatus Neomicrothrix sp. UBA2110. Classification (GTDB taxonomy): domain Bacteria; phylum Actinomycetota; class Acidimicrobiia; order Acidimicrobiales; family Poriferisodalaceae; genus UBA2110. Next base: position 12,040 of record DCYM01000234.1, on the reverse strand, counting down.
ACGCATCCGAACGCGCGAAGCGTTGGCATCATTACTCTGAGTCAAATTTCAAATGCCGCCGGGTGGTTCAACCAAGGACGTCGCTGTTCCAACGGCGCGGTTTAATGGTTACCTTGGCCTCATCGTGCCCCGGAAACGCATCGGCGTACTGGTTACCCAGTTCATCGCCTAGGTATCTGACTGCGATGTCGCGAAGAACGTCATCTCTTTCTTCTCCGGTCATCAACTCAACGACGGCTTCCCCTTCAGCAGTGACGTACCGGTAGGGGAGTTGCTCGTCTTGAACACAAACTGTTGCGGCTCCGTGACGCCGAAGAAGAAGCGATTTCGCTGAGTCGTACGCCATCGCTATTTCAAACCCAACGTCGGTGGAGTATCGGTACCAGATTGGTGCACACAAAGGGCCTTTATCGTCTCGTTCTATAGCCAGTACCCCCACTCGTACTTCATTCAAAAAGTTGTCGCGTTCGTCGCTGTTCATTTCGGCCATAAAGACTCCTCGATCCGGTTAGCGTCGCCCACGCTAGGCGAGCGCGAAGATACGACGCGCCGAGATTATGAGGGGTACTCGGGTGGCTACAGAAATCAGACCTGTTGAGGCACACGATGTACGAAGATTGAGCCTCCTACTCGCGCACGCGTTCGAACAAGACCCTTGGATGTCGTGGATGTTTCAGGAACCAAAGTTTCGGGTGACTCTCGCTCAGGCATGGATGCGAGCGGAACTGAGGTGTGCAGTAGCACTGGGCACAAGCTGGGCGTTGCAGGAGGAGGGTGAAATTGTAGCGGGCACCATCTGGGCGCCCCCGGGTCGCGACCTTCATGAAGGAGGTGCTTTTCACCAACTTTGGTACCTGGTGTTGGGCGCAAACCCCGACCGTGTTGACGAACTAGCCGAAGGCTTATCCATGATCGGTGACATCCACCCGAGCGAACCTCACTATTACCTCAACACTGTGGGGGTCAAACCGGACCTAGTGGGACGAGGACACGGTGCCGCAATCATCCAGTACACGTTGGACCTCGCCGACCGTGCCAGTGAGCCTTGCTATCTAGAGAGCTCAAGTCCTCGGAACATTCCGCTCTATCAACGCCTTGGTTTTGAGGTCGTTAACGAAATCGTTATGCCGAATGGCCCCACAATGTGGAGCATGTGGCGTTCAGCTCGCTGATCTATCAGCCTCAAGTTGCATCGCGAAGGGAAGAGCAGCGATAGCGGACACAACTGTCCACGACAACGCCAGACGGATATCGCCGAGCGCTTCAGCCAGAGCGCCTACCGCGGGACGAGCCAGCGCCCCCAGCAGGCCCGTAACGCCGAAAAGCACACCGACTGAAGCCCCGGTTCTCGTCTCGCCACCAATTTTGCTTGCCATAGCTATCGAAACTGGAAACAGACCGAAGCCGAACATAGCCACGACCCCGATTGCGACCAGAGAGACAACTCCCGAGGTTTGAGAAAATACGAGCACAGCCGCTACCGTGCCGACGTTTGCTCCAACGAAGATTCGGCGCCCACCGAATCTGTCATAAATTCTCCCTCCGACAGGTTGAGCGACAGCACCAACCAGCAACATTGCGGTCAACGCAGCGCCAGCTGCGGTATCAGACCAGCCTTCATCGACAAGCATTTTCACCACAAAAGTGATGAAGCTATACAAAACTACAGACAACAACCCGAAGGCGAGCGCGGCCACAATGATGGGCTTTCCAATCGCTCCTTTGAGGCGGGCTTCAGGGTTCGGAGCGGTTTCATGCAAAGTCGAACGGACAGCCACAGAGGTAGCGATAATCGGAATGCCGACAAGCAACATAGCCCACCGCCAATCCGCCGCACCGATAACCAAAGTGGCAACGAGGGGCGCTAAAAAGTGCCCAATCGAGCCACCCCATCCGTGTAGGCCGAGCATTCGTCCGCGATCGTTTGGGTAGGCCTCAACGATAAATGCTGTTGCCTGAGGGTGGTATGTCGCCGTGCCTAATCCGCAGAGTGAACTTACTGCGACTACGAACCAAAACGAAGGAGCGACTGCCATTGCGAGAAATCCGCATCCCCCGACTAAAAACCCCGCACTTACTAGAAAACGTCGGCGTCCGGCCCGATCAGCGAAATGACCTAAGGAAGGCTGTAAAACGCCAGACAAAAGACTGAAAGCAAAAGAAAGAATCCCGAGTTCCGCGTAGTCGAGGTCCCATTCTCGAGCCAGGGCAGGCAAAAACGCTGGAAGGACGGTGGCATAAAAATCGTTCACAAGATGTGCGCCGATAAAGGTCAGCAAGATAACGCGCGGTTGTCGCATCAATGAGACCTATTGGGAATCTGTGACACCACGATGTCAGCCTCCTGCAGCTTCACAATTTCTTCGTCGGTGAGGCCAATCTCGGAGAGAAGCTCAGAGTTGTGTTCACCCTGAAATGGTGGCAGGCCTGCGTCAGGAAGTTCACATTGCCCAAAAATCCACGGAGGCGCTGGCATCCTCGCCGTTCCGCCTGATCGATCATCCACCTCGCGAATTGCACCTCGTTCGGCTGCCCACTCCGATTCGGCGATCTCGGAAACAGTGCGGATGGTTCCGACCGCGAGCCCGGCTTCACTTACTTGCGCCTCGAGTTCTTCAATCGTTCTAAAGGTCAACACCCAGGCACGAATTTCATCCAACAACTCTGACCAATTTTTGCGACGGAACTGAGCATTGATGAATCGAGGGTCCAGGAGCAGGTCATTTCTCCTCATCATTGCGCAGTATCTCCGGAAGACAAATGTCGACACGGGACTAGCGGCGATGGTGATTTTTCGACCGTCGGGTAGCTCTATTACGGGAGACTCAGGAGCGCTGAGAGCAAGTGGTTCCCCCTCAACGTCAATATCAGACAGTTCATAACTCACGCGGTCGTTGACGCTGAGCATTGATGCCGCCATGGCAACGTCAACATGTTGCCCTTCGCCAGTTCGCTCACGGTGAGCTAGGGCCGCAAGAGTCGCTATCACTCCCTGCAGACCGGTGTAGACATCAGCGTGGTTGTAGGCGTCGTTTTCGGTTCGCGTGAGGGCGTCGCCGTAGTGGCGACCGATGATCTCAGTGAAACCTGATTCAGCTTGCACGGTTGGAGCAAAAGCGGGTCGGCTGCGCCATGGACCGCTCTGGCCGTAACCAGTAATAGAAACCATGATGAGGTCTGGCTTCACTGCGACTAAATCATCAAAGCCAAGTCCGAAAAGGTCGAGGGTCCCGGGACGGAAATTTTCAACGACGACGTCGGCCCTGGCCACAAGCTTCCGGATAATGTCTTGCGCTTCCGGATAGTTAAGGTCCAGAGAAAGCGCGCGTTTGCCCGCGTTTTGTTGCGCAAAATATAGGGACATCGGGCCAACATGGGGTTGACCGCTTCGCCCTGTGTCAGATGCTGGAGGTTCTATTTTGATTACCTCGGCACCGAGGTCGCGTAACGCCTTAGTGCAGTGCGGGCCAGCAAGAACCCGAGTAAAGTCGACGACTCGAATACCGAAAAGGGGGGCGGTCATCGGCCCTGAAAAATGGCTGTGCCCGGTCCGGACTCAGAGAACGCCTCAAGTCCGGTTTGTAAATCCTCGGATTGCCAGACCGACGTGGCGGCGTCGTCCTGAGCTTCGTCGGCTGCCCGCACACCTTGGTTGGCAGTGGTCGCTGCGAGTCGTTTTATGGCTCCGTAGGAGATTGTCGGACCAGCTGCTAATTGCTGCGCCCATGACATTGAAGCGCCCTCCAACTCGTCGTCGGCAACCACCACGTTGATGATGCCCCAACGTTCAAGCAGCTCAGGGTCGTGTCGGCGACCGAACATAGCGATCTCCTTACCTCGAGCTGTGCCGGCGCGCTCTACCACTCTTTGGACCCCTCCCAACAAAGGCATTAAGCCAATAGACGTTTCGACCAGCCCAAGACGAGCGGAAGCTGAAGCCATAATGAAATCGCAGGCCAGGGCGATTTCGAAGCCGCCGCCGAGGGCAAGGCCGTGCACAGCGGCGATTGTGGGCAACGGAACTCCTGTCAATCGGTCGAGTACTTCGGCCGCAGACGTCGCGCGTTGGCCATCACCACCGAAACCATCAACATCTGCCCCCGCGGAGAAATGTTTCATTTCGCTTCTCAGTAGGATCGCCCGCCCGCCAACCTCAGCGGCTCCTTCGAAGGCGCCCATCAGACTTTCTATGAACGGGCCGTTAAGGAGATTGTGAGGTGGTTTAGCCATAGTGACCACCGCCACCGACCCTTTGAGCTCGAGCCGTACGTGATCAGTCGTGCTTTCATTGGACATGAGTCCCCCTATCATCAGGCGATGCGAGTCTTCCAGACCGAAGCTTTAGGCGCGTTCGGCTCCCTATTTCAATCGGCTGCATCGACAGTAGAAGCGCGAGGTCGCAACTAGTCATCGAAGCCGACGAAGCTTGCGACTTCTCGTACTGGACGTCGGGTTGATTTGACGTCGTTCGCTACGAAGCTGTCGTCGGGGTAGCCCATGGCGACGCAAGTCATGATCACTTGATCTTCGGGAATGTTTGCGTGCTCCCGAACAATGTCGGATTGCATGATTCCTTGGCCGTTGATGACGCACCCAAGTCCTTTAGTCCAAGCCGCCAACACCAGCCCATACGTCACAGCGCCGCAATCGAAATGACCCACCGCGTCATGTTCGAGTGTGCGGTCACATGTAACGACGATCGACACCGGTGCGTCGAATTGGCGAAAGCCGCGCATTGCCCAGTCGCGACGCCGTTCTTTGTCCTCCCAGGCGATCCCCATTGATTCGAACAGCTGCACAGCAATCTCGATCTGTCGATCCCGATGTTCTCCTTCGTAACCGTGGTTGAGCGGGATCTCTCGTTGAGGAGCGGCTCCGTTGACCATGCGCTCAGTGTTGCCTTGTCGAATCAAATCAAGTGGCTCGCCTGTCAAGACATGGAAATGCCAGGGCTGCGTATTCATTGACGATGGAGCCCCTCCGGCGATGTCGATGATGTCCTCGATGACGTCTCGGGGGACTTGTTCATCTCGATATCCGCGCACGCTCCGGCGGTCCTGGACCATGCTTCTAAATGCTTCGACATCCATTCAAGTCTCTCTTTTCGCAGCGAACGGCTGTCTAAACCTAGCTATGTAACAACGGAGCGGACCAACTTCTTCCAACCCGACACTGTCTAGGATTACCTCCATGGGCCTTCGCGCCATGGGTGTCACCGTTGATTGTTCTGACCCTGAACGACTCGCTGACTTTTGGAGCGGGGCGGTCGGATTCACTAACCGGGAGGGAGATGGTGAACCGTATGTCACTATCTCGGGTTCCAACGTTGAGCGAGCCGTTAATCATTTGACGTTTCAAAAGGTCCCCGAGGGCAAAACAGCGAAGCACCGTGTGCACCTGGATCTTTTCGTTGATGACATCGGAGTTGAGGTGCAACGTCTCGTCGCGCTTGGAGCAACGGTCGTCACTCCGGCAGGAGACCCTAGTCACATGGGGTTTGTTGCTGTGGTGCTGGTCGATCCTGAAGGCGGCGAGTTTTGTGTAGTCGGGCGTACCCAAGTTTTAGGTAGCTAGTAACCCTTCAACGCACTCTTGAACCGACAGGGCCTCAGCGAAGGTTCCAATGGTGTGGTCCTGGCCCTTCATCATCCGATCGAGTTGGTCTAGCTGAGCGGTATAGGCGTCGCTTCCCAGTGCTGCGCGGTCGGACTCAAAACAGTCGACCCAGCGATCTCCGTCTGTTTGTTGAAGCTGGTACCAGTCCCATATTCGCGCAGAAGCATTTGTACCTTGGATTGTTAGATCTACGACATCCGGCCCAGCTCCGTGGCTAGTGCCAGCGAGAGTGACCGGTGCCGAGCTAGATGTGAATCGAGCGAGTCCGATCTGTTCGCACAGAACCCCGTCAGGGCCATCTTCAAAGTAAACGTCGCCGCTCTCCATGCTGATTGGGCCCAGTAAGCGCGAAACCAAGAAAATGAAATGAGACACCACTTCGCGAATCCAGCCTCCTTGATCTCGCAGACGTAACCATTGCGCTTTTTCGTGCCAAGTGCGTGGCCAACTAGAAAAATGCAGTCGAAGATCCACCCGAGTTAATTTTCCTAATTCACCGTTCATAACCTTGTATTGAAGTTCTCGGGCTGAGGGCGCGGCGCTAAACACAAAGTTGACGCCCGCGGGCAGATCGCTACGTTCGACCGCATCCACTAGTTCTCGACTCGAAACCAGATCGATTCCGAGTGGTTTCTCACAGAAAATTGCGGTCTGAGCGGCGATGCAACTCAATACGTAGTCGCGATGATGCTTTGGTGGAACAGCGACATACACCAGGTCAGAGGCTGCGATTACTTCATCGGCACCGGAGCAAATGTTGACGGAACCTGCATGAAGCGAACAGGCCTCAGGATCAGCATCCCAGGCTGCCGCTAACTCAAAGGCGCCGTGATTGTTGAACTGCTCAACGAAACGAGAGCCAACTGTCCCAAGACCAATGATGCCTACGCGATGAACCATGAAGAGAGTTTGTCAGGCCACGGTTCAAGCAGGTTGATCCAACTCCTCGCCCAGTGGTGAGCGGTGAAACTCGATCAACTCAATAACGGTGCCGTCGGGGTCGCGAAAGCAGACAAATTTTGTGTGCCCACCCATAAAAAGCGGTTCGGAAAGAAAATCCACACCATCTGACTTCAAGCGTTCGTACTCGCCATCAAGATCCACGGTCCATAACGCTATCCGGTTAATTCCCAGTCTCCCTAGATGCTCGTAAGGAGGACGATCATCATCTGGAGACACCCATTCGATTAGATCCAGTCGTGTTTGACGAGGATCATCAGGGTCCAACATCATGATCGCGGCCTTCCCAGCGCAACCTGGCATGCCGAGCCCTTCAGCCAGGCTTGCATCGCCCCCTGTAGGCAAATCCAATACAGTCTCAAACCCGAGATTCTCGTAAAAAGGCAACGACACTTCGAGATTCGAACAATTGACATTTACATGAAAAATCGCTTTTATCGCCATTCCGGAGTCCTAACTCAAGCGTCGGCAAGTAACGGAAGCCGATACGCCCGAGCTGCCGTGTCGTGAAATAGGTCCCTTTTCTCTCCAACTGAATAATTAGCTGTGATGCGCTTAAAACTGTTCCATAACGGGACGTAACCAACACCGCGTTTGTCCACTGGAAAATTGGACTCAAACATGCAACGTTGCGCCCCAAAGACCTCAATCGCAAATTGGATCGGGTCACTCCAAGCTTCGGCCAACTCAACTGAATCTGCAGGTCGATCGCGCTTGTCCCACCGAAAGCCCATCATCGGCATTCCGATACCACCAAGTTTCAAAAAGACGTTGCTACAGGCCGCGATACTGGTCATTTGAGCTTTCCAGTAATCGAGAATTTCCTTTCTTTGATTCTTGTAGGGGCCCGTACCTAATATCCCACCTAAATGATCTAGAACTATGGGTGTCTCAGGACATGCGCGGGCTACGTCAACGAATTCTGGCAACTGTGGGTGATAAACCATGGCGTCGTAGGTGTACCCCAAATCACCGACGCGGCGGACTCCTTCGAGGTAGGACGGGTCGTCCATCGCAACACTTGGCGGCATTGCCAAGGGCGGATGATCATCTTGTGCCGTGATGTATCGAACTCCGCGAAAGCGGCCCCGTCCCGCTGTTTCGTGGGCCTCCAGAACCTCTTCAACGGCGGCACCTAATGAAACATCAGCGTTGCCTTGTATCGCCTTGATCTCTGCCTCACCTGATGCAGCGCTTTCTTCAGCAAGCTCGATGACAAACTCTGTCTCGCCCACGGGTCGAAGATGAATTGGGCCATCATTTCGGTATTCGGCGTGACACTCGAGGAAGACGGTGCCCACTACGTTGTGACCGCTCCCAGTGTCGTCATGTAAGTCGTCCAGGGTGTAGGGCCAGCCCGTATGCCCCTTATCAAGCCACAAGTGATGATGGGGATCCAAAATGGGAAGGTCAGGGTCCAAGACGTCTTCAACCACTGTCGAGATCCATTGAGTATGTGCTTCAGCTGACCCAATCTGCGCCATCGCAGTACCTCCCTTTGAAGTCTTTGCGTATTCTTTCAGCCTCGAGGTCAACATGTCGTGGGTCGACCCGACAAACGAGGGTTGGCGCGGTGTAGTTTCTTGATGTCGCGAAGACAGGGGATTTCATGCACACCGGATATACCGCCGTTTTTCAGAACCCATTTAACGGGCTACCCGACCACGAGGTCTACGGCGAGGAACTTCGTCTTTGTGATCTCGCCGTAGAGCTTGGCTTTAAGTCTTTATGGACGGTCGAACATCACTTTGATGACTACACGATGTGTCCTGAGCCGGTGCAATTTCTTTCCTACATGGCAGGTAAACATCCAGATGTGCTACTAGGCACAGGAGTCATTGTGTTGCCTTGGCACGATCCGCTGAGAATTACTGAGGACATAGCCTTACTTGACACCATGTCAAACGGGCGGATGATTCTAGGAATCGGCAGGGGCTTGGCACGTATCGAGTACGAAGGTTTTAGAGTCGATATGAACACCTCGCGCGAACGACTTGTCTCATATGCGGGCCTGGTTCTGGAGGCACTCGAGTCCGGCAAAATGGAGTACGACAACGAGTTCGGATCGCAGCCACTTCGAGAGATTAGGCCCCGTCCACAACACTCGTTTAAGGGACGAGCCTACGCAGCTGCTGTATCTCCCGAATCGATGCCTCTTATGGCTGAGTTGGGCTACGGGGTACTTATTATTCCGCAAAAGCCTTGGACAGTGGTGCAACAGGACCTCGCGACGTACAACGAAGTATTTGAGCGAGTTAATGGTGAACCGGGACCCCCACCGTTTTCTGGAGGATCGGTTTTCGTTGATGAGAGCGCCGATCGTGCCGAAGAAATGGCGAGGAAATACATAGGGGCAAACTATGAGAGCGTGATGCGCCATTACGAGTTCGAGAAGGCTCCACACGAGGGGGTCAAGGGATACGAGTTCTATACGGGTATCACTAGTTACATAGAAAAACAGGGAGCCGACCGCGCCGCACAAGACTTTGTTGATTTGATGCCTTGGGGAACCCCCGAACAAGTCCTGGAAAAGTTTGACCACATGCGAAAAATGATTGGCATGAACGCAATAATGCCGGGATTCAGCTATGCCGGGATGCCGTTCGACGACGCAGAAAAATCTATACGACTTTTCGCCAAAGAATGTCTTCCAGAGCTACTGAGCTGGGAATGTCCCCCGCTCGAAGTACCTGGAGCCAAACCTGAATACCGTTAGAGGGAAACTCAACTTCAAAGGTCAACCGTGACGAAATATGGCTACGGCATGGTGGTCGCTGCCCAACCTGAAGCGGTTGAAGCTGGCGCGTCCATATTGCGAAATGGAGGTAACGCGGTCGATGCAGCCATCGCCTGTGGGCTGGTTGCAGGGGTTGTGGATCCCCAAATGTGCGGCATCGCAGGTTTCGGAAATTTGCAGGTGTACCTCCCGGACAAAGGGGTTCACCAATGCATCGACTTCCACGCGAAATCTCCTCTGGCGACTAGATCAGACCAATGGGCTGACATCGTTGTTGGCGAGACCAGAGATGGTTTCGGTTTCGTTGTAGAGGGCAAAGTTAACGACCTCGGCTATCAGGCAATTGCGACACCTGGCTCTCTTAAGGCTTATTTCGAAGCCCAAACAACCTGGGGAGAAAAAGATTGGGACGAAGTTGTGGCACCCGCTGTCAAGTGGGCTGCAGAGGGATTTGTTGTGAGGCCTCATGTGGCTGGCTGGTGGGTCGAAGGCGCCTCCATGGGTCGAACCGACAACGTCGAACGACTTCGCTATTCGTCAACGGGCCGAGAGATCTATTTTGGGTCAGATGGGTTCCCCAAGCGAGTGGGTGACGTAGTGGTCAACGGCGACCTCGCCAACACGTTGAGGCTTATAGCGTCCGAGGGTGCGGACGTGTTCTACAAAGGCCAACTCGCAGAACGAATCGCCGAAGATGTTTCCGCTCACGGGGGACTCATGAGCGACAGGGACCTTTCGGAGTATCAGACCACCCACAATGAGCCCATTCGTAGCGCGTACCGCGGTCTAGACGTAACGACGAACCATCCCCCTGGAGGGGGAACGATGGTTCTTGAAATGCTCAATGTGCTCGAATGTTTTGACCTGAAAGGTATGGGCCACAACAGCGTCGATTATGTCCGTATCGTCACGGAAGCGATGAAACGCGCTACCTCTGACAAAGACACGTTCGTCGGCGACCCCGAACACTTTGATGTTCCGCTTGAACGGTTGATCTCCAAAGCCCACGCTGCTGAACACGCGGCATCCATTCAAGCCGGCGAGCGGGCGCGTGTAGAACGGTTGGCATACGAGCCCCGCGACACAACACACGTGTGCGTTGTTGACAAAAACGGTAATGCAGCATCGATGACTCACTCGCTTGGAATGCCATCGGGTGTTATTACGGACGGGCTTGGATTCATGTTTAACGGCTGCATGGCTGTGTTCGATCCCCGACCCGGAAATGCTGACTCGCTGGCTCCCGGGAAAAGCCGATTCAGTTCCCTTTGCCCCACGATGGTGTTTGACGATGACGAATTGAGCTACGTCGTTGGAGCCCCGGGTGGCACTCAAATCGCTATGGGTGTAACTCAGGTGCTCCTGAACAGCATCGACTTTGAGATGAACATGCTAGAGGCCGTATCGGCACCCAGAGTTTCAGGAACAAGCAACGCGATCGACGTGTCGAACGGCATTCCCTGGGCTGTCACCGATGCATTAGAAACTGACGGTTATGAAGTCATCAGAAGCCCACGTACCCATGATTTCGCTTGGGTCCACGGGATAAGGGTCCAGAACGGGGGCCTGGACGGTGGAGCGGACCCGGCTGCTGATGGTGTGGTCCAAATCGTTCAAGGCTGACCCCAAATAGCCGGAAGGGTGAGTGGTCCACGAAAAGCCCACCCCCCGAATTCAACTGGTGGCGCGAGCGGATCGAGACGCAGCTCACCGAGTCGTTCAAATAGCTTGGGAAGAGCGACGTTTCCGACAAGGCTCCTAGAGGCCGCCGCCCCTGCACAAAAATGAGGACCTGCACCAAACGTAAGTGAAGCTGTGGTGTCGCGCGTCACATCGAAGACGTCCGGGGCATCGAAATGGTTCTCATCTCGGTTAGCTGAATTGAACATGAAGAACACTCGATCTTCCGGTTCAAAGGTGACGCCGTCGTAGGAATGTTCGATGGCGACTCGACGAGGCGACATTCCAATTGGGGCGATCCAGCGACAGTATTCCTCGAATACTTGAAGCCACGAAACTTCTCCCGAGACAGCTAAAGCGAGCTGGTCGGAGTGCGTCAAGAGAGCCCATATCGCGCCGGCGATCGCATCTCGCGGTTCGTTTTGACCACCTGAAATTGTCAGCTTGATGTTGGCCCTCACCATTTCCTCAGGCATCCCAGCTTCTGTCATTACCGAAAGCAAGCTGTAATCGGGAACCTTCTTCACTTGGGGCAGACGTTCGCTAATAGCTGCATCAATTGCCGCTGTAGCGGTGTGACATCGTGATTCAACCTCAGGGTCATTGGCGTAGTTAGCGACACCGTCGATCATGGCTTGACTCCAAGCATCAAGATCTTGAAACCAAACCTGGGTAAGACCAGTGATTGCTTTCAAGGCTTCGCCGCTAACAGCAGTCGCGTAATGGGGCACCAAGTCAGCGGAGCCCGACTGTTGGAAGCCCGTCAGCACAGAGTCGGTGAGATCTTCGAAGAGCGTCGCCCACACCTGCTCCACTTTTCTCGGGGAAATGGCGGGGTAGTAGATGAAACGTTCGTGGCGGTGTTCGTCGGCGTCTTTCCGCATCATGTTGCGACCCATTAGAACGTTCATCAACCCGTTGGGTTGGTCAGAAGAAAACACAGCAACGTTCTTTTCACAAGTATGAATGTCATCTCGACGGGTAATTAACGTGGCCCCAAGTTCTGGAACGAAACAGATGGGCGCCGATTGTCTCATCTGGGCGAGC
>DCYM01000184.1 GCA_002331465.1 Candidatus Neomicrothrix sp. UBA2110 | reverse complement strand
CAACACCTCGACACGTTGAAATCCAGGTCTTAGGTGATCAGCATGGAACCGTTCTTCATTGCTTCGAGCGAGAGTGTTCGATCCAACGACGCCACCAAAAGGTTATTGAGGAAGCCCCATCTCCGGTGTTGTCGGAAGCGTTGCGACATCGCATGGGAACCGCAGCGGTAGCTGCTGTTGAAGCCATCGGATATGTGTCAGCAGGGACGGTTGAATTCCTTCTTGATGGCGAAGGCGATGAGGCGCAATTTTTCTTTCTCGAAGTCAACACCCGACTTCAGGTTGAGCATCCCGTTACCGAAGAAATCACCGGGCTCGACCTGGTGAGAGAACAAATCCGAATCGCGAACGGCGAAGAGCTTGGGTACAGCCAAGCAGACCTGTCTATCAATGGTCATTCGATCGAAGCTCGGCTATACGCCGAGGACCCGGCCAACAACTTCTTGCCGGCGACTGGAAGTGTGGATATTTGGCATCCGGCAACGAGTCCAAAAGTTCGATATGACTCGGGTATCGAAACTGGCTCAGAGATCACTGTGGAATTCGATCCGATGTTGGGCAAAGTAATCTCTCATGCGCCGACTCGGACGGAAGCGGCGCTGAAGTTGGCGCTAGCACTGGAACGCACCCGTCTGCACGGTATAACGACTAACAGGGATTTTTTGGTGGCGACGCTGCGAAACGACGAGTTTCTGGCGGGTAACACCACCACCGATTTCATCAGTCGGGTCAATATTCCTGGGCAACGCGTACCGACAGAATGCGAGTTAGAAGACGCTTCCATTGCCGTTGCACTGATAGCTCAGGAGTCCAATCGTTCCAAGGCGACCACACTGCGGTTTATGTCCTCCGGGTTCCGCAACAGTTCCATGCCCAGTCAACAAATGGTATTGGTTCACGGAGAAAACGAGATCGCCGTCAATTATCAGCGCCTGCGCGACGGATCTTTCGAAGTGCGAATTGGTGAACAAGTCGAACCTCGATCGGCGATACTGCTGTCTTCTTCGTCAGACCGTTTTGAGATTCGACTAGACGGTGTTCATGCCAGCGGTTATGCATCGAATTTCGGCAGTCGTTGGTGCGTTGACATTCCAGCGGGAAGTCTTACCCTCGTCGAAAAAAGTCGTTTCCCTGAACCAGACATTGCCGATGTGGAAGGCGGATTGACTGCACCAATGCCTGGCAAAATCTTGGCTATCGACGTCGCGGAGGGCGACTCAGTCAGCGCTGGCCAACTGCTGGTTCTTATGGAAGCGATGAAGATGGAGCATCAAATTGCTGCCGCGTTCGATGGTGCTGTCGCTGAAGTTTGCGTTGCGGTGGGAGATCAGGTCGATAACGGCGAACTCTTGGTGATTATTGCTGCTGAAGAGGCGTAGTTTCCGGCCAGCGGTCTTCTCGAAAAGAGAAGTTGAGCGATCACGGATCGCTATCGAGTCACCCGACGTTCATGGTTCGACAGCGTTTACGTGTTGCCATCGAATCCGCCCAAGAAACGCGCCATTTTGTGTGGTTCATCCACCGCGGGTCGGGGGCGGTTAGGCCAATAACCTGATGGGTCGCCGCTCTCGACATGGACAGCACTGTGAGTCCAACTTTCTTCCCCGAGTACCGTCCGCACACTCGCAGCTATGTAGCGCAAAGCAATGCCGCATCTGCGGCGGTTGCTGGAGTTAGCGGGTGAGCCATGAAGCAGCAGGTCGCTATGAAGAGACACGTCACCCGCCTGGAGTTCGTTCGAAACAAGGGTGTCGTAGGTCTCGTGAGCCGCTACTCGCCTGTTGAGAACCACTGAGCCGTCTAGAGGGAGTTCCACATGCTCAAGGTCACCAACGAGATGGCTGCCAGGTACGAACTGCATTGCTGCGTTTTCCTGGTTGACATCATCGATCGCAAGCCAAATAGTGACGGATTTTGTCGGGGTAAAGGGCCAATAGTTTGCATCTTGATGAAGCGGTACCTCCATGATGTCCTCAGGTAGTTTGCAGAACATGTGGGTACTCCAACACACCGCTTCCGGGCCGAGAACGTCTGTGACGTAACTCACGAAAATTGGTGTGTGAATCAAGTCCCAGAGGGGACCACACACCTGGTGATACTGATTGATCGAATAGCTGTTTCGACGGTCATCAGCCGATATCACCTCGTCGATAAGCCAATCCAGATACTGGCGAAGTTCAACTATTTCGTCGTGTCCTAAACCTGGCAACCCTCTGAGATACCCAACGCTGTTGAACAGTTCGATCTGTTCAACGTTCAGGATCCTGAGAGCTTCACAAGTCAATGGATGGAACGCAATTTCGCGATCGGTATCACCAAAGCGAAAAATGTCCTCCACACCCATGCAACCACCCTAGGCTTTTCGTTGAGCGTCCGACACGCGCCAAATGATGTCCGCTGGTCGCGAGCACGCGGTTTTTAAGAGTTCTAAATGGTTCCAAACTGTTTCGGTTTCATTCTTTAATCTCTTTAACAACAGAACTCACTCGGAACACATCCGGTAAGCGATGCGGGCTTAGGGTCGTTTGTTTTCTGATGAGAGGACTTGAGAGCTCATCGGGATAGGCGACAGCGAACAACACGACTTGGCACGCATACATGGTCAGTGCGATCCACCACACGATACGCATATTGCTCAGTGCCTCTGCCGGACCGCCCGGGCGTCCAACGACACCGATCGCAACAGCGACGCCAACGCCGACAGCCAACTGGAAGACCGTGGTTCGGCCAGCACCGGCCATTCCAAAGCGCGCTGGCTGTATGTCACGCATCGAAGCGCCGACCAGCATTGAGAAGCTACAACCAGCGGCAACTCCCATTAACAGATTCGCGAACAGCAGCCCACCGAGGAAACTTGGCGTGGTTCCTGTGAAGACAAGATGCAGCACGCAGGCAAAAATGCCGAAGACGCCCCCCGCCATGAGGATGGGGCGGTGGCCGATACGTCCTGCCAAGCGGCCATTTGTTACTGAAAGAAAACTTGAGATCACTGGGCCGGGAGCAATCGCGAATCCCGATTTCAGCACCGACCAACCCCACACCCGTTGAAGATATTCGGGCAGGACAATTAGCCAACTGAAAAAAGCCACGAGGAAAAACACCGAACCAATGTTGGCAACGGTGTAGGACCGAACCTTGAATAACTTGAGGTCAAACAACGGCTCAGGGTGAACACTGGATCGCACCGTGAAGGCCAGCAGCAAAGCCAGGCCAACTAAACACGCGATAAGGGTTGGCGACGACGTCCAGCCCCAGTCGCGTCCCTGCACAACAGCAAGAAGTAAAGCCCCAACTCCTAGCGACGCAAGAGGCACACTCAGCAAGTCAACCCGCCGACTCACACCCTCCCCCACACTCTCCTCG
>DCYM01000006.1:1942-3521 GCA_002331465.1 Candidatus Neomicrothrix sp. UBA2110 | reverse complement strand
GAGTGGTCTTGATCGGAACGACGTAGTGATTTTCGGAGTACACGAACCAACAGATCCCCGCATCGCCGTGTTCCAGGGATTGCGAGACAAAGCGTTGAGACAACGACGTGAATCCCCAGGTGGTGACATGGCCGGCGTGTTCATTGCCGAAGGTGACGTCGTTATCGACCGAGCGGTGGCTGCTGGATACGCATTGCATTCGGTCCTCATCGACGCCAAAAGAACCCAACCGCTTCCCAAAGAGTTCGATGCTGTCGATGTATTCGCTGCGGAGGAACAGGTACTTGAACAAATAGCTGGATACCGCTCCTACCGGGGTGCCCTCGGCTGCTTCTACCGCAAAGAGTTACACGCCCCGCAAGATCTCATCGCCGACACATCGGTGAAATCGTTCGTCATTGTTGAAGGCGTCAACAACCCAACAAACCTGGGAACCATTATGCGATGCGCGGCAAGCCTCGACATTGACGCACTACTTCTCAGTCCCGACTCAATCGACCCTCTGTCGCGTAGATGTTGTCGGGTGTCAATGGGAGAAGGTTTCGCCATCCCCTACGCATGGCTCACCGACATGGTCGAAGGTGTAACCACAGTCAAACAGGCCGGGGTTGAGGTATTGGCGATGACTCCCAACCATCACGCGATTGATATAGCCACGCTGGAGTATTCACTCGATGACAGGGTCGCACTAATCCTGGGCGCTGAAGGCCCAGGGCTCACGGAAGAGACAATGTCGGCAGCGACCAGACGAGTAAGGATTCCAACGTCGGGAAGCGCTGACTCCCTTAACGTTGGAAACGCTGCCGCTGTTGCGTTTTACGCCTTACGTCAAGCCAGAAGCTAAATCTAAGACAGCCTGACTCTTTCGCGTATGGCTGAAGCTGTTCCTAACATCGAAGAACTAGTCTCCGACAATGGATCAGATTTGTGACGACCTCGACGCTGAAACGGCGGCACTGATCGCCGTCGTTGGCTCTTTGACGGAGGAGCAATGGCGGGCCCCAACCGTCGCTGAGGGATGGGACAGCCACGAGACCATCCTTCATCTCGGCGCAGCCGATTGGTTTGGCCACCTCACGCTCACCGATGCGGCCTCATTTGCTATCGCTCACGGTCGGCTGTTGAAAGGCGAGATCTCGCTCAATGAGCTGGTCGGCTTGGAGGTTCGGGCGATGTCGGGCCGCGACCTTTGGCAATGGTTCCTTGACGGTCGGACAGCGATGATCGACGCACTACGCAGACGGAACCCCAAGGATCGAATTGCCTGGATTGGCCCAGAAATCGGTGCGCGATCGATGGCGACCGGTCGGCTGATGGAAACATGGACGCATTCCCACGATTTGGCTGACAGCTTCGGTGTCGAGTACCCCCGGACAGATCGATTGCGCAACATTGCACACCTGGGTGTCGTCACTCGTGACTTCAGCTATGTGAATCGTGGATTGGAGCCACCGAATGAACCGGTCCGGGTGGAATTAACCAGCCCGAGCGGAGACCTTTGGTCCTGGGGACCCGACGACGCAACAAACATAGTGACGGCTAGTGCATATGAGTTCTGCAAGGTTCTGACGCGACGAAC
>DCYM01000006.1:0-1593 GCA_002331465.1 Candidatus Neomicrothrix sp. UBA2110 | reverse complement strand
CTGATCGAATCGACGATCGAAACTACGGGAACGCTTGCTACGGAGTGGATGGAGATCGCTCAACCGTGGATTGAACCGCCTCGTATCAGCGACCGGGCCTGAATCTCTAACCTCCGTCTGACCGTCAGCGGCAGACGGAGGTTAGATGGCGTAGCCCCCCGACCCGATTCCAAAGCCCGAGGGAGCGAAAATGCTCCGCACAGGAAAGCGCTCTCGGACAATTTCAGGTGTGTTCGAAGGGGGCCCGCTTAACTAAGATGAATCCATGAGCAAGTACCTTCAGTTGGACGAGCTGCAGTGGAACGACGTTGACGTGTTCGGCGCGACGATGTCCAAGGCATCTGTCTTCGAAGGCGACTACGACGTTCGCTCTGGCTTCTTTCGTATGCCCGCCGGATGCGCCGTGCCACCCCATCACCACACCAAGTGGGTGCAGGTGATGGTGTTGGAGGGGAGCATGAGAGTTGAACAAGAAGGTGAACCTGACCGTGAAGTCACGGCGGGAAGCTGTTATTTCGTTGACGCAGGTGAGACCCACGTGGAGACCGCCGTTGAGGACACCTTGGTCCTAGTAACCCAGGGCGAAGACCGAATCTAGGTCGCTCGTTAGCTACCAGTCATTTACGCAATCTTCGTACTGCTGGTTGGTGTGCTGTTAAGAACCGTTCAACCAGCACAACAAAACCCTGGGTACGTCGAAATGCACCCACTTCACTGGAGAATCCTCTAGTGATTCAAAACGCGACAAAAAGCCCCAAGCGCTCCACACAGGAAGCGTTCTCAGCCGTTTTCAGGATGTTCTGAAGGCTCTAGGACCCCGGAATTCGCCTATGTTGTGACATTCGACGAAGAAGGTGGACCTAATGAGTTACTTAGTTGGTATCCAGGCACGAGCCGAAAACGTTTCGGCCTTTGCGAGTGAGTTCGATAGTCGACTCAAGGGACTATTCCTCGATCTTGGAGCAGGAGAGGTTCGCCTCGCTCAGACAATTTATGGCGGAGATCGGGCTGGACTCTGTTTTGCATCGGCCACATTCGACTCGATAATGGACGCAGCGTCAGCTGAGAAGTCTCTGAATTCTGATCAGCGAGTAGGCGAAACAATGGCCAAGGCTGGTGTTCAGGTGGTGGGCCGTTCATTGGGTGTCATTCGAGCACAACGAGGTGAGTTGACCGGCGAATACGGAACCACCCTGATAATTGAATCTCCTAGCCAGCAAACGGACGCAGAAATTCAGCAGGGTATGGACGACACCTGGGCCCACATGGAGGGCAATGGCGTGACCGGTCTTCGCCAAATTCAGATGATTGCGGCGGGAGATATGACAGGACTATGGGCCGCTGGAACTTACACCGATGATCTTGATGGGCTCATGGCCAACAGCGCCAAAATGTTCGCGGATACAGCGGTGCAACAGGCGATGTCGAGGTTGGGAAACCGAGTGATGTCGAGAAGCATCTTCAGGGTCCTTTCGACTACGACCTAGCGCTACCCGTTCCCCTTCCTTCACTATCTGGCCCCAAAAAGGTGAAGGGCCCTGACCTTGTTTCTCAGGCCGAGAAACTTCAGTTTCCCAAGCGTCTATTCCTAAA
>DCYM01000101.1:1102-5166 GCA_002331465.1 Candidatus Neomicrothrix sp. UBA2110 | reverse complement strand
GCAGGTGGCTCTGCTAAAGACGCAAGAGATCCCAGAGTTATGGCCATTCTTCCTATACGCGGGAAGATCCTCAACGTTGAACGTCTCGGTGGTCGACTGGAAAAGATGTACCAAAACACCGAGGTGCAAGCGTTGATTTCCGCGATTGGAGCAGGAGTAGGCGAAGGTAACTTCGCAGTTGAGAAGATTCGCTACCACAAAGTGGTTCTTCTTTGTGACGCCGACGTTGACGGAAGCCACATTCGGACTCTCCTCCTTACGTTCTTTTGGCGGCAAATGAAGGATCTGGTTCTAGGAGGCTACGTATACATTGCTCAGCCCCCGCTCTATTCGACAAAGGTGGGGAGTGACACGGTGTACCTCAAAGATGACCGCGCGAAAGACGAGTTTTTAAACGAACGTCCCAACCATAAGAACGATTTTCAACGTCTTAAAGGTTTAGGAGAAATGGACGCGGACGAGTTGTGGACAACCACTCTGGATCCCGAAAAGCGAACACTGCTGCAAGTAACCGTTGACGAAGCATCAATAGCGGACAACATTTTTAGTGTCTTAATGGGCGAACATGTCGAGAGCCGTAAGGGATTTATTCAGACCAACGCTCATGACGTGCGATTCTTAGATATCTAACGGACATGACTGATCTTCCACCCCCAGACGGTCAAACATCAGATGGTGAATCACATCTGTCGGTGCAACCGATCGCAATTCAACACGAGATGGAACAGTCGTTCCTTGAATACGCGATGTCGGTTATCACTGCACGAGCACTACCTGACGCTCGAGATGGGTTGAAGCCGGTTCATCGGCGCATCCTTTGGTCGATGTTTTCGACAGGTATGCGACCCGATCGCCCACATAAAAAGTGCGCGACCGTTGTAGGCGACGTCATCGGCAATTATCACCCGCATGGTGACTCTGCCATCTACGACGCAATGGTGAGAATGGGCCAGACTTTTAGCTTGGCTAACACTTTGATCGACCCGCACGGCAACTTTGGATCGCCCAGTGATCCCCCAGCGGCATACCGGTACACCGAATGTCGACTCACCGATCTTGCGATGCGAATGGTGGAAAGTATCGACGAAGATACTGTCGATCTGATCCCAAACTTTGACGGTTCCAAAGAAGAACCGCTAGTTATGCCAGCTCGCTTTCCCAACTTGTTGGTAAACGGAAGCCAAGGCATAGCAGTTGGCATGGCCACCAATATTCCGACACATAATTTGACTGAAGTCATCGACGCCACACTTCACCTCATCGACAACCCCGAGGCGACGGTTACCGACCTTATGGAATTTGTCCAAGGTCCTGACTTTCCGACCGGCGGATTGATTATGGGACGCGCAGGTCTAACGAGTGCGTTTATGACGGGCCGTGGATCGGTTCGAATTCGTGCCCGCGCGGAAATAATTGAAGATGGCCGGAATACCCAAATTGTGGTCACCGAAATTCCGTACCAAACATCTGTCGAGAACATCGAACAGAAAATTGCAGATGCCGTGGATCGGAAAATTATCGACGGCATCCGGGAATTGCGAAATGAGTCCGCTAAAGGCGAGACACGGTTCGTTATTGAACTTAAGCGAGATGCGCCAGCCAATGTGGTCTTGAACAATCTGTTCAAACACACCCCCCTGCAGAGCAGCTTTGCCGCGAACATCGTGGCGTTAATCGATGGGGTACCGAGGACTCTTAATCTGCGTGACGCACTCGTGGCGTACGTTGATCACCAGATTGATGTTGTTACGCGGCGTTCGGAGTATCGGCTAGGGCAAGCTCGGGATCGGGCCCATATTGTTGAAGGTCTTGTTCGGGCGCTGGATCTTATTGATGACATCATCGCCCTCATACGCGGTAGCGAAGATCGTGCATCAGCGCTCGCTGATCTCCAAGGTGAGCCACTCTCCTTTAGCGAACGTCAAGCGAATCACATCCTCGATATGCAGTTAGGGCGCCTCACCAGGCTTGGGAGAACCCGACTGGAAGAAGAACTCGTCGAGTTACGTGCCCGAATCGAAGAACTCGAAGGCATTCTCAACAGTGAGACTCAGCTTCGCTCTGTGATTAAGGAAGAGCTAAACGAAGTTCGGGTTGAGCATGACACACCGCGACGGTCTCAAATCGTGTTCGATGCTGGTGACATGGAGATTGAAGACCTCATCGACGACGAACCCGTAGTGGTAACGCTCAGCAAAGGTGGTTACATCAAATCGGTTACTGCCGACTCATTTCGCACTCAGGGACGGGGAGGGAGAGGTGTCCAAGGAGCGCGATTAAAAGACGACGATATTTTGGTTCGTGTTCTCACTACCACTACCCACTCGTATCTACTTTTTTTCACCAATCGGGGCAAGGTATACCGGCTCAAGGCCTACCAAGTGCCCATGATGGATCGGACCGCGCGTGGGACCGCCGTGGTGAACTTGTTGCAATTAGAACCAGGCGAAGTCGTTGAGGCTGTAATCGATACAGACGAATTCACAGCTGACGAGTACCTGCTTTTTGTGACCCGAAAAGGTGTAGTCAAAAAGACGGCGTTCACCGAATATGACAAGACTCGGACGAATGGCCTGATCGCCATCAACTTGCGCGAAGGTGATGAATTGGTCCGCGTTATCCAAGTTCGCGCAAGTGATGACATCGTGCTGGTGAGCAGCAAAGGACAAGCCATCCGCTTCTCAGGTACCCAGGTACGACCGATGGGGCGAAGCGCCGGCGGTGTTCGAGGGATGCGATTAAGAGAAAATGATGTTGTAGTGGCGGCGGTGGCGATCTCAGAAAACGACCAACGGCACCTTCTTACAGTTACAGAAGGCGGGTACGGGAAACGCACTCCAATCGAGGCCTACCCTCGCAAGGGGCGCGGCACCATGGGGGTAAAAGGGATCAAACTCACCGAAGCACGCGGTGCTGCTGTGGTCGGTGCCCGCATGGTTGACCTCGAAGACGAAGTGATCCTGGTTTCTTCTGGTGGTGTACTTATACGAACTTCTGTGTCAGAGATTGCTGAACAACGACGCGATGCCACTGGAGTAAAAGTGATGAACGTTGGTGACGAGGAAACTGTGGCTGCGTTGGCGCCGGTCACCATTGAAGATGAAGTGGAAGAAAAAGTGGAATTTGGCGCGGTGAGTTGAGTCGCGACCAGGGACGCATGAGCCTCCCGTACACTTCGACGCGTGGCCGAGTCTGATAAACCAGATCGAAAAAATGCGCCTGTTGATGGTGTTGACGACGAAACTTTCGCTCGAGCTATTGGCTTAACAAGTGACAACGAAGGCAGGAGGGGGTTAAGGAAAAAGAAAAAATTCCGTGACGATGGCACAGAGACCCAGGATCCGGCGGAGCGTCAAGAACGTACTGTGGTTCGGCGACCCCCAGCACGTCAACGAAAACGTGATGCAGCCAATGAAGACTCAGAACTAGCTGATACCACCGGGGTTGTGCCGCTAGTTGACGCGCCGGAACTGCCGGTTGAATCGGTTGGTGCCCCAACAGACCAACCCACGGCTTATCGTCCGATTCTTCCTAGTTCTTCCCCAGTGGTAGACGAGCCAGTAGTGACTGACGAAGGCGACCTTGGTTGGTTGAGGCGCCGGCGGGCGCGCGTTCGAAGAACCCGCCGCACAATTCGACACGTCGACCCGTGGTCAGTGCTGAAAGTTTCAGTGGTGCTTTACGCTTGCCTCTACGGAGCCACAGTTTTGGCTGGCTACCTTTTGTGGACGGCGGCTGTCCAATCTGGCGTAATTTCCAATATCGAATCTTTTGTAGCTGAGGTCGGTTCATATGAAATTTGGGAAATCAATGGAGAGGAAATTTTTCGAAGAGCGACGGTCATTGGAGCAGTGTTATTTGTTGCCGGGATCGCACTAAATGTTCTTTTGACCATCGTGTTTAACCTGATTAGTGACCTCGTAGGCGGAGTCCGCGTCACCCTTTTGGAAGAAGACCAACCTCCCTTGCAAGGAAACTAACGTTGGCTACTTAACCTCCCCGCCGCTACCATCAGCAATTCGTTCGGGGCTATAGCTCAGTTGGTTAGAGCGCACCCCTGATAA
>DCYM01000101.1:0-790 GCA_002331465.1 Candidatus Neomicrothrix sp. UBA2110 | reverse complement strand
GGTTAGAGCGCACCCCTGATAAGGGTGAGGTCGCTGGTTCGACTCCAGCTAGCCCCACGTTCCGAACAATCCGTTCTAGGAAACTTCAATAGGGCGGATCCTTATGGCCGAGGTAGTTATGCGCGTACTACGCCGAGCTTTACTAGCAGCAAGTGTGGGGGCAGCAGTTGCCGCCGTTTTGAGGTTGAGAGGCTCCGGTGGCGTCCCTCCCCGACAAGGAAGCTGGCGCCAACTCAGCGGACCGGATTTTCGCTGACGTGACCACAGTTGCCGTAATAGGTGCCGGTGTCGTTGGCCGAGGTGTTGCTCGACAATTGGCAGCTTCGGGAGTGGTTGAGCGACTGATTCTTGGGTCGCGACGCCCTGAGCGGCTGCGTGGGTTCGTCCGTCAGCTCATCGGGGTTGACGTAGAGGTCATTGCGCCAGGGCCGCTCCCTTCAGTTGACGTGACCGTATTGGCTCAACCGACTGGAGGCCACGCGGAATTAGCAGACGAAGCTCTTGGAAATGGCTCCCATGTTGTTTCGGTTTCTGACTCAATTAAAGATGTCGAGGCGTTATTAGATCTTGATGCTGCAGCGACTAAAGCGGATCGGTCAATAATCATCGGTGCATCTTTTTCCCCAGGCCTGAGTTGCTTACTCGCCCGCCACGCCGGCTCAAGATTCGAACGAGTTGAGGAAGTTCATGTCGCACGGATGGGGACTGGCGGCCCCGCGTGTCAACGTCAACTGCATCGGGCAAGAACGAAAGAAGCTATTGATTGGCGCGACGGCAATTGGCGTAAACA
>DCYM01000201.1 GCA_002331465.1 Candidatus Neomicrothrix sp. UBA2110 | reverse complement strand
GGTGACCTAGTGCTATTTAGAGGTCGGAATGCCTTGCATCGGGTGACGCCGACGGAAGGTTCAGTCACCCGTGTCCTTGCAGTGTTTGCGTACAACGATGAGCCCGGTGTCGGGCTATCGAGGTCGGCACTTGAAACCTTCTATGGAAGAACGAACTAACGCCCCGATGTAAGCACTTGCCCCTAGGCATCTCACGGGTCAGTTTCGGCAACGCGTCGCAGCTACCCGCGCATCGCACATTTGCATTAAAATAGAGGTACAGCGAGGTGCTCGTGGGGAGCCCAACATTAGGGGACTTATGACGACAGTTGAGGGTGAAGTCGAAGCGACTGATCCCAGGGACCTAGAGGTCGTAACAAACGCCATCAAACAAGTTGGGATAACAGCGGGCGCAACGCTCGTGGGTGTCGCTTCGGCAGATGCGTTCAACGAGTATGTCCCGGTAGGTCACAGGCCGGAGGATTTTCTTCCAGGTGCCCAAAGCGTCGTTGTGTCAGCGTCCCTCGGCCCAACAAATGCGGCCTGGCAAAGCCCCAATCGGCGGCTGATGGAGATCACCGGCTATGACTTTCGCGAAAACGTCGCATCGATCGTTATTGCTGAACATATAGAACGAACTCATGGCTATTTAGCTATGCACGCCCCAGCATTGCCTACTTCTGGCCAACAACCGCCGCTCAGCATGATGCTTTCAGCCGTGTTAGCCGGGCTAGGCACCAGGTCCATAGCTGCAAACATCATTCTTAACCCGACCTATGGGATCATGTTTTTCGCGGCTGCTATCACCACTATGCGGCTAACGCCGGATCACCAACTCGAAGAGAATGTGTGCCCTGCTCGATCATGTGTGCGCATGTACGAGATGGAAGGGAAGACGCCTTGCATGGCGGTGTGCCCGGCCGATGAAGGTGGCTGCATTGACGCCACGATCGAAGACGGTGAGATCACGAGCAGTTTCTTCGATCGAGAACGTTGCTCTACCCGCGCCATGAACTTTGGAATACGGGGTCACATCAAGCAGGTCGATATCTTGACCGGAATCGATGACGCTGACGAACGACGAGAACTGATCTACTCGGACGATTTTCGAAGAAACATGTCATCGATCGGTAGGTATAAGGAGAGTGTCTCTCAGTGCTTTGAGTGCATGCGTGTCTGTCCCGTAGGTCGTTACCGACGAAAGTTGAAATGATGGATGAACTGGATTGGGTATCGATCAAGTCTGGAATACTTGAAATGGCCCGCAAAAGGGGTGCCGAAGTCGCACGAGTAGGCGACCCAGCTCTTCTCGAAGACGCTGAACCCGGTCTTCGCCCATCAGACCTATTGACAGGCGTTAAGTCGATGATCGTGCTGGGAGGAGCTGCCCCTCGCGCCGCCGAATGGCAAAGCCCTCGGGTTGAAGTGATGGAAACCGTCGGCACAGCGGACCGCATGGTTGCCTTGGGTAGTTCTGTCGCCCGACACATCGAAGACACATACGGGTACTACGCGCTTAACGTTCCGACGGCCACAGATCAAGACGACAAGGCGTTCCTTGATTTTAAAGCTGCCGCCATCGCCGCAGGGGCAGGCAGCCCAAGTTTGGCTGGGCCGGTTCTTGACCCTACCTATGGGTTTCTCTACTTAACCGTGATTTTGACCACGCTTCCCCTTCCAGTCGACGGACCACTACAAGAGGCTGCTTGTCCCGCGCCACAGTGCGTGGAGATGTGGGATGAAAAAGGGACGACTCCGTGCATGGCGGTTTGCCCAATCGACGATGGTGGCTGCTTGGGAGGTGAAATCCAAGAAGGGTTGGTGATCAAGCGGCGCTATGACGAAGACAGATGCCGCGACCGGGTTTATCACTACTGGACTCCCGGCTATCAGGCCGCTCTGGAACGAGCTCTGGGCGAGCCTGACGCCAGAAAACGGAAGATGATCCTGTATGGCAGTTTCTTTACCCGGACGATGTGGTCGATCACATACTCAGGAGTCAGCCAAGGGCAGTGCTTCGAATGTATTCGTGCATGCCCCGTGGGCACGGAACAGCGGGTGCTTATATGAGCAGCCCGATAGAGCGAGGAGAACTCAACGGTTTTCACGTCGTCGATCCAGACCTGTACGACCGCTACAGAGCTGAGGTGTTGGCTCTTACCAATTCTTACCAAGTTGATATCAACGAGTTTTTGCCAAACGATGGCACCAGAAAACGCGGTTTGTCGGACGCTGAAATAGCGGACCGTTTGGGGCTTGACATCCGGGACGTGACCGAGATCCGAGTGGTGGCCGAACATGATGAATATCCCATAGAGGAATATGAGGCATCGGCTCGTTTCAAGGATGCTGCAGCAGCCTCGTACCTAGAGGGTGGAGTGAAGAATCTCTACAAGGGCGATCCGCCACCGACGAAGCGATGAAGCCTGGTCCGGACCCGGGACAAATTTCGAGGACACACTCATGATGCCAACGCTGGGTGAAGCGATGACCCGTGTCGGACGTCACTTTGGTAAGCGGCCAGCCATGCGCGACAGTCAAGGCGACACCAACTGGCGAGATTTCGGTGAGCGAATCACCGTTGCTGCAGGCTTGCTTCGTGGACTGGGAATTAAATCTGGTGAACGTGTAGCAATCTATGCCCGCAACTCAATTCGTTTTGATGAACTGAAATGGGGAGCCTTTCATGCGGGTGTCGTCGCCGTTCCTGTTAACTGGCGGCTAGCCCCGGTAGAGATTGCGCACATCCTTGAGGACTCGGCTTGCGAACTGGTCTTCGTTGAAGCCGATTTTCTGCCGATTTTCGACGTGACTGAGTTAGCGCCGTGGCGCGACAAGTTGGTTTGCCTTGCCGGTGAAGGTACCGCCGACATATGGGACTACGAGAAGTTGTTTGAAACGGCACCGGGCGTCGGCCCAGCTGACGTAACACCTGA
>DCYM01000236.1:924-12174 GCA_002331465.1 Candidatus Neomicrothrix sp. UBA2110 | reverse complement strand
ACTGTGAGATTGCACCCAGCGAAGGGTGAACTTGAGGGCTACCCAGCCCGTAATAGCTGCGGTCAGTGTTCCCGCAATCAAGGCGGGCCACATTCCCGCGGGAAGCCCATCGGAGAGCACGCCGTAAGAGCGATGTAAGCCGGCACCCGCAATTATGGGTATGCCCATTAAGAATGCGAGACGTGCCGCGTGGGGTCGGTCGTAACCGGTGATCCGAGCAACGGTGATCGTAATGCCCGAACGACTTACTCCAGGTAGTAACGCCAAGGATTGAGCGGTGCCTATTTTGAGCGCGTCTCGACCAGAAAAATCGCGGAAAGATCGCTGGCCTCGCGCTTGGCTATCGACGAGCCAAAGCAAAAGCCCAAAGAGAGCCAACCCAATCAAGATGATTCCTATGCGGTCGCTCAGTTTGAGTAAAAACGGCTCAAGCAAGGTGGCCGCAATCGCCGCTGGGGCCGCCGATAAAAGCAGCAGCCACCCAATCTTGGCGTCGGTGTCCCAAGGTTGGCGGCCAACCAATGCGCCGAGGCCCGCTCGGGCATGGCGCTGTACGTCCCCCCAAAGACACACGACCAGGCCACTCAATGTGCCCAGGTGGAGGGCAACATCAAAGGTGTTTTCCATTCTGCTGTCACCCTCGAAGTGGTTCCATTGAAAAAGCCAAGGAACTAACTCAAGATGGCCGCTTGAGGACACTGGGAAGAACTCAGTAAGTCCCTGGGTGATACCTAAAACAATTGCATGGAAGATCGGCATAGTTGTGGCCGCGGGTAGCGAGAAGAGCGGTCAGTCCGCTGTCGAAGGAACGATACGCGGTCGCCAGCGTCTCGGGGGGTCGTAGTGGTGTCCTACTGCCCGGCCCAGTCGCATCGAGGATAGAAACTCTTTCGGGCTATCGAAATCCGGCATTTCTAAATAAGCGGCACCTATGGCTTCTGCTACGTGGGCGTCACTTCCCGCACCCGTCGCTAGATCGTGTTTGGCTGCGTACGCGGACGCTTTGTCGTTCAGGCTTCGAAGGCTGGTCTTACCGTTGAGAATTTCGATGCCATCCACGAGGTCGTTATTCACTAATTCATCGAGCACTTCCTGCCGCAAGTTATTGCGCAACGGGTCAAAGGGGTGCGGAATGTAGACAAGTCCGCCCTGTTCTCGAATATTTTTTGCAGCGTCTTCTGGCCGAATGCCCTGTGGAATTCGTTCCTTGAGAAACAAGCCGATGATTTCGCCTGCATGTGTTCTCATCTCTTCTCCGACGACTACGCGACAAGGAAGACTTTCCTTAAGTTCAATAGCACCTTTGATGGAATTGTGATCGGTTATACAAAGCACATCAATCCCAGCCGCGGCCACACTTTCTATAATTTCATCGGGCGTGGTCGTGGAATCGCCAGACCACATGGTGTGGGAATGAAAGTCCACTCGAACCCAACCCTGAGGACACGGGTCGCCAAGGTGGGGGTGACGACTTAACGCTTCAGTGGTGGGTGTGGTGGGCACGGCCAGCAGGGTACCAATGGCCTAGTGGCTTGTGCCCACAAGAACTAGATCCCAGAAAGTGCAACATCAGCAATTGCTATTGAAGTCATTCCCGTTCCACTGGGAAGAAACTCAAAGTCGCCGCCAATTTCGACGATGTCGAGCAGCATCCTTTGGAGCGTCGACGCTATGGTCGCTTCACGGAATGGTTCGCCGAGAGCGCCGTTTTGAATGCGTTGGCCATACGCGCCTACGGAAAAGTCGCCGCTGACCGGGTTGACCCCGCTATGAAGACCGTTAACACCTCGAATGAAAACACCTTTTTTGATTTTCGCGAAAAGCTCGTCTCTATTGTTAACTCCGGGCGCAATCGAAAGCGCATGGATACCAACACTCGGCGTCGATCGGGGGCCCCGAACTGCAGACCCTGTGGAGCTGGTTCCAGCGCGGCGACCGGTGTATGAGTTGTGCAGGAACTGGGACAGTACGCCTGAATCGACAATGACGTTTCGTCGCGCTGCTAGCCCTTCACCATCGTGATTGTCGGCCCCTAACGATTCGATATTGGTTGGGTCATCTACCAAAGTGAGTTGTGCGACAGCAATTTGCTCGCCTAAGCGTTCAGCAAATGGCGATCTACCTTTGATCACTCGCTCTCCTGTCAATGCACCCACCACAGTTCCAAGAAATGCTGCCGCCACCGATGGTTCCAAAACCACGGTCACTTTTTCACTGGAAGGTTTAGTTGCCCCCAGCATTCTCGTTGCGTCTTCGACCGCTTCGCTAACAACACGATCGAGATCTAATGCGTCTGGCCGCCGAGCAGCGTCACCGGCGTAGCCGATCTGGGTTTCGGTGCCCTGCATCGCAAGTGGTTGAACGCCAACCGAACAACTGCCTCCCTCGCTCTGAACCGCAATCCCTGATGTTGACGCTAGAGCGAACTCTCCCCAACCATCAGACCAAGCAGCGGAACGAACACCGGTAATTCGCGAATCGGAGGAAAGGCACCGTCGTTCTAATTCGATTGCGACAGCCGCTCTATCTTCCTCCGTCAACTGAAGAACTGCCGGATCGGTGAGGTCAAGACCCGGGGGAGCTACTCCGTCAGGAATCGCAATTCCTTGATCCGGGTCGCTTTCGGCGAACTGTAAGTTTTCTCGGGCTTCCTTGACGACCTGCTTAAGGACCTCGGGATCAAGTGAACCCGCTGTTGCAAATCCTTGCCGACCATCGACCACTATGCGCACCCCGACGGCCTGGGATGCTCCGGAACGAACGGATTCGATTTGTCCGAGATACGCCTTCACAGTGGTGGAACGACCTCGAGAGAGACACACCTCGAACTGTTCATTCTCGCGCGCTCCGGCTAAAAGTCCTTGTGCGAGATCCGGAAGCTCGGCCGTGTTTTTCAACTTGCTGTACCCCCGATGGTGAGCGAAGCAACTCTCAAAGTCGGTTGCCCGTCGCCTACCGGAACGCCCTGGCCATCTTTGCCACAGGTGCCGGGACTACCCATTGCGAAATCATTGCCTATGAGTTCAATGTTTTGTAATACATCGGGGCCGTTGCCAATCAGGTTGCTTTCACGGAGAGGTGCCGTTATCCGTCCATCCTCGATGAGATATGCCTCAGTCATGCCGAAGACAAAATCACCTGTAGCGGTATTGACCTGCCCACCTCCTAACTGCGCAACATATACACCCTTTTCTGTGTCAGAAACGATGTCCTCGGGCTCTATTTCGCCGTTCATCACGAAGGTATTGGTCATTCGCACCATTGGTATGTGCTGATAGCTCTGACGTCGGCCATTTCCCGAAGGTTCCCTTCCCGAGGAACGACTCCGTGAGTGGTCCCACATGTAGTCAGTCAACACACCGTTTTCGATCAGAACGTTGCGCTGGGAGAGACATCCTTCGTCGTCAATCGCGATAGTTCCCCATTCAGATCCCATGGTTCCATCGTCAACAAGGGTGACTGTGGGCGAGGCAACAAGTTCGCCGATTCGATCACGAAAAACCGAAGCTCCTTTGTCGACTAGATCGGCTTCCAGACCGTGCCCGCAAGCCTCGTGGAAAAGAACCCCTCCCCCGCCGCGTTGAATAACTACTGGCAATTGACCACTTGGAGCTGGACGGGCCTCTAATTTGGTTATCGCACGTCTCGCAGCACGGCGGGCCATCGCTTCGACGTCGTATTGATCAAACAATTCGAAACCAACCGTGTATCCAACAGTTTCCCGGCCCGTTTGCAAGCCTTGATCCCCGCTCGCCACGCAGTTGACTGACAGCAATATACGAGTTTGGTCATCGCCATTGAAGACACCGTCACTATTGGCAACCAAGATTCGTCGACGCCCTTCTGAATATCGGACGCTGACCTGAGTAATCGCGCTGTCGACCTCGCGGGCTGCGGCATCGGTTTGTCTAGTTAATTCGATCTTGCGGGCCTTCGAAACCGTCGAAGGTAGGATCTCGGCGCGATTCAGCGAGGCTCCTTGTCCACGGAGCGCTACCGGTTCAATGTGGTTGCCTCCTCGAGCAGCTGCGGCGGCGGCAAGGGCCGCTTCTCTTAGTCCTTCCAATGAAAGATCCGCAGTGTGGGCGAAGCCTGTTGCCTCGCCCACAGTTACGCGGATGCCAGCGCCCAGGTCTCGGCTGGACACCATTGACTCGACTCGTCCTTCGTCAAATTCAGCAGATGCACTTTGGCGATCTTCCACGAATACCTCGGCCCATTGGCCGCCCTTGCTCATCGCGGTCGAAATGGTCTCTTGGATCAGATCGCGGTCCAGTAGCGGACCAAGCATTTTTTCACTCATGATTCGTTCTCTTTGGAGGTCATTTGTTTAGCTCTGGCGACACAGTATCGGCAGTGCGACCGCTTCGGGCTTCTCAGAAGGCTTCGCGCAGCGTAATCTTCGCTCTCTCGTGTCGCAGAAGATCTATCGCTATGTACGTTTGCCGAAAAGGGCGTCGTTGGGTCTGCGTATTGTCGCGAGTGCTGCGATGCTGGCCGTCCTGCTGACACGCTTCCCAGCAACAGACCTCCAGAGGTGGCCCAACTGGCGGAGTGAAAGCTGGCTGTGGATGGTTGCATCACTGGCAGCCACGTTGACTGCATTTTGTCTGGCGTCAATTCGTTGGCTAGAGGTGTGTAGGACCTTGGGTAAACCACAAAAATTTTTGGATGTATTGAACTATTTCGTGGCCGGCCAGTTCGTTGGGAACTTTCTCCCCACAACTGTTGGCGGCGACATTTTGCGGGTAAGTCGAATGGGCGCCCAGATCCGCGACCACTCCAGCGCGTTTGCTTCGGTGGTGATCGAACGGTTAACGGGGTGGCTCGTCTTGCCTCTGATTACGCTGCTTGCGTTCGTTTTCAATCCAGGACTTGTCTCCACAAAAGGGGGGAAAGCTGCTCTGGGGCTCGCCATCGGAACCCTCGTTTTGCTGTCACTCACTATCTACCTGGCCGAACACCCGCGCTTTGGAGGTCGCCTTAGTGGAGAGAGCAGCGTGACAAGGTCACTTGCCGCTGTTCATCGAGGTCTCAAAATTTATCGGCAGGCACCGGGCACAATGCTTCGGTTGCTAGCTGTGGCAGTCGCTTTTCAGATGTGCTTGGTGATTGCGGTGGTCTGCGTCGCCAACGCCGTCGATATCCGCCTTGGGCCTACCGTCTGGTTTGCTTTTATTCCAATGGTCTTTATTGCACAAGTGCTTCCTGTGGCGATTGGGGGAATAGGAGTGCGCGAGGCTGCGTTAGTTCTCTTTCTTGATAATTTCGGGGTTAGCAGTGGCCAAAGCGTGGTGTTAGGTCTCTTGATGTATGGCGTTACCCTCATTGCCAGCCTGACGGGAGTACCAGCTTTTGTTTTGGGATCACGCCATCTGAAGTCGAAGGCCAGAGTTTGAAAGCGTCCAAGGTGATTGTCGCCAGGATGCGTTGGTGGAAGGAAGCTCTGTTCATATTGAGCTTCTATCTGGCCTATGGGCTGGTGAGAAACCAGTTAGGTTCTGACGGATTTTTCGCCGCGACGACAGACACCGCGGCCAAAAACGCCGAACGTGTGATTGCATTCGAAAAACGGCTTGGTCTCTTCTTTGAGCAGGACCTTCAACAGTGGTTTCTGGACTGGGGTTGGTTCTTGTGGTTCTGGAACGTGTTCTACGGCAGTCTCCACTTTGTTGTGACCATCGGTGTTGGCCTATTTCTTTATCGCCGGTTTCCCCTTCGCTTTATTCGTTACCGCACCGGGCTTGCGATTACTACTGCCCTAGGTCTGATCGGGTTTGCCACATTTCCTCTAATGCCGCCACGGCTTCTTTCGTCGCCGCCCCCTTATGGCGGAGCGATGAACAAGTTTTCTTTCGTTGACACTCTGTCGGTCCACGGTGGATTGTGGTCTTTTGATTCAGGGACGTTGCAGGCCATTTCAAATCAATGGGCGGCGATGCCAAGTCTGCATTTGGCTTGGGCCGCGTGGTGCACCATCGCTATAGCGCCGGTCTTGAAAACTGTCTCGGCTCGGGTAGCCATGTGGCTGTACCCGGTGGCCACTCTTTTTGGGATCATCGTTACCGCAAACCATTACTGGATTGATGGCCTCGCGGGCGTGGTTGTATTAGCCCTAGGCATGTGGTTCGCTCATCGGATCGCAGATCGACAAATGTTCGACATGAATAACGCGACAACTGACGGGGGCATCTGACGGTCAGCCGATAATGTGACCGGTACCACGAAACGCCAGTAACGAACCTTATGTACATTGAGAAGATCCAGAGTCCGGCAGATCTGCGTGCACTTGACGACGATCAGCTTTTAGAACTTTGCGAAGAGATCCGAGAATTTTTGGTTGATGCGGTGTCTCGCACCGGGGGTCATCTGGGATCCAACTTGGGTGCGGTCGAGTTAACCATCGCCGTGCATCGAATTTTCGAATCACCTCGCGATGCGATTGTGTGGGATACCGGCCATCAGGCCTACGTGCATAAAATCCTCACAGGTCGGGCGGCTGAATTTGACACGCTGCGGCAAAGGCACGGCTTATCTGGCTATCCCAATCCCGCAGAATCCGAACATGACTTACTTGAGAACAGTCACGCTTCCGCTTCTTTAAGTTGGGCGTCGGGCCTCGCTACTGGCTTTGAACTGACGGATCACCAGCATCGTCGAGTCGTCGCGATTATTGGCGACGGTTCGATGACTGGAGGCATGGCCTTCGAAGCTCTGAACAACCTTGGTCACTATGGCCAGCGCGCAGTCATAATTCTGAATGACAACGGAAGGTCGTACGCTCCAACGGTAAGCAGGCTGGCAACGGTGATGTCACGGCTGCGTCAGTCCCCGAATTACCTCAAGGGGCGGCAAGCGGTGACCAACATTTTGGACCGTTTACCTTTAGGCGTCGAGGTCAAGCGTGGTTTGTCAGGAGCCGCGGCTGCAATGCGGGAGATGTGGGAGCCGCCCGCTTTTTTCGAAACGCTAGGGGTCCGTTACCTGGGTCCTATTGATGGGCACGATATTGCCGCGCTGGAGTCCGCTCTCCGCGATGCCTCGTCCTACGAAGACGGCCCCATCGTTGTCCACGTCCTCACCGATAAAGGACGCGGTTACGCCCCCGCCGAAGCCGACGAGGAAAAACACCTCCACGACATCGGTCTCTTCGATCCCGCTACCGGTAACTCACCTTCTGCTGGAGGCGCGAACTTCACTTCCGAATTCAGTAGTGCTTTGTTAGACATAGCGGACCGCCGCGCTGATGTCGTGGCCATTACCGCTGCAATGCCTGGATCGACAGGGCTAATCCCATTTCAGGATCGTTATCCGGACCGCTTCTTTGATGTAGGTATCGCCGAACAGCATGCGCTGACGTCGGCTGCCGGTATGGCCCGGGCAGGGTTGCGTCCGTTCGTAGCGATTTATTCAACTTTCTTGGCGCGCGGCTTCGATCAAGTGATGTACGACATCGGATTGCATCGGCTGCCCGTCATCATCTGTATCGATAGGGCGGGAGTAACCGGTCCAGATGGAGCGTCACATCACGGGATTCATGACATCGCTATGTACGCCCGGGTACCAGGAATGACTATTTTGGCTCCCTCATCAATTCAAGAACTTTCTGCAATGTTGGAGCAGGCACTTGAAATAGACGACGGGCCCGTTGCAATCCGTTGGCCCAAAGGTAATGCTCAAGAGTCACACGTCGTTGGAAACGGATTAAGTGCCCGACAAGTTAGAGAAGGGCGTGACGTTGCGATCCTGGCGGCTGGACCAATGTTGCAGGCGGCAGAAGCCGCAGCGGATCTCCTCACACAAGAGGGCGTTGACGCAGCTATTTGGGATCCGAGGGTTCTCAAACCTGTTGACCGCGACATGATTCGTTCAGTAATCGAGTTGCCTCTCATTGTCACCGTTGAGGACGGCAGCAGAGTTGGGGGCTTCGGCAGTCTCGTAGCAGATGCCTTGCAACGCCGGCAGGGTCAAATTCCTAGGTTGTTGCAGTTGGGCACTCCAGATGAATATTTGCCTCACGGCGCCGCCGCCGAGATACACGCCGAGTTGGGTCTTGATGCTTCTGGCATAGCCGCTGAAGTCATTAAGGCTCTTGAATCCTGCTGAAGTTGAAGCGGAGTCCCTGCACGCGTCGAGTAGCCGTTCGAACGCGCAACGACCGCTCATCCCCCATGGCCGGGACAAGCGGTCGTTGAATAGTTAGCGTTCGGTGGAACTAGCCCACTTCGGAACCGACGACCGCAACGAACGACACGCAAGCCCCGGGTTGGCCACCGAGGTTATGAGTTAAACCAAGTGTCCGATCGGAGTCAATCTGGCGCTCTGGAGGTGCTTCGCCCCTTAGCTGCAGCCAACACTCAAATAGCATTCGCAAGCCGGAGGCGCCGATTGGGTGGCCGAAGCTCTTGAGCCCGCCGTCTGGGTTTACCGGCAGATCGCCGTCAAGGTCGAATGTTCCGTTGAGGGCCTCTTTCCAGGCTGTTCCCTCTTCTGCGAAGCCCAAATCTTCCATAAGGACCAACTCAGTCGGGGTGAAGCAGTCATGGACCTCAGCCATCGCTATTTGACTACGTGGATCGCTAATACCGGCCTGTTTATAGGCCTCCTCCGCTGAGGTGCGTACTTCGCGGAACGTCGTGTAGTCATAGCTTGGGTCTAGGGCCCCGGTTGCTGGTCCAGAAGAAAAGCTCAACGCCTTCACATAGAGCGGCTTGTCTGTATAGCGATGGGCATCTTCTGCCCGCACAATTACGGCTGCTGCCGAACCGTCGCTTACCCCTGAGCAATCAAAAATTCCCAGAGGGCCCGCTACGAGCGGAGAGGCCGCGATGGTCTCTTTAGCCACTTCTTTGCGGAATTGTGCCCGCGGGTTCAGAGCACCGTTTTTGTGGTTCTTCCAAGCGATGCGGGTAAGAACTTCTTTCATCGTCTCTTCGTCGAGACCGTGCTTGTGGGCGTAGGCCGGCGCGAGAAGACTGAAGGTTGCTGGCGCCGTAAGCGATGAATCGGTTCCGTCGCTTGGGGGCCGACTTCCGGTAAGTCCGGAGTAACCGCTGTCCTTGAGCTTTTCCACTCCGATAGCCATAACGACGTCATATGCACCAGACGCCACTGCATAGCAAGCATTTCTGAATGCCTCTGATCCCGTTGCGCACATGTTCTCTACGCGGCTAACCGGTTTGTAGTCGATTTGTAGTGGCTTTGAGAGAGTGAGTCCTGATACACCCGATCCCATAGTCCCTAGCCAGAAGGCATCAACGTCGTCCTGGGTTACCCCAGCTGAGGCATACGCCTCGTGTGCCGCGTCGATGAGCATGTCATCGGCGCCCTTATCCCAGTGCTCGCCGAAGGGCGTGCAGCCCATTCCGACGATGGCGACCTGGTCCTTTATGCCATGAGAGGCCATGTCCCTTTTCCTTTGTCGTGTTCTACCAGTTTGGTAGATAATGATGTATCCGTGCACGGATACTAGTTATGTCCGCTCAATCTGCGAGTGCGCGAGCCTTCCAAAAGTAGTTGTGAATGCCTTGTGCGGTGAACAAGCGGCGGAATGTCATTTCCACGCGGTCTCCGATTTTGACTTCGTTCGGGTCGACGTCAGTCATCTCTGCCTGAAATCTTCCCCCTCCATCAAAGTCGATAACCACAGCAACGGTTGGAGGAGACAAAGAAAACGCCAGGTAGTCAACGGTGAATGTTGTAATAGTGGCGGGTACATCCGCCATCCTGATTCGTTCCATTTCGTCTACCGCGCCACCATCCATCGAAACCCTCATTGGTGGCAGGTGGATCGCTCCAGAAGAACGGTCGCGTGAACCAACGAACGCGTACTTCCAATCCTCAGATCGAAATGTCGGAGGTGCGCCAGGACGATCGGGGTCTGGACGCCGTGGCGGTTCGCGATCAAGGAAACCGCGCCATGTGAGATAAAGGTTGTATTCGAGGTTGTCGCTTCCGGCTGCGATTTGAGATTCGACGGTCGCGAATGGTGTGTAGTCAGCTATGGCATCGGTTGTACGCATCACGTTGGCGTAGGCGCCATCAGCAAGGTGCACACACAGAATGGTTTCGCCTGGTTCGGCTTGATCAAGAACTGATGCAACGAGAACCGGAAGTTGAGCCGCCCCTGGATTGCCGATGCGCCCGGTGAGATCGTCAACCAATTTGTCACCGGCGATCTTCGACAAACCTCGTACTGCTCGCGCATGCAAGCCAGCGATGACCACTTTGTCAATATCTTCCATCCCGATGTTGGCAGATTTGGTTGCTCGCTCTATCGCGTCTTCCGCTAGCGCCAGATACGCCTGTTCCCCGAACCGTTCCTCCCATATACGGCTTGAGGTATCACCGGGAAGCCGGTAGCGATCAAGGAATTCACCCGTGGAAGCTGCGAACCCCAGCGTATGAGCGAGAACGGGAGCGTCTTGGTCATCACCGAAGATGACCGCTGCAGCTCCGTCACCACCATTGCTCTCATCGTTGCTAGTGGGATTACCGGTACGTAGATCGGATACGACAGCCATTGATATACCTGGGGTGCCCTTGGCGCCCAGAAGTGCAGCTTCCGCCGATCGAGCTGATCCACCGGCATCGACCGCCCATGTGTCTTGTGGAAGATCAAGCGCAGCCTGAATAGCTGTCGCATTGGTTTTGTCCAGATAAGCGGGGTTTGCCGTGGCGAACCAAATCGAAGATGGCGTTACCGTGCTTCCGCGCAGGGCATTACGGGCAGCCTCGACACCCATGGTGGTGGTGTCTTCGTCGTAGCCAGCTACGGCACGATGACCGCGCCCTCCTCCTGCCCCCATTGCCGCGGTGATCTTCGAACGATCTAACCGGTAGTAGGGCACGTAGGTGCCATAGCCAATAATGCCTCTCACATCGCCCCCATGGAGTTCAGTCGTACCCTGAGTCTAGGCAGCGCCTATGAGGCGACGCCATGTCGTGTGAAACTCAATCGCTTAGGTGGTAGCGAAATAGGGATTTTCGCCGGATGTGTGGTCTGTTATATCGACGACGTTTTCGACTCCATCGAGAAGCTCGATCAAAGTTTTTTCGATACCGGCGGTGACGGTCGCGTTTGCCATGCCACAACCTTGGCAACCCCCGCCCAACTTGACCAAAACTGTGGAGCCTTCCACGCGAACCAGTTCTGCGTATCCGCCGTGCGCTGCTATCGATGGGTTGATTCGTTTGACCAGCACCTCTTGGACTTGTTCTTCAACTGTTCCTGACAAATCCAAGGTTGCG
>DCYM01000236.1:0-529 GCA_002331465.1 Candidatus Neomicrothrix sp. UBA2110 | reverse complement strand
GGGAGGTCTAGCGTCGCGCCCTCTAGTTTGGCGACATCTTTTCCAGGAGTTAATACTGTTAAGCCCCCGCCCACGTGCGTTGGTAAGTCGTCGGCATCCGCTTCACTGAGCACTTCGAAGGCTAGGTCGTAGGAGAAGTCGACTCCTTGGACTCCGGTGACTTCGATCCTCAGGGCTAGTTGTTCCGGATCTTCTTCACCGGCGCGTAGTTCAAGAACTTTTTCAAGCGCCGCTTCTGTAACGGTAACGATTTCTCGTTCAGACATACGATCAGCCTACAGATTTGACCCTGGTGAGACATGGGACACGCAGCCATGACCCGAGTAATGTCCTTGACTTATAGCGATCCGACCATCGGGACGGTGAACGAGTGAGGATTTATGACATTTCGCGCAGTGCTCTTGACACAAGAAGAACGAACAGTGACAGCGGAGGTCACGCAATTAGAGGATGCGCAACTTCCTGATGGCGAAGTGACAGTTGACATCTCCTACAGCACGCTCAACTACAAGGATGGAATGATCCTCAA
>DCYM01000132.1 GCA_002331465.1 Candidatus Neomicrothrix sp. UBA2110 | reverse complement strand
CCTCCCAAACCCACGGTGGCGATACCTGCAATTAACCGGAAAGGAAGATGTAGGACTTTAAGAAGGTAACTCTTGTCGTGATAACCGCGTATGTACTCCTCCGAAGTCGATGGTGAGAGCGGATTACCGGAATCGGCGCGCCGTAGCACCAGCACAGCGATCCATAACCCCAAAGCGGGTGCACACGCCTGCTGTAACAGACTCCGATGCAGCACAGCTTCAAGGAGCACTTTCTCTGCAAGGACCACAATTCCCGCGACAATCAGCCCTGTCACTACCCCTACGGCCGCGTAGGTACCAAAACGCAAAATTCGATTTCTCATAGCGCGGCAAGCTGCTGAAAGATCATTGCCACCATGATGCCGCGGCCACACAACAAAGCGACTCGGTTGCTAGCGAATCAGCCACGTTTTCTGCACGTCGGTACGCTTACAGCTATGACTAGTGACCGGTTCTACTTTCGCCAATTGCTTTCAGGCCGAGACTTCGCCACCGAGGATTCGATGGCCGCTCAAATGGCAAATTTTGTGTACCTCATCGGCGATCGGGAGACCCGCGACGCGGTCATTGTTGACCCCGCATACGGTGTCGCTGACATTCTTGAAATTCTTGACCGCGATGGCATGAACCTGAGTGGAGTGCTCGCCAGCCACTATCACTCCGACCACGTTGGGGGTTCAATGATGGGTCACACAATTGAAGGCGTCCGAGAGCTTCTCGACCTCAAAGGAACCAAAATTCACGTTCAAGCCGAAGAAGCTGAACTGGTGAAGAAGGTCACCGAGGTCAGCGACGGTGATCTCCAAGTGCATGACCCGGGTGACCAAATCTTCGTCGGAGAGATCCCCATTTCTTTGTTACACACCCCGGGGCACACACCTGGGAGCCAGTGTTTTCTCGTCGAAGGAACCCTGGTAGCTGGAGACACCCTTTTCTTAGAAGGCTGCGGGCGCACCGACCTGCCGGGCAGCGACGCCGCAGCGATGTACCACTCAATTCACCACACTTTGTCCAAAGTCCCAGATGACACTGTTCTTTTTCCCGGACACCGTTACTCATTTCACTCATCAGCAACAATGGGAATGACTCGAGAAATGAATTATGTGTTCAAACCAGACTCAGAAGAACAATGGATGATGATGTTCGGCCAATGAGTACACGAGAGCTACCTCCCATCGTCGCCATCGGTGACATCGCACACGATGACGACATCATATTTTGTGACGTGCGCTGGTATCTCGACCGCACCCCAGGACGCCAAAAATTCAACGAAGGTCACATCCCTGACGCAATTTTCGTTGACCTAGATGAACACCTCGCAACATTGCCTCAAAAAACTCAAGGTCGGCATCCCATGCCCGCAGCCGCGTCGTTTGCGGCGAGCATGGGGGCGCTAGGGATCAGTCATCACGATCGGGTAGTTGCATATGACGACAGCGGAGGAATGTCAGCGGGCCGTCTGGTGTGGATGCTGCGCATCCTCGGTCAACAAGCCGCTCTACTCGACGGTGGTTTGCATGCATGGTCCGGCGACCTTGAAACCGGCCCCCGTGACCGTCAAGCGGTAGACCATCCGATCCGACCTTGGCCCCCCACACTGTTGGTCAACGCAGACGAAGCCGCTGTAGCAGGAACCGACCCCAATCAGGCACTCATCGATTCTCGAAGCCCTGACCGCTACTTCGGCGAAAACGAACCCGTTGACCCCCAAGCCGGTCACATCCCTGGAGCAATCAATCTTCCCTTTGGTGGCAACCTCACCGACAACGGGTGGTTCCGTACACCCCAACAGCTGCGGGAACGCTTTGAACAAGCGGGTCTCAGCGACGATGACGTTCCGGTGATGTATTGCGGTTCTGGGGTCAGTGCCTGCAATAACTTGCTCGCGTTTGAACACGCAGGCCTGGGTCAAGGTGTCCTATATGCGGGTTCGTGGTCCCAATGGAGCAACGATCAGGATCGACCCGTCGAGACCAGGTAACGCAGACGTCGTTGCATTCAAATAGCTCCGGTGGACCTAATCCAGACATACTTGCCTGTATGGCAGACCTTTCTGACTTCTATGAACTCGACGCTCTATTAGGCGATGAGGAACAGATGATCCGCGACACCGTTGCGAAGTTCGTGGACAACGAATTTACGCCACTCGTCGCCGAGCACTTCGAAGCTGGCACCTTCCCTATGGAGCTGGTCCCAACAATCGCCGACATGGGTTTGTTGGGAATGCACCTTGACGGTTACGGGTGCGCTGGAGCGTCAGCAATGGCATACGGCATCGCATGCCGAGAGTTAGAAGCGGGCGACAGCGGACTCAGAAGCTTCGTTTCGGTTCAGGGGTCGTTATGTATGTTCCCCATCTGGAAATACGGGTCAGAGGAACAGAAAGAACAATGGTTGCCACAAATGGCCGCTGGGGAAATTATCGGCTGCTTTGGGTTAACCGAACCCGATCATGGGTCAGATCCATCCAATATGGCGACTCGAGCCGTACGTGACGGTGACAAGTGGATCCTCAACGGATCAAAACGATGGATCACTAACGCAGGGATTGCGAATATCGCGATCGTCTGGGCGAACACCGACGAGGGCTTCCGAGGTTTTCTAGTACCCACCGACTCTGACGGGTTTGAGGCCCGAAAAATCCAGAACAAATTATCGCTGCGAGCTTCAATAACTGGCGAGTTCTATATGGACGATGTGATCGTCCCAGAGTCCATGCGTCTCCCTGATGCAGTCAGCATCGGCGCTCCTCTCAGTTGTCTCAGCGAAGCCCGTTACGGCATCGCGTTCGGGGCAGTCGGCGTGGCACGCGATTGTTACAACGCTGCGCTCGACTACCAACAAGGTCGACCACAATTCGGTAAACCTCTTTCAAGTTTTCAGATCAACCAAATCAAGTTCGCTGACATGCTGACCCAAATGACCAACGCGAACCTCCAAGCGATGACTCTCGGGCGTCTAAAAGAAGCCCACACAGTCCGGCCGTACCACATCTCCATGGCCAAAAGACATAACTGTCGGGTAGCTATCGATACTGCACGAACCGCACGCGCGATGATGGGGGCAAATGGCGTCAGCACCGAATACAGCCCCATGCGTCATGCGAACAACATGGAATCTGTCATGACTTATGAAGGAACCGAAGAAATCCACGGATTAATCCTGGGCCAAGAAATCACCGGAATCCCGGCGTTCCGATGAACGACTTCAACCTCAACGAAGTTGACCGGCTACTCACCACCACAAAACAGGTTCGCAAACGGTTAGATCTCACCCGCGAGGTCCCCAACGACTTATTGCTCGATTGCATCGAGGTCGCGGGACATGCTCCTGTCGGTGGGAACCTCGAACGAAACCGTTGGATTATCGTGACCGACCCAGAGCTAAAAGCCGAAATAGCTCACTACTACGGCGAAGTAGGGCGTCCCTATCTTGACGCGAGTTCAGGCATCCGCACCGATGAACGAACAGCGCGGGTGGTTGATTCATCAATTCATCTCATTGATCATCTTCACGAAGTCCCTGCTTTGGTCATCCCACTTCGCCTCGATCGTCCGCCTGCTGGCGAAAACGACGAAGGTTCAGCTGGCGGTTGGTGGGGTTCTGTTTTGCCGGGTGTGTGGAGCTTTCAGCTCGCAGCTCGAGCTAGGGGACTTGGCTCTACTTGGACAACATTTCATCTCGCGCACGAAAGCAGAATCTCTGAGCTTCTCGGCATTCCATCGACCGTGACCCAATGCGCGTTATTACCCGTCGCCTACTACACCGGTGAAACATTTCACCCTGCTCCACGTCGTTCAGTAGACGAGGTGACCTACCTCAACGGCTGGAAACAACCCGTTCGTTAGGCAACCCCATCGAATCGCCTGCTACTCCAACAAGTAGGCCACAGTGACCTGAGTTTCGACCGATACTGGATTCGTGACCGTACGCGCTGTTTCCCGATCGGGTCTGTATTGCGACGCGGAATGCGGTTCACTGCCCCACCCAGGCGACGTCACCTTCCCCAACGGCGCCGCTGCTGAAGCTGCCGGTTACCGGGCGTGTCTTAGGTGCCGACCTCGGTTATGCGGCGGAGCACTTCACCTAGACAACGCACCGTCCCTCGTTGGGACCGCTCTCAACCTCATCAAGGAAGGTTTCCTTCACCGTCAACCGGAGGAGATGCTCGCTGTTCGAGTTGGATGCAGCCGCCAACACTTACGTCGCTTAATGGTTCGTCACGTCGGGGCAAGCCCCACTCAAATCGCTCGCTACCGGCAGGCACATTTTGCCCGGCAACTCATCACCGAAACCTCGCTCGATGCGCACACTGTGGCCCGGGCCGTGGGGCTCACCGGACAACATCAATTGGATCGGCTCACCATCACAGCTTGGGGGCAGCCGATCAGCGATCTACGCTCGGGCCGAGCGTCACCAACCCCTAACGGTTCAATCGAACTGTTGGTGAGGTACATCCGGCCCTATTCGTTCCGCCAGCTGTTGCGTCATCTAACGCCGCGGGCTACACCCGGCGTCGAAGAAGTTACCGACGGTTCGTATCGCCGAATCACGAACCAGCGAGGGGCCGCCCGGATTCTTGAGGTACGCGACGCTCACGACGGGCAACACCTCCGAGTGCAAGTCCATTCAACGAGTTACGACAACCTCATTGA
>DCYM01000011.1:1953-4159 GCA_002331465.1 Candidatus Neomicrothrix sp. UBA2110 | reverse complement strand
CTAGTCCCCATCGCCAGTACCGACGCGGTCGCAAAAATCAACAGTGCATACAACCTAGATTCCTCGCCTCAGACGAGAGCAGCACGTCTGATTGAAACAGTTGAGCAACACTTCGAGATAGGTCTCCAACACTTTATCGAAGTCGATCTTGACGGATTTCGCCGACTTGTCAACGCCGTGGGAGGCGTATCGATTTGCTTGAACCGACCCACCCGAGATCGGACTATTCAAGACAGTGGAGATCCCACAAAAGGAGGAACTGGCTTTTGGGAGAACAAAGGGTGGACCCATCTTGACGGCGAAGCCGCCCTCGCTTTCGTGCGCAGCCGCCGCCTACTTGCGCAACAAGACGACGGTGAATGGGTTCGTCTCGGAGTCTGGAACGACCTCGAACGTAACAGTCGACAGCAACGTTTCATTTTTGAGGCGTTGGACCAGGCGCTAGACAGAGCCGTAGGGAACCCTCGCACCCTTCAACGACTCCTTACCATCGTCTCGACCCACCTCCGCACCTCAAACACTTTGAGCGTATTCGACGACGGTTTAGAACTAGCGCGCCGATTCAGAGGGCTAGACGTTGATAACGATCTCCATCGGTACGCGTTCCAACTTGTTGATGTAAACCACAACGGTCTTGCAGGGCTGGAATTAATAGACAACGACCACAACCAACGCGTGAGCGACGTTTTTCGGGGATTGGACTGGGATGACGTCGTCGAACATCGTGTACAAATAAACACCACCGGACCTGCAGCTTCGCAGGCCGCTGCCCG
Organism: Candidatus Neomicrothrix sp. UBA2110; assembly: GCA_002331465.1. GTDB lineage: Bacteria > Actinomycetota > Acidimicrobiia > Acidimicrobiales > Poriferisodalaceae > UBA2110. The sequence goes on along the minus strand of DCYM01000011.1, from coordinate 3,386 downwards.
CTTGCGAGGCCTTGGTTTCAAAGCGTCGCACCAAAAAAGCGAAGCGTATCCACTAAACCGGATCCGTTACGGCGTCGGAGGTGACGCGGCAGCAGTGCTGTTGGCAGCGCATCTAAAAGAAACAGTGCCTCTTGTGGCAGACCCATCCCTGTCAGGCAACAACATTCGACTTGAACTAGCCGGCGTGCCCCCCGCCATCATGAGTGGCTATAGACCAGTGAAAGCACCATTAGCCGTTGCCGCAGTCCCCGCTGCGGAAGCGCCAGCGCCCCCCAAGGCGCTCGGGGTGTGCGGTGGGTAGCTCCGAGCTTGCACCAGTGGGGTCACGCACTTAGGTAGCAATCCGTCACCGCGACGGCGAAACACCGCGATCTCGTTAACATCTCGGTTGTGCGCACTACCACCTACCCCACGATTACGGCTACAAGGGCGTAAACATGAGCACAATTTCGGTCATTGGCGCAGGCTACGTTGGTCTCACCACCTCCGCTTGCCTTGCACACCTAGGGCACGAAGTCATATGTGTTGATATTGACCAAGAAAAAATCAGGCAACTGCAGCAAGGAAAAATTCCAATCCACGAAGCTGGTCTGCTGGAATTAGTTCAAACAGGAATTTCTAACCGCTGTCTCCAATTTGTAGTCGGAGCGGAAAACGCAGTTGCATCAAGCGAATTTGTGTTCCTATGTCTGCCCACTCCCCAAGAGGAAGACGGGAGAGCTGACGTCGACACGGTCTTGTCTGTTGTAAATCAAATTCGCGAAGTCGTATCACCCGGAACCATCATTGTTAATAAATCAACCGTTCCCGTCGGGACGAACACCATCCTCGCGACCGCAATCCGGCGAGATGACGTTTTCGTCGTGTCGAATCCCGAATTCTTACGCGAAGGCGCCGCTGTTACTGACTTCCTCCAACCCGACCGAATCGTTATAGGTGCCAACGATTCCACAGCGGGAGACCGAGTAGCGCAGATCTACGAATCAATCGACGTTCCAATAGTGCGCGTTGATCCAGCTTCAGCGGAGATCATCAAGTACGCCACGAACTCTTTTTTGGCGACCAAGGTCTCTTTCGTCAACGCTCTCGCCGCTGTTTGCGAGGCCGTGGGCGCAGATATTGACGCGGTGACCGCTGGCTTAGGTTCAGATACACGAATTGGCCCCAGATTCTTGCAACCCGGACCAGGTTGGGGGGGTTCATGTTTTCCTAAGGACATGCACGCACTGGTGCGTATAGCGACCGATGCTGGATACGAGTTCGACTTGTTGAGAGCCGTAATTTCCGCAAACGAACAACAATTCGAACGGATTGCCACGAAAGCCGAACGCCTACTCGAAGGAGACCTGGCCGGCCGAAACATAGCGTTACTTGGCTTGACCTTTAAAGCTCATACTGACGACCTCCGTAACTCCCCAGCTATCGAAGTCGCC
>DCYM01000011.1:0-1561 GCA_002331465.1 Candidatus Neomicrothrix sp. UBA2110 | reverse complement strand
CATACCCAACGAAATTGAGATAGCAACAACCATCGAAAATGCTGTGAATCAAGCTGATCTGGCCGTCGTGCTCACAGAATGGCCGGAGTTCGCTTCAGCCAATTGGCCTGTACTAGCTGACCTAATGAAGTCTCCTCGCTTGGTTGATGCTCGAAATCTCCTCGACCGCGACTCCATGATCGAACTGGGATTTCGCTACGACGACCTGGGTCGCACATGACCAACCGCTCAAAACCGATTGAAATCGTGTAGGAGTGTTTGTGTGACCGCTGATCTACGCGTCCTCATGACTATGGAGGCAGCGTGGCACCCCGTGCCCGGGGGGACGGCGCGAGTGACCGTTGATCTTGCTTCGGCGCTGTCTCGCCGATCTGACATCGAGGTCCAAGGATTCTCAGCATGGCATCGACGCCCAGCGCCTCCTGATTTTTCACCCACGATCAGCGTCCGAAAACTAAAGTTGCCCCGACCGTTGCTGTACGAAGCATGGTCCCGTGCCCCTATCCCGCGTCTGAACGTGAAAGGTCATGACATAGTTCACTCCACGACTATCGTGCCTCCGCCCGCTAGCAACGCGCCGCTTGTGGTCAGTGTCCATGACTTGGCATTTCGTCGTTTTCCAGAACGTTTCCCAGGTCGCGCGCGCCGGCTCTTCGAGCGTTCGTGGCGGCGAGTGCTTGAAAGAGCGGACGCGGTCTTGTGCCCGTCGGCCGCCACGTCTGCCGATCTGCGCGCTGGAGGATTAGGGGCTGACCGGTTGCACCTTGTGCCGCTGGGTCACGATCCGAGACCCGTGACAAAGGAAGCTGGGCTACAAGCGCGACAACGCTTTGGAATTGACGGAAGCTTTGTCCTCGCGGCGGGAACCTTAGAACCACGAAAAAACATTCCGACTCTTATCGATGCTTTCGCGAGAATTGCTTCCGCTACCAACACTCAACTCGTGCTGGCCGGACCAGCTGGTTGGGGAATCACGCCACAAGACCTCTTGCATCCGCTGGATACCGATACGAAAAACCGCATTGTGATCACAGGTGCAGTCACAATCGACGAACTCGCGGCGCTGTACAGCGAGGCGACAGTGTTTTGTTATCCAAGTCTTCTCGAAGGATTCGGTTTGCCTGTCCTTGAGGCCATGTCCTATCGAACGCCTGTCGTCACTTCCAAGGGAACTTCGACTGAGGAAGTAGCCGGGGATGCCGCCCTTGCAATAGACCCCAACTCGGTGGGTGATCTCGCCGATGCCCTGCGGACCGTTCTGACCGACCGACACTTCGCACGAGAACTAGCTCAGCGCGGTTATGAACGAAGTACGGCCTTCAGCTGGGACAGTGCAGCATCAGCGATCGTTGCCGTCTACAGGAGTCTGCTGTGAGCGATGTGACTGTCAACCTGCTCTGGTTGCGCCCAGGGCTCGTCGGCGGTTCAGAGAGGTATGTGACTCAACTCCTGAAATCTCTTAGCGAAGTTGAGGCCCGGCCCTCCATTCGATTGATGGTCTCACCTGGGGTGTGTGAAGCGCACCCTTTTCTGGCCCAGTACTTCACGATTGATCAACAAA
>DCYM01000121.1 GCA_002331465.1 Candidatus Neomicrothrix sp. UBA2110 | reverse complement strand
TGGGATCCAGAACTCCCACTGGGTCGATGGTGGCAGCTTCTTGCGGATGCAGGTTTGGCGTTCCCGTCATGGCCGGAAGGGTTTGGTGGAAGAGGGCTGTCAGTTAGCGCGACCAAAGCGGTGATACAAGCACGCCGTGACGCAGGAGCGTTTGGTCCACCAAATGGTGTGGCGACCTTCTTGGCCGCTCCAACGATCATGCATTACGGGACACAAGCGCAACAAGCGAAATACCTTCCCCAGATAGTGAACGGTCAAGATCTTTGGTGCCAACTTTTCTCGGAACCCGGTGCGGGGTCGGACATGGCCGGATTAGCTACACGAGCAATTCGCGATGGCGATGAGTGGGTCGTTAGCGGACAAAAAGTATGGAACTCAGGCGCCCAGTGGGCCAAATACGGCATCCTCATAGCGAGAACGGACCCACAACAGCCCAAGCATCGTGGGATTACCTACTTCCTGATCGATATGGAGCAAGAAGGTGTGGATGTTCGTCCCTTGCGAGAGATGACAGGCGACGCCGCCTTCAACGAGGTCTTTCTTAACGAAGCCCGAGTAGCTGAAAGCGATCGCTTGGGAGACCTTGGGGACGGTTGGCGCGTGGCAATGACGACGCTGTCACACGAACGAGACCCAGATAACGCGGGATTGGGCGAAACGGCCGCTTTCGGTTCGGTTGACCTTGACGTGACTGTGAACGATCACCGCTTAGCCCTTTCATCAAAGATCGACGGTTTTTCACTCGCCCTAAGCGGAGGGGTCACCAAAGTACTTGAAGACGTCACGCGTCAGTTCGATGCTTTAGACGACCCAATTACGCGACAGCGAATGGCCAAAATCATGGAAATGCGTAGGACTTCCGAGTGGTCGGGTGTGCGCACTGCTGCAACTGTGAAATCTGGTGGTCAGCCAGGCCCCGAGGTGTCCACTCTGAAGCTTCTTGGATCTGAGATGGGGCGACAAATCCGCGACGTGGGACTAGAGGCGATGGGACCTCACGGCATGCTTTACGGAGAAGATGCACCGAGTGGTGGCCTTTTCCACGCCTATTCGATGTTCACTCCAGCTCAATCTATTGCGGGCGGAAGTGATGAAGTTCAGCGAAACATCGTGGGCGAACGGGTTCACGGACTACCGCGCGAACCGGGCGAGAAAGAACAACGAGAGCTCCCTTGGTCAGAGCTACCACGTAGTTAAGAGCCAGTCGCCTCGGCGATAACGGCATCGACCATGCCCTCGGTATCAAAGCTCGGTCGCCAGCCCCACTCATCGCGCGCTGCGCTGTCGTCTATTCGGACTGAACCAGCAATAGCGTCCGCGGGTGCAGAGAAATTGATCTCGGCGTCAGGGATTCGCGAGCGAACCACATCAGCTAATTCACCGGCGGTAGGCGTGGGTTGAACGCCGTCAACAAGGTAATTAATTGATCTAACAGCGTCACTTGACGCATCAGACAACTCGATAGCTGCTCGAGCAGCGTCCTGGTAATGGAGAACCGCCACCACCGCTTCGGGCGGTACCCATACATCGAACGGTTCCCCTAAAGCCGGTTTTTCAATCATCCAACTGGTGTATTGAGCCACACTCCAGGTAGTGACTCCAGGTCCCACGATGGAGGGGTACCGCAAACCTCGAAAATCCAACCCGTATTTTTGCCGATAATAGGCGCCGAGGTTTTCACCCAAGACTTTTGTGACCCCATAGACGCTTCCGGGTCGCTGGAGAGTCAAGTCATTGATGATGCCTCCACCGGTGTCGCGACCATACGTTCCGATGGAACTCGCAAAAATCATCTGCCTGGTTCCGGCCAACCGCGCCGCCTCAATGATTTCAATGAAGCCCACAGCGTTGGCTTGCAGCAACGCTTGTGGGTCGTCCTCCCCGGGAGCAGTAAGAATGGCACCGAAATGAAAGAGCCGATCAGGAGCAACTTCAGACAAGAGCGCTGACGCGCTACCCGGAACTGACAGGTCGAATTGATGAAGTTGGACACGGTCCGCTATGCCTTCAAGTCGACCAAGATTCCCCGACCTATGCGCAACATGGACGTCCTCGTCGCTCGCGACAAGCATTCGAGCAATTTCAGCTCCAATAAACCCGGTGCCACCAGTAATCAAAGTACTCATAAGAACACAATGACACGATGAGTCAATCACTGTCGCCCTAGTAGATTCGCTCTATGGCCAACAGCGACCGTCAAGCAGCAATCGAACGCCGTCGTCAACTTGTGGTTGAGCAGTGGAATCTCGAACATGAAGTTGTATTGGTTCGTTCGGGGCAAGCATTGTCAATAGCGGGAAGCGATCTCCACCATGAATTTCGACCGCACCCCGACTTCGCCTATCTCGCTGGGTATGGCGTACCAGAATCGGTTTTGGCGTATGACGCGAAGGCCCGGCAATGGCAGCTATTTGGTCCTCGATCCACAGCGGATGAGATGGTGTGGCATCAACCCGCAAATGAGATCGGGTTGCCAGTAGATGACCTCGACGACTGGCTCGGCGGTCGCGAACGGCAGCCGCTCATTGAGGCCTGGGATGACAGAAAAATTCAATTGGGAATTGCCGAGATCCGACTCCAAAAGGATGAGCTTGAACTTTCGGCTTTGAGATCTGCTGCCGCGACGAGCGAAGCAGGGTTTTCTTGGGTTTATGAAAACGCCTGCGCGGGTATGACCGAGCGAGAGGTTCAGATTGCCATCGAGGCGGAGTTCTTTCGCGCGGGAGCGGTACGAACCGCGTATCCGAGCATTGTCGCTAGCGGACCGAACGGCGCCTACCTCCACTACGTCTACGGGCAAGATGACAGTTTGAATCCGACCACCCGCACCATCCAGAAGGGCGAACTGCTGCTCATTGACGCGGGAGGTGAGTTTGGTGGATACGCCAGCGACGTCACCCGCACCATGGTGGTGGGTGACGAACCCACCGACGTTCAGTCCTTTCTCTGGGAGGTAGTGTTTCGCGCTCAAGAATTAGCAATCGACCGCTGTCGGCCGGGTGAGGAGTGGCGCGAAGTGCACCTCGACTCGGCTCGGGTAATTGGTTCAGGCCTCGTCGAGCTTGGGATCTTGCGTGGTGAAGTGGATGCGTTGGTCGCCTCGGGCGCGGTAGCCCTTTTCTATCCCCATGGACTCGGTCACCTTATTGGGCTCACTGTGCACGACGCTGGCGGTTACCCGCCAGGACGAGAGCCTGGTTCCCACCCTCAGTCGCGATACCTGCGCACGGACAGAACCCTCGAAGCTGGGATGATCACCAGCGTCGAACCCGGGGTCTACTTCATCGAAGCAATCCTTGCTGACCCTTCAGTGCGTGAACAATTCGAAGCGGAAGTGGTGTGGGACGCAGTTGATCCCCTGCGAGGTTTTGGCGGAATCAGAATCGAAGATGATGTTCACGTCACTAATGATGAGCCGGAAGTACTGAGCGGAGCTATCGCGAAGCCTCTTCGAATCGGATGAAGATCCGTCGATCATCCAGCTAATAGGTGGGAGACTGTCACGATGTCTGGGAAAACCTATGACGCTGTAGTGATCGGTTCAGGAGTTATCGGATCGTCGATCACCTATGAACTTGCACGACGAGGAATGCGCACACTCACGATTGATCGCAATGGTGGCGCCGGGATGGGTTCTACGAGCTTTTCCTCGGCAATTGTTCGCTTTACCTATTCCACGTACCCAGGTGTTGCCATGTCATATGAAGGGTTGCGTTACTGGGAGAACTGGGCGGACCATCTTCAGTTGCCTAATGGCGCCGATCTCGCAAAGTTTCGACAATGTGGAATGGTGACTCTTAAAACTGTCGGAGGGCACCACCTCAAAGTGGTGCCACACTTTGACTCAATCGGGATTCCCTACGAAGACTGGGATCTCGAAGCATTCGAATTTCACCTGCCTGAGCTCGATCTCCACAAATTTGGGCCTCCCAAACGACCTGACGACAACGAATTTTGGAAGGAACCCAGTGAGCTCCTCGAAGGAGGACTTTTTACACCAGAAGCCGGCTACGTAAGCGACCCACAACTGGCGGCAGGCAACCTTTATCTCGCGGCAGCGACGCTGGGTTGTGAATTTCGCTTCAAAACCGAAGTCACTGCGATTACGCGAAGCGATGGCAAAGTCACTGGTGTTGGCTTAGGCGACGGAAGCTTCATCTCGACTCCAGTTGTGGTCAACGCCGCAGGACCCCACAGTCGATTCGTCAACGAAATGGCCGGAGCGTTGGACGATATGTCGATACGAACAACCCCTCTTCGCCAAGAAGTCCATCATGTGCCTATCCCAGTCGAACTTGATTTCGAAAACCGGGGATTCAGCATCGCAGACGACGACAACGGCATTTACGTGAGACCGGATTTGGGCGACAACGTTTTGGTGGGAAGCACCGAACCCGATTGCGATCCCCTGCATTGGGTGGACCCTGACTACGAAGGGCAAATAGACATCCAGCAGTGGGAGGCGCAGGTTTTGCGCCTAAACCGCCGGCTACCCGCAGTAGGCATTCCTCACCAGAGGCGGGGAATCGTCGGGGTATACGACGTTTCCGATGACTGGATACCAATCTATGACCGAACTTGTGTTGATGGGTTCTACGTAGCTATTGGAACGAGCGGCAACCAGTTTAAGAATGCGGCGATCGCTGGGCATTGCATGTCTGAACTCATAGACGCCGTCGAAAACGGTCGAGACCACGATTCAGATCCGGTGTCGGTCACCGGTCCTCACACGGGTCTTAATATCGACATGGGCAACTTTCGTCGTAACCGAACCATCAATCCGGAATCATCGATGTCAGTGCATGGCTGAATGAGCGGTCCAATTTACGGCCTCAGCGCCAGGCAAAAACCGGTTGCTCCAATTCATCGACGCGGATGCTATTCCCATCGAAAGCGACTGCCCTGAACTGGTACAGCACCGCTCCCGTAGGGGCATGAATCAAATCTCCTCCGATCGGTAGTTGTACGACAGGGCGGTCACTTTCGGGAATCTTCACGAAACGTGGTGAGTCTGGTCGCGTTAACTCTCGAATAGAAATTCGATGAATCGACGCTACCTCCGCAGGATTTGCCACCGGCTCGAGATCACCATCGATCCAAAAGACAAACGGGCTGATGACGTAACCCGAACGGGTGGGGTAATCATCCAATTGGCCAAGCAGGTTGTCGGAAGTCAAATTTAAGCCGACTTCTTCGGAGGCTTCACGCATGGCGGCTTGAAGAGGAGTCTCTCCGGAATCAACGCGCCCTCCGGGAAGAGCCCATTGCCCCGGATGGTCCTTAAGCCTCGACCCCCGCCGAGTAAGCAAAACTGAGGCACCACCTGCAGTGCCTTCAACACTTCCGGTTAATTCGACATCATTTGTACTCCCAGGGATCTCAGCCAACAACCGTTTACGATCGGACGTCGACTCGCCACTCGCCAGGGGGTCAACCCCGTGAATGAGGGCGTCACTATCAAGCACAACTACGCAAACGGCAGCCCGAGCTAAACCTTCGTCTGAATGCTCACGAACCTGGTGCCGGTCTAGGTTCGAACGCAAGCGTCGGCGCAATGAAAGATCGAACAGAACTTCGCTAGTCACGCGAGCAGTCTCGCGCACAGCACGGCCCGTCATGGGCTCGCTACGCTTGAGATATCGTCACCGAGAAGGACCCATGACAACAATGAAAGTGGAGCACCTCAAAGAAGCGACATTTGGTTCAGTGGTCACAGAAATCGACCTTGAAGAATTAGATGATTCCACATGGCACCAACTACACGAACTCTGGATGGATCGCGCCCTATTGATCTTCCCCGGTGCGTTTCTAAGTGCCGAAGGACAAGATGTTTTCGCCCGCCGATTCGGGGACCTGGAGTTTCCCCGCGCTGCTATCTCAAACATTGGTAAAGACGGCAAAGTGCATCACGAGACCGACGATGAAGTCGTCAAGTCGTTGAGAGGTAACGAAAGTTGGCACATCGACAGCACCTACATGCCAATGCAGGCCAAGGGGGCGGTGTTCACTGCCGAGATCGTCCCCAGTTCAGGTGCGGCTACAGGTTGGGCTGACATGCGATCGGCATACGACGAACTCGATGACGAAACCCGCGAACGTATTTCGGACCTCCAGGCGCACCACTCGCTGTTTTACAGCCAGGGACGGGCTGGAAATCTCCCCAACAAGCTCAACGAAGATGGCACATACAACCTTTATGGCTATCACGACATGGAGATCTCACTTCGGCCACTCGTAAAGGTTCACCCAATTACAGGGCGGCCAAGTCTCTTGATCGGTCGCCACGCCCACGACATCGTGGGTATGGACCCCGCTGAGTCCGAATCACTTCTCGACGACCTCAACGAATGGGCTTGTCAACCACCTCGCGTGTATCACCATGAATGGGAAGTGGGCGATGCCGTTTTGTGGGATAACCGACGGCTACAACATCGCGGAACGCCTTTCGATATGACTGAACCGCGGCGCATGTGGCACACAAGGATAGCGGGCGAGCCCGCCTCAGAATTAGCCATGAACCACCGGATCGACGCGATCCCTAGCGACGATGTTGAACGACATCCAACAGGCACATGGGCCTGTTAGGGCAAATCCGAGCCGACCTAACAGCGGCTATGAAAGCCAAGGACAA
>DCYM01000218.1 GCA_002331465.1 Candidatus Neomicrothrix sp. UBA2110 | reverse complement strand
CTTCTTCACAGGGCTTTTCTTTGCGGCTGTTTTCTTCTTCACAGGGCTTTTCTTACCAACGGACTTTTTTGTGGCCATAACTCCCCTCCCGACAACTCGGGTTCGAAAAGGTGCCGCATCATAGCTCCGTCGTTCCTTGTCTCCACGCACTAAAGCAACAGACTTTAAAGAAAGGCCTTCCCAACTCAAGGCGATAGCGTGCATGGTCGCATGCCCTCTCAGGACGAACAATGAGCGCTTCAGACAACAACCAGTACCCTAAAGTGCCAAACCGGCCAGATTTTCCTGCCATTGAGCGCGGCGTCCTTCACCGTTGGGCAGAGCGAAAAACATTTAAAACTTCAATCGAATCTCGCCCCAAAAACGACGAGTTTGTGGTCTACGACGGGCCACCTTTCGCCAACGGCCTACCTCATCACGGGCACCTACTCACTGGATACGTCAAGGACGTGGTTCCTCGGTATCAAACCATGCGCGGTAAGCGCGTCGACCGCCGTTTCGGCTGGGACTGCCACGGCCTACCTGCCGAGATGGAAACCGAACAGGAGTTGGGCCTGAAGGGACGCGCCGCAATAACTGAGTACGGAATCGAGAATTTTAACGCCAGTTGCAAAGAGTCCGTGCTTCGGTACACCTCTGAGTGGCAAGAGACAGTAACTAGGCAAGCTCGCTGGGTCGATTTCGACAACGACTACAAGACCATGGATCTGTCCTATATGGAATCGGTGATGTGGGCTTTCAAGCAGTTGTGGGAGCGGGGGCTCATCTACCAAGCCTTCCGGGTGATGCCTTATTCGTGGGGAGCAGAGACTCCACTTTCTAATTTCGAGATTCGTTTGGACGACGCGACTCGACCTCGTCAAGATCCAGCCATCACTGTTTGGTTTGAGTTGGAAGGCACCGAACTCCCAGGCCTCGGCGATGACGAATCAGTTCGGTTAGTGACATGGACGACAACTCCTTGGACGCTACCTTCTAACCTTGCCGTGGCAGTAGGGCCAAATATCGAGTATTTGGTCGTAGAGGCACAGGGCGCCAAATGGATTCTCGGCGCTGAATGTGTAGATAAGTACTCAGAAGAACTCGAGGGTCACGTAATACTTGGATCCGTCCGGGGCTCAGACCTCGTCGGCCGTGTCTATAAACCACTATTCGACTACTTCGCGGACCGCTCAGATGCATTCCGCGTTTTAGAAGCCGATTTCGTGGACACGAGCGAAGGAACCGGAATCGTTCATATGGCGCCGGGTTTCGGTGAAGACGACCAGATTGTTTGCGAATCGAATGGGATCGAGATTGGGGATGCAGTACCAGTTGACGAACAAGGACGATTCACGGCAGCCGTATCTGGCTGGGATGGTGAGAACGTCTTCGAGGCGAATCCAGGGATCATTCAACATCTCAAGGGCGAGGGCAGGGTTCTCCGGCACGAGACCTATGAACACAACTATCCGCACTGCTGGAGAACTGACACTCCGATTATCTATCGGGCTATTTCATCTTGGTACGTTGAAGTAACTAAAATTCGCTCGCGCCTCCAAGAGATCAACCAAGAGATCAACTGGGTTCCCGATCATGTTCAAGATGGCCGATTTGGGCAATGGCTAGCCGGCGCTCGCGATTGGTCAATAAGTAGAAACCGATTCTGGGGCTCGCCAATACCCATTTGGGTCAGCGATGATCCGAATTATCCACGAACCGATGTCTACGGAAGCCTGGACGAACTTGAGGCTGATTTCGGAGTTCGTCCCACAGATCTACATCGCCCCTTCATCGACGAGTTGACTCGAGCCAACCCAGACGATCCCACCGGTAAAAGCACTATGAGGCGAGTACCCGAAGTGCTCGATTGTTGGTTTGAATCCGGATCGATGCCCTTCGCCCAAGTTCATTACCCGTTCGAAAACAAAGATTGGTTTGAAGAACATTTCCCGGCCGACTTCATCGTGGAATACATAAATCAAACTCGCGGCTGGTTTTACACGCTGCATGTGCTGGCAGGAGCTTTGTTTGATCGTCCCGCATTCCAGAACGTTATTTGCCACGGCATTCTGCTAGCCGAAGACGGCAACAAACTTTCAAAGCGGCTACGCAATTACACCGAACCAGCTGAGATCTTTGATTCCCAGGGCTCAGATGCACTTCGTTGGTATCTGATGTCCACCAACATTGTACGAGGAGGCGATACCCGCATATCTGACACAGGAATCGATGATGTAACGCGCCAAGTCCTTATCCCGTTATGGAACGCCTATTCCTTCTTTACCCTTTACGCCAACGTTGATGACCACAAGGCAGTCAAACGCACAGACTCCCCCCACTTACTCGACCGTTACCTCCTCGCGAAAACAAGATCGTTAGTCGAATCGACAACCCTCGCCCTAGACGCTTACGACCTTCCCGGAGCGGCTTCAGAAATTCAAAGTTTCATCGACGCTCTCAATAACTGGTACATCCGTCGCTCGCGAGATCGTTTTTGGGGACCCGAAGGCGGCGGGCAAGGCGATCCAGATGCGTACGACACGCTGTACACAGTTCTGACCACTTTTACTCGAATCGCTGCGCCATTTCTTCCAATGATTATGGAGGAAATCCATGGTGGCCTGACCAGAGGAGAAAGCGTTCATCTTGCCACCTGGCCGCATCTTGAGGAACTCCCGGCCGATCCCGAGTTGGTATCAAGAATGGATCAAATCAGAGAGGTGGCATCAACGGCTCTTCGCCTGCGAGAAGATGCCGGACTACGAGTGCGGTTGCCACTATCAAAGGTCACCGTGGCGGGAACAAACGCAGAGGACCTGCGCGAGGTCGTAGATCTTTTAGCCGAGGAAATTAACGTACACCAAGTTGTTTTGACAGCCGAAATCGGCAATCTCGCTACTCTTAGCCTGCGACCAAATGGCAACCTTCTTGGTCCCCGATTAGGCGCCGACGTTCAGAAGGTTTTCGCCGCTGCCAAACGCGGTGAATGGTCTCTAACCGATGGACACCAAATCAGTATCGCAGGGCACACACTGGAAGTCGAAGAATACGATCTAGCACTTGATCCCGCTAACCCACAAAGCACCGCCGCATTGCGATCGAACGATGCTGTAGTTGTCCTTGACACCGATGTCACTCCAGAGCTCGAAGCCGAAGGCCGAGCCCGAGACCTAATCAGAACTATCCAACAGGCAAGAAAAGATGCAGATCTTGAAGTCACGCAGCGAATCGAGGTCGAAGTGGCGTGGTCGCCGGCAAACTTAGATGCGATCAAAGGCCACGAAACCACTGTCACAGCAGCAGTTTTGGCTTCGAGAATTATATGGCTAGCAGGTGGGGACGAACCTCAAGTGACGTTAACCGAGGTTTGAATCGGGTCTTACTCCCCCTCGAGCGACTCTCGCTTCTGTAGCGCCGAAAAAAACGGATCATCGATTTCTGTACCTGATCGGGTTTCTGTGACCGGAACGCCGGAGGCGTCCGCGAGGCGTTGCTCAACAACAGAACCATCAATTGTGGCCCATCCACCGACTTCACCGGAGGAAGCTGGGTGGTCTACCTCAGGGCCATCGGGACGGCCACCGAGATCTCGTGCTATCTCTCCTAAAGCTCTTCTCCGAGTTTCGATCAAGTCTGCTAGTTGATTCGCATCATTACGGCGAGCGTTCACTCGAGCATCAAGATCCAGCAACTCCACTTCTAACTCCGCTTTGCGTTCTAGAGCGCCACTCGCCGCCAAATCTGTTGACGATGCCACGAGGACGTCTGCTAGTAGATCACCAATTTGCTCTCGTGCGGAGGCAACGGCCTCGTCAATCACATCATCGGCAGTGTCTCGCGCCAAGGTGATCAGCTCGGCTATCCGTTCAATTTGGATCTTGTTGGCACCGACTGCGACTGATTGGTGTTTAGAGAGGTCTCCCGTATCGACCGCATCTATCACAATTTCCATGTTCGTTGCACTCGACTCGTCGGACTCGAAACGCGGAGCAGTTGCCAATGCGTCCTTAATGCTCGCAATTGCATCCATTCGACCATCAATGATTTCAACCTCGCCTTCTAAACCAGTTTCCGAGGCCCGTTCTTCTGCCTCAATGAGGCGGTCAGCCAACTCGTCTAGACGCTCCTGGAGTTCACTCAACCCCGCGGCGACGCGTTCAAGAAAGTCATCAACCGAGTCAGGGTCATACCCCCTAAACCGCTCAGGAAATTGCTGCGTTTCAAGCAAAACGGGGGTCAACTTCATGTGGTGACACTAACAACAAGGCAGCCAAGCTGAAACTGGAAAGCAGTCGAATAAAACTCAGCCGCAATTAAGGATCACACCGGCCAGCACCCATTGGATCAGAATCAACACCAATATAGGAGAGAGGTCTAACCCAAAACCACCTAGGCGAAGAGGAGGCAGCGCCCTCCTCAGAGGACCCATAAGCGGCTCAGTAACCTTGACGAGGAACGTGCGGACAATCGCTACCGGACTGTCCTGCGCAATGGGAATCCAGCTAAAAATAATTCGTCCAAAAATAGCCAATACATAAATATCGCAAAGGGTGCACAGGATTTGAGTCACGAACAGGCCTCTAATTAATAGTGCAAACCGCGCTCTTGGAGGCGCTGTCGCTCCTCTTCGGCAAGGTTCACATGAGATGGGGCGAGCAAATATACATGATCAGCGACCTTCTCCATCTTCCCTCCAAGGGCGTAACAAAGACCGCTCACAAAATCGATGATCCTTCTCGCGAGATCTCGATTAGCAGTCTGGAGGTTGACAATCACCGGTTGGTCTGCCTTGAAACGGTCTGCGAGCTGTTGAGCCTCGTTGAACGTTCGCGGAGCAACCACGTGAGGTTTGGCACTGGTAATGGGAATAGTTCTCACCGAACCCGTGGGAACTGCTCCCGAAGCCCCAACAGGTGCACCCACCGAACTGTCAGGCATAGTCGCCGGTGAAGTCGGGCTAGTCACAACGGTTACGGGATCGCCAGTCGGAGAGGAAGGTTGCGTCGAACTACCGGGATGCTGAATCTCGTCCAGTTCGTCATACCCTTCATCGGGTCCTAACCCGAGGTAGAGCATCGCCTGCCGCCACATCGAAGCCATACGCCTCCTCCTCGTCGCTGAGGGTACCGCGATGTCAGCGTGCTGGACGTTCACCAAACAAAGCAGTTCCAATTCGAACCATTGTGCTTCCGCATTCGATCGCAATCTCAAGATCGTTGGTCATCCCTATAGACCGATGCTGCAACGCGTTATCGTCAGCAAACAAGACCAGACTTCGATAAGCCGCTCTAATTATTTGGTCGTCTCCTTGGGGTCCGATTCCCATGGCACCAATCACCTTGAGGCCCTTCGACCGGGCCATAGCAACAATGTCGCCAGCCTTAGAAATCTGACACCCACCCTGGGTTTCACTATGAGTCAAATTGATTTGAATCATCACCGACGATGTGGGAGCTCGTTTAGCTATCTCGTTCACCAAAGACTGACGATCCAACGTCTGCCAGACTGCGACGACTGGAGCGATTCTGCGAACTTTGTTGGTTTGCATTCCACCGATGAAATGCACCTCAAGACAGTCACGTTCCTCGTCCTTTAGCTGCGCCCACTTTGACTCCAACTCTTGGGCGTAGTTTTCCCCGACCATCTCGAAACCACTCTTTGACGCGGCACGTAGCGCCCATGGACCAAAACCTTTGGTAACCGCGACGATGTCAACGTCATCGCCACCCAACGACCGAACGCGCTCGCGGAGAACGCCAGCACGGTCGACCACTTGTTCGGAGCTCAGCCGACGCTCGGAGTTCATAGCGACCTTCTGATATCCACCATGAGGGCACCGCGTTGAGTG
>DCYM01000035.1 GCA_002331465.1 Candidatus Neomicrothrix sp. UBA2110 | reverse complement strand
GTGCCGGCCAGAAATTCTTCGTTCGCTGCACCCCGTCGATTTCCAGCCACGTAGCAAGTTGATACTGAAATCATGTGCGGCGTCACGGACGCTCTTTTGAGAAGGTTCAGGATTCGATTAGGTCCAAGCAGATTAATTTCGATTGAGATGTCAAGGGGGCTGTCAAAGCTGACTGCTGCAGCAGAGTGGATGACCACATCACATGACGTGAAGAGTTGCTGCCCGACATGATCGAGGCCGAGGTCTTCGCTCGTGACGTCACCCTCGATTACTGAAACGCGTTGTTGGCAAATCTCGTCAAAATCGTCACCCCACTGCGAGCGGAGGCTGTCGAAGGCGTCGTTGCGGAAAATTTCCCTCTGAACTCGCCGCTCGCCGCTGTTTCGGCGGCCGGGTCGGACGAGTAAAACCAGTTCGCAATTAGGCACGGATCGCAAGAGGCGCTCTACTAAAGCCGTGCCAAGGAACCCTGTGCTCCCCGTCACCGCTATCCGCTTGCCCGAGAGGGACTTGCTGATCACAGCTACATTTCTAGCAGATAACTTACCAAATGGTAAGCCTATGTCTTGTTTCACTCTAGGATGGTCATGTGCCCGCACAAACCCGCGAACGCATCTTGGACACGTCGTTGGCTGCTTTTGGATTGCGGGGATATGACTCAACGTCGCTTGACGAGCTGGCCAGCGAGCTTGGAATCACCAAGCAGGCCATCCTCTATCACTTTTCATCCAAGGAACATCTGCTGAACGCAACGATTGAGCTAGCGGTCAAAGAACTCGGTTCTGCATTGGGGGGAGCTTCCAAGTCACAGGCCCGAGGATTTCAACGAATTGAAGACCTGGTGCGGGCGACCTTTTCGTTAGCGGCGCGCCGACCCGAAGTGCTTGGGCTCGTCAGGTTGGTTTCTAGACAGGGTGGATCGGCTTCTGGGGAATTGGCATCGGCGATGAGCGTCATGTTGGGCGAGGCGGTGCGCTTCGTTGAAGCGGAAATGATTGCTGGTCGTTTCCGACGTCTGGAGCCTCGCATGCTGTTGCTAGCGGTCTACTCGGCTGTAATCGGCGTGGCTACCGAACCTGAGGTGATGCGCGCCTTGGGTCTTGAACCAGATCTTCGTTCGCTCGTCAAAGCCCGTCGGGAAATCATCGAATTTCTTCGTGCCGCGCTAGTAGCTGATTAGAGACGCTCAAGGCTCTAGATCTGCAAATAAGCGAGGGCACGGAGCTACCGCTCTACCTCCACACGAAACACCGAACTGCATATAGAGACTATCGATGGGGGCGAACTTGGAAAGGTCCTTACAGGCTCGAGCGTCGCGATCACCGCACAGCTCCCACAGGTGGTCAAGTAACTCGTCTTGACCGGGGGGAGTTTGGTCTGGTGTCAAGGATCTAAGCGTCGGTGGTTCGCCGTCGTCGTCAAGAATCAGGGTGCAATAGCTAGTGCCTCTAGCTCCACAACTCGTTCCGAACTGGGAATAAAGCGACTGGCTAGGCGCGACTAGACGTAACTCGCCACAGGCGCGAGCGCTGCCGTTGGCGCATCTGGCCCACCACCGGTCAAGATCTTTATCTTCTCCTGGTGGGGGAGTCAGCGAAGTGAGAGCGCCCTCAGGTTGTTCGATTCCTAGTAGCAAGGAACAGTCCATGTTTGCTCGCCCGCCGCAACTGAATGCGAACTGCTCGTAGGTGCTGTCTCGAGGCGCTGAGTAAAATAAATCATCACAAGAAATGGGATCGCCGGCGCCACATTCGGACCAAAGGGCATCAAGCAAAGCATCCTTCCCCGGCGCCGGATCAGTCGGTGAAAAAATCTTTGGAGAAGCTAAAAGGTGATCCGATACTTGAGGTTGGTCATTGGATACCAAAGGCTCTTGAGTGGATCCGCCAGGGTCTAACTGACACAACTCGATGGCCATATCGACGGCAATTTCTTCCTCAGGATTGAGATCTACAGCTAAATCAGCCAGGTCGAGCCCCCATCCCTTCACAAGACGATCCTGCACGCAAAGCTCTTCTGACGGACTCAGATTTCTCGTGAGCCGCACCATTTCGTCAGTCGACATCGAGCGATAAGAACACGAAACCCCGAACAGCAGCACTATCAAGAGCGCGAGGCAGCGTTTCATTAAGCCAACTTGTGAGCTATTGCCCTGACATCGCGCAGGGCGGAGCCATCAGCTCCGTCAGTGCGAAAGCCTTTGACCGGGCTTTCGGTAGCTTCTTGCACCATTTCCGTGAGGAGTCGCGCAAAAGGTATTCCCTCTTGATGCCAAAAATACCAACTCAGCGACCCCGGAATTGTATTGATTTCGTTCACCCACAGTCCGTCAGGGTTCCATAAGAAATCGATGCGAGCTACTGATCGCACCATCGCTAACTCGATCACCTGGGAAGCAACCGTTCGCAACTGGCGTTCCACGTGGGCTGGTAACTCCGCGGGTAATTCCCGCGGTGCACTCGCCATTCCTTCAGAGCCACTGAGATATTTGTCGGCGTAGCTGTATATGCCGTTATCTGCCGGACGCAGAGGACGTTCGATGGCACTCAGACTGATTTCAGGGTAAGTCCGAACGGAGATATTCAGATCGATCGCATCACTCAAATATCGCTGAATGACGGCACCTTCGCGTAGTAAGGGTTGGGTTCGGGTCAGAGCGTTTGCTGTTTCTAAATTTTCTACAATTTCGATGCCTATAGAGGAACCACCAAAACGTGGCTTAACAATAAATGGTCCAACCTCATTGAGAAGCAGATCGTCGGTTACAAGATGAAGGGGCAAACTAGATAAACCGGCTGCCTCCATCACGCCAGAAAAAGCCAATTTGTCCATGCCTAGAGCGGCCCCAGATTGGCTCGGGCCCGTGTAACGAACGCCGGCAAGATCAAACATTGCCTGCAGACTTCCATCTTCTCCAGGTCCGCCGTGGCAGCAGACGACCACGGCACTAATCTCGAGTTGACTTTGCTTCCCCCGTTTAGCCACCCGGTAAAACCCGCCGGTTTCTCCAAGCCGAAGAACGACAGGGTCCGCTGATCTTGGGAGTCCATCGGCAAATTCGCTTGGTTCCACATCGGAAGGAACCTCGAACCAGTTGCCGGTTTTAGACCAATACAGCGTCACTACGTCGTTGCCAGCCTCAGATAAGGCGCGGACCGCTTGTAATCCGGTGAGGATCGAAATGTCGTGTTCTGGGGATGGTCCGCCGAAGCAGACTGCTGGACGATTCATGATCTGTGATGAAACCGTAGATGCCCCTCGGCGAGATGTCACCTCACCTCCGCCCAGCGCCTTCCCCAGGGTCACGCGTAGTGATCAGGCAGATCATTCTCATAGAGAACGGCGTCCCCGGCCGTGAGATGTTCCCGAACCCATTTCACTGCGTCCTCGCGACGCGAAACGAAATGAACCCGAGCGTTGCCGTCTCTGGAACCATTAATGAGGGCGGATTTGTTAGTCCGCCCCACGATCACTAAGTCATCAGCAACCAAACTCGCATCAACTCCGAAGCGCCGGTTTTCTGCTACTTGACGATGCCCAAGCTCGACCATGCCGGGCGTGACTACTGCCTTTCTGTGCGCGTCAAGTTCGCCCAAAGTCTCCAACGCTGCAGCCACACCGGCCGGGTTGCTGTTGTAGGTATCGTCGATCACTGTCACACCAGATTGACTTACTAGGACTTGCCGACGATGTTCGATAGTGGGGAGAGTGGCGAGACGTTGAGCAATCACCTCGTCAGGTATTCCCAGAGTCGCGGCTACCGCCACAGCGCACGCGACGTTCGTTGGTGCCGCGTCAACTGCTAGTCCAGCGAGAATTTGGCGGCCCGACACGATGACCTCGAGACGTTGATTGTCTTTGAGGACGACAATGTCAGCAGTTCGATCATTTGACGAACATCGCAAAACATCTATACCCGAAACTTGGAGTCGGTCTGCTTCGCTGGCCAGTCCATAAGCATCGATATTCACGATTGCTGTTCGGCTGGTTGAGAAGATTTCGCTTTTCGCTTCAACGATCGTGTCGAGATCACCGAAGCGCTCAAGATGAACCGGACCTATTGACGCCAGTACCGAGATTGACGGCTTAATCCAACTCACTAAATCGGCGATTTCCCCCCGACCGTAGGTGCCCATTTCGGCGATGAAAACCTCGGTGCCCTGAGCAAGATGTTCGTTAACTGATCTAGAAAGGCCCGGGCTGTTGTTGAAGCTCGCAGGGCTCGCTACGACGCTGAAGGTGCCTGATACCAAGTGCTTGGTATAGCCCTTGATAGTGGTCTTACCGTAAGAACCTGTCACGGCGATCCGTATGGGATCGACGCGGTTCAAGGTTTGAGATGCCTGGGCTACGTAACGACGCGCAAGCCTGCCCTCGACAGGTTTCAACATGGCGAGCACCCCGTCGATCACGACGGGTGTCATCAAAGCGACGGTGGCGCAGCCCACCGGTCCCAAACCGAACTGGCGAAACAGCAGCGAAATGATTGCGGTAAAGAAAAGCACAGTGACAGCGACTACGCGCAGGCGCCTTGTCCAGGCGAGGGGGCTGGTTCGCCCCCGTAAACCGAGGCCGAGTGGCCCAATACACACAGCCAGCGCAGTGATCATACAAATAGGTGGGAACCAAAAACTTAACGCCGCAGCTGCAAGCGCAACGATGGCAAGGCCGGGGTTAGCTACCCCTAACGCCCACCAGCGAATAGCGAAACGAGTCGTTGAAAATGGTAGGTAATGCTCGCGTTGTGCGACGCGAAGCCACCGTGCCCCCGAAGTAATGGATCCAACGACGCAAACAAGCACATACCAGTCGGAGGAGTTCATGCCAGAGCATCCAAACGACGGTCGATTGCTTCGCGCAGTGCAGCAGGAGCCGCGCTTGGAACGAAATGATCGACGCCACCTAAGATCGTGAGCCTCGCATCTGTCAGAAGCGCCTCCGCTCGCGCCGCGATTTCGGGGGGTGCAGCGTTGTCGCCGTCGCCCCAAACCAAGTCGACGGGAGCGGAGATTGACCGCAACTGTTTTTCGTACGATTCGTTCACCACTGTTACCAATATGTCGCGCATGACTCCTGAAGCGGCTCGATAATCGGCGCTGCCGTACCGACCTCGAAGACGCTCTAGATAGTTGTCACCAACCAGTCCCCAAGAATGCAACATCCGACCAAGCCGGTAACGCAGGGGAGTATTCACCTTTCGGTGAGCGCGGTACAGCAGGGGAACACCGGTAAGTACTAGACCCCCGATGGCGGCGGGACGGCGCGCTGTCAGATGGACCGCAACCCGACCGCCGAAGCTGTGCCCCACTACAACCACAGGTGTTTTACATGTATCCAAAATTGGTGAGATGAGGTCCGCGTACATCGCTGCACCTCCTGCCTGAGAAGGAACAGGAGATGCACCAAAACCCGGGAGGTCGATACTTACCGCGTTGAGTCCGTCTAGGCAACGATCAAAATCTCGGTGGTTGCGGCCCCAGCCATGCAACGCAATGACCCGCGGTGGATCATCGCCAAACCTGGCCCCGAACAACGAACCGTTCGCAAAACTAGTTAACGCC
>DCYM01000174.1 GCA_002331465.1 Candidatus Neomicrothrix sp. UBA2110 | reverse complement strand
CCACCTTGGCCCTCGTTCGCGACCTGGCCGTCGTACTCGATCCCCGCAGGCGTTGTCCCGAATACGAAGCCATTCTGGCGATCGAGGTAGGTATCGAGCACAAGGACGAACGCATCAGATTCGTTGAGCGAGGCGTCTCTGAGTGTTTGGCCGAAAACGAGCGAAGTTGGGTCGCTGTCGAAGAGCCACGCGCCTATGTAGAGCGCCTCCTCGTCGTAGGCGACCCGAACCTCAGTGCGCTCCGAGACCGGCCGTCCCTCGGTCGGCTCTCTCTGGATGAAACCCGTGAGGACCTGACCCTCTGCCCATGCGTCGTCGTCGAGCCGGCCATCGATGACAGGTGCACTGGTAATCGCCGACGCGCTCGCGGTCGGAGTCTGCTGAGCCTGGGCGTCCGCACAGATGATGAGGGCGTAGACCAGGGCAATGTATAAAATGCGGTGCATGAATCCTCGTGTGCGTTGTCGTGTCGGGCGCCAAGGCTGACGTGCGGAGATGCCGTCTCTAACTTCCTGGAGATCCCCTCGATCACGTTTTCCTTGCCGTGAAAAGCGCACCTAGTGCTTCTGCGAGCAAGTTACTGAAGGAGGACCCGTAGAGCGCCGATGCCTACAGGGAACATACAGTGTCGGATTGGAGGTACATGACTCCGAACACGTCGAGGAACATCGGGCGAAAGACGCGAGTGAGGAGGAAGGGCAGGACGAAGACTACCTCGTCCGCTGCGATAAGGGTCATTAGGATCAATCCAAGGCGTAGGCTGGATGTCTTGGATGCGGTTTGCTTCATGGAGGTTCAGTTGTTTTAGTGTCCAGAGACCGACAAGTGCATACCATGCACTTGTGAAAAACTATCACTCAGTCGGGGGTTTCAATGCGCAGTCTGCCGTTCGCCATCTCTATGCTCTTAACCCTCTTCGTCAGCATCAGCCCTCCGGTGAACGCTCAAGCGCCGGCTCGGGATGGATTCTTTATTGGATTTGGAGTGGGAGCTGGTTCCCTCGGATTCGAAGATGATAGCGAGCGCGAGGTTGGGGGTGCGGGCTATTTCAAGATTGGTGGAGCGCTCAGCGATAAGGTCCTGCTTGGGGCGGAGGGTGGGGGGTGGTCAAAAGAGATGCGAGAAGGAGGAGGAAGCGGAACAGTCACATTTTCGAGTCTGAATGCGGTTTTCTACGGGTACCTGGATCCAACTGGAGGCTTCTTTATCAAAAGCGGGCTAGGAGTAGCAGTGCTGGGGGCCGAAGCCAATTTTGGCGACTGGAGCTATTCGGAAAGCGAGAATGGAGTCAGCTTCACGGCGGGTGCGGGCTACGATATCGGTTTTGGTGGTCGATTCGGGCTGACACCGCATGTGGATTATCACTACGCAGGCTTCGAAGATGGCCGCATCAACCTCATCCGTATTGGTCTCGGCTTCAACTGGTACTAATTGCGGCCCGGATGAAGCTGTGATCGTAATAATGTCGGTACTTTGATTCTAGGGAACTCGCCCCACCACACCCCGCTATTTCAACACACACCGCCAGTGTTGGCAGGCATACTTACCTAATAGGACAAGACGCTAGGCACCGGCGTACCAGTGCCAGTTAGAGTCCGAATTGATGCCGCCAGTTCCCCCGCGAATCCCTTCCATCGATGAGACGACATTGATGGATTTGAGGAACTTGAGGTTCTTATAACCACAGGCCCGTTCAACCCGGAGTCGAACGGGGGCACCATTTCCCAAAGGCAGGTCTTTCCCGTTCAGACCGTATGCGAGGATGGTCTGGGGATGGACGACATCAAACATGTCGTAACTTTCATACCAGCCGTCAAAGGTATCCACCACGACATAACGTGCGTCATCAGCTACGCCCCCCGCAGCCCGTAGCACTTCCAGAAGAGGTGCGCCCGTCCATTGACCGATCGCGGACCAGCCTTGCTCACATATATGCATTGTAATCTGTGTGCGCTGAGGAAGGCGTTTGAGGTCTTCAAGCGAAAGAGAAATCGGACGATTTACTAGTCCGTTCACTGGAAGACGCCAGTCAACAAATCCGCTGCTAAGGAGATGCTGAAAGTCTTCTTGTCGCGGGTTGGTGTTTCCCCATGTCGGAAAATTCTTCGTGATTTCGCTGACATCATGCTCTTGAGCCAAGGGTTGTCCCGACAGCATAAGTCTTTGGGTTGCCATGGTTAGCACATCGGAGACACCCATCAACCCGCCTCTTACCTTCGGTGGTAGATAGACATTGGCATCGCAACCAACCAGTAGAAGGCTGCCGATTGCACCGGCACCGGCAAGAAATTCTCGACGGGACACAGGATTCTTCATTCAGCATCCTCTTTGGGGACTACATATTTGCCTGTAATCATCGAACGGATTTCATTCACCGCCCCGGCTACAAATACTTCTACGACGTGAACAACCAAGAATAAGAGCATCCACAGCATACAGACTACATGAAGTGTTCGTGCCGTTTGCCGCCCGCCGAACAGATCAATCAATTCAGGCGAAATTGCCGTAAAAGCAGGCATTTGAGCAAGCCCGCTCAGGATCATGAATGGGGACAGAATGAATATGACAATCAGATATGAAATCTTCTGCAAGCCGCTATAACGGCCCACCGATGCCCCCTCAGGTGCACGAAGCCGCACATGGTCAACGAAATCAGTCTTGAGGCTTTGCCAGTTCAACTCATTTCGGCCTAGGAACAAGTTTTTGTGGAAATATTTGTTCCACAGGTTCCAACCTACGTAAATCGTTCCGTTAATGACCGAGATCCAGGCAAAAAGAAAATGGTAGTTTCTCCCCCATCTACGATTGCCCATAGCTCCTGCTTCATCCCAGGAGATTCCCCAATCTGAAAGCCTGAACACG
>DCYM01000226.1 GCA_002331465.1 Candidatus Neomicrothrix sp. UBA2110 | reverse complement strand
GCTTGTTGAGCGGCAAAAGGAGTGGATTTGCGTGAGCCTTTGAAACCGACATTGCCGGCAGAAGACCACGACACAACGTTGCCTTGCTGGTCGCTGAAACTGATGATTGTGTTGTTGAAAGAACTCTTAATGTGAGCGACGCCGTGTCCGACGTTCTTACGTTCTTTGCGACGGGATCGACGCGGCGCTGGTTCAGGGTTGGCCATTATTTTCTTTCAGTCCGCTTCCTGGCCGGCAATCACTTCAGGACCTTTTTCTTGCCCGCTACGGTTTTGCGGGGGCCTTTTCGTGTGCGAGCGTTGGTATGAGTGCGTTGACCTCGGACGGGTAGTCCGCGTCGATGACGGATTCCTTGATAACATCCGATTTCGATTTTTCGTTTGATGTCTTGCGCAACATCTCGACGAAGGTCGCCTTCGACGGTGTAGTTCTCGTCGATGAAATTTCGCACACCAACGATCTCTTCGTCAGTCAGGTCGCGGACACGAGTGGCCAGACCTATATTGAGAGCCTCGCAAATATCTGCAGATCTGGTGCGACCGACTCCATAGATGTAGGTGAGTGCGATCTCTACTCGCTTCTCTCGAGGGAGATCAACTCCTGAAATACGGGCCATAGTTAGAAACTCCTATCCCTGCCGCTGCTTGTGGCGCGGGTTGGGGCAAATCACGCGAATTCGACCGTGACGCCGAACAACTCGGCACTTGTCACAGATCTTTTTGACGCTGGGGCGGACTTTCATTGGAGTACCTGAGGCTGGGGTCGCGGGGTAGACATCGCACCAGAAATACGACCGAGTGCGGACGCGGCATCATTGGATCCACCAACAAGCCGAATGAAGAGCATACCGTCAGCCGGTTCACGCGCCAATCTCTCAGCCATGGTTAACGATTTCTTTCGGTCGCGGCAACAATGCGATCTTGCACTTCGTCTTCGGTTCCAAGGCCATCAACGGAGATCAGAATGCCCTGTGATGAGAAGAACTCTAAGAGAGGGACGGTTTCTGTTTGGTAGATCTCAAGCCTCCGCTGGATAGCTTCTGGAGTGTCGTCGGTGCGGCCTCTGGCCGACATTCGTTCTGTCACGACGTTGTCGGGAACTTCAATATCAATCGCCACGTCGATAGCTTCGGGCGCAAGCATTGCTGTTAACTCTCGAGCTTGTACATCAGTACGTGGGAACCCGTCTAATAGGAACCCGAGTTGGGCATCAGGTTGTGCGAGACGTTCTCGAACGATTCCGAGGATGAGATCATCTGAAACGAGCTCACCGGCTTCCATTACTTCTTTGGCTTGTAGCCCTAGATCGGTACCTTCTGCGACTGCGGCTCGAAGCATGTCGCCGGTAGAGATGTGCGGAATGCCATAGTGCTTAACGAGCAGCGCGCATTGAGTGCCTTTGCCGGCTCCTTGCTTACCTAAAATTACGAGTCGAGTCATCGGGTCGATCCACGCCTACTTGAGGAAACCCTCATAATTGCGTTGAAGTAACTGGCTGTCGATCTGTTTCATCGTTTCAAGCGCGACGCCAGCTGCAATGAGTATCGACACTCCGCCGAATCCAATAGCGGCTCCCCCGCCACCCATGGCACCGAGATCACTTGTGAGAGAAATGAGCACCGTTGGGATGAGAGCTACGAATGCGATGAAGAGAGCTCCGGGGAGGGTGATACGGTTCAAGATTCTCGCGAGATACCGTTCGGTTTGTGGGCCTGGGCGAACACCAGGGATGAAGCCCCCCTGCTTACGAATGTTGTCGGCTTGACGCGCTGGGTCGAAGGAGATCGCGGTGTAGAAGTACGCGAAGCCAACGATCAACATGCCGAAGAAGAGGATGTAGACGATGCTGTCGGGTTGAGTGAGGTAGTCGTTGACAAACGTCTGAAACCAGCCCCAATTGGCGACGTTAGACAAAAGCACAGGCAAGAACAGGATCGAACTGGCAAAAATTACAGGTATAACGCCCGATTGGTTGACTTTGAGAGGTATGTAGGTGTTTTGGCCGCCATACATTTGTCGCCCTACTTGACGTTTTGAGAACTGGACGGGAATGCGGCGTTGCCCCTGCTCGATGAAAACGATTGCCACCATCATCCCGATCGCAACCACAATGGCGGCTCCGAGGTAAAAGTTGCCTTGGACGGCCCGAAGCCGCGCTCCATCAAAGGGAATCGTTGAGACGACGGAGGCAAAGATAATTAGCGACATGCCATTTCCGACACCCCGCTGACTGATGAGTTCACCCATCCACATCAGCAGAGCGACACCGGCCGTCAGCGAGAGGATGACTAATGCGACCCGAGCGAACGTGAAATTGGGTATTACGATCACGGCGCTGGTGTTACCGAGGGCTGTTCCCTGCCCTCGTCCGAAGATGAACGTGATTCCTGTGGCCTGAACAAACGCAATGGCCAAGGTGAGATATCGGGTGTATTGGGTGATCTTTCTCTGACCCACTGCCCCTTGCTGTTGCAGCTGCTCTAGACGGGGAATCGCGACAGTCAGAATCTGAATGATGATTGATGCCGTGATGTACGGCATGATCCCCAACGCAAATATTGCGAAATTAGTTAAGGCACCACCAGAAAACAGGTTGAGCAATGCGAGCACGCCACCGGTCTGGTCGGCTTGTTCTCGCAGCGCCAAAATCGCATCAAAGTCAATGCCAGGCACAGGTACCTGAGATCCGAGCCGGTACGCGCCGAGGATGGCGATGGTGAACAAGATCTTCCCTCGAAGATCCGGTACACGAAATATGTTGCGCATACTCCCGAGCAAGGTAAACCTCGTTTATCGGTTGGTGTGCTGGTTGCCGCGCGCCGGCGGACGTGGACCTTTGAAGGTAGGCGGCAGGATCTCAACCGTACCCCCTGCAGCTGAGATGGCCTCTTCCGCGCTTTTTGACACTGCGTGTGCTTTCACGGTCAGCGGGCGATCAATTTGCCCTCGGCCGAGAATTTTTACCATCGCACCCTTAGATACAAGACCTTTCTGTAGTAGTCCCTCCGGAGTAACTTCAGTAAGGCCTGAGTCTGTGATCGTGTCAAGGTTGATCGGCTGGTACTCAACGCGGAACGGGTTAGTAAAACCCTTCATCTTCGGCAGTCGCCGTTGGAGCGGCAGCTGGCCACCTTCGTACCAGACAGGAACCTTGCTACGAGCTTTAGTGCCTTTGGTGCCTCGGCCCGCGGTTTTTCCACCCTTACCACCGATACCGCGACCAACGCGTTTCGGTTTCTTTTTGGAACCGGGAGCCGGCTGTAAGTCATGTGGTTTGAGCATGAGTGTCTCTACTTCAGTCTTCCTGGACGTCGATAAGGTGCGCAACCTTTTGAATCATTCCTCTGATTTCAGGTCGGTCGGGCAGGGTGTTAGTTTTGCCAATCCGTCCCAATCCCAGAGCCCTGAGGGTCCCACGATGTTTCGGTTTGGAGCCAATCGCTGAGCGAACTTGAGTGACTATTAAACCACTCACGAGGACATCTCAGCAGATGGTTTAGATCGAAGAACTTGTCGTTCCGATTCGAGATATGCCGCTAATAGGCCAGCAGGAATACATTCTTCGGCAGAAAGGCCACGCAGAGCAGCAATTTCATCCGGTCTCTTCAACCCTTGCAGACCGGCAATGGTGGCCTTAGCCACGTTGATGTGATTTGACGAACCAAGAGATTTAGCGAGCACGTCGTTGACGCCTGCTTCTTCGAGAATGGCGCGTGCTGCACCGCCGGCGATCACTCCAGTACCGGGGGCTGCTGGTTTCAGTAATACTCGACCCCCTCCCATCACACCCAAGATGGGGTGGATGATTGTCGAACCAGCCAACGGAACACGGAAAAGGTTTTTCTTTGCTTCTTCAGTGCCTTTTTGAATAGCGAGGGGCACCTCTTTAGCTTTCCCGTAGCCAAGCCCGACCTGACCAGCACCGTCACCTATCACCACGAGCGCCGTGAAGGAGAACCGTCGACCACCTTTTACGACCTTCGCTACCCGGTTGATAGCGATGACTCTGGACTCGCGGAGACCATCGTCGCCACTATTCCTAGGGTTGTCGTCGCGTCGACGATCATCTCGTCGGCGGTTACCTCGATCGTCGTTGCGGCGAGGTTGGTTCTGATTAGCGTCAGTCATAACTGGTTCCTAAAACTTCAGCCCGGCATCGCGGGCTGCATCGGCGAGGGCCGCTACACGGCCGTGGTACTTGTTTCCGCCGCGGTCAAAAACCACGGATTCGACTCCAGCTGCTTTTGCTCGTTCAGCTAGTAGCTGACCAACTTTGCTGGCGGCTTCTTTGTTGCTGGTCGCGGTACTCCGCAAGTCTGCTTCGGAGGTAGAGGCTGCGGCAATCGTGCGTCCCACTTCATCGTCAATGATTTGCGCTGAGATGTGTCGATTTGAACGGAAAACGCTCAATCGAGGACAACCAGAGGTGCCATTAACTTTTTTGCGGACTCGCCGTTGGCGACGTTGCCGCTGAGCGGTTCGTGAAGTCATGTTCATACCTACTTTGCGGACTTGCCGGCTTTGCGGATCACGTGCTCACCGACATACCGGATGCCTTTGCCTTTGTATGGCTCAGGTTTTTTTAACGCTCGAATATCAGCGGCGACTTGCCCGACAAGTTGTTTGTCGATACCTGAAACTTTGATGATCGTGGGTTCGGGAACATCAAACGTGACGCCTTCGGGCGCTTCTACTTTCACCGAGTGGCTAAAGCCAAGAGCTAGTTCTAACGAGCTGTTGCCTTTTGCCTGTGCTCGGTAGCCAACTCCAACAATATTCAGTTCTTTCATGAAACCATTCGTAACGCCTTCGACCATGTTGTTGACCAAGGCGCGTGTGAGTCCGTGAAGCGAGCGTTGCTGACGACTGTCGTCAGTTCGAGTGACAGCAACAGCGGTGTCTTGAACTTCTACCTGAATACCCTCAGGTATCTCCTGACTCAACTCACCTTGCTTGCTCGAAACTTTGACAGCACCTGCTGAAACTTCAACGGTGACACCGTCGGGAACTGAAATGGGAGCTTTACCTATACGCGACATCTTTACCTCCTACCAGACGTAACAAAGGATTTCGCCACCCATGCGGTTGCGGCGAGCTTCTCTGTCGGTCATTAGGCCTTTACTGGTCGAAAGAACGGCTATGCCGAGCCCGCCAAGGACCCGGGGGACATCGCTTGACTTGGTGTACACGCGAAGACCCGGTTTTGATATCCGCTTTAAACCAGAGATAGTTCGACTCCGGTCAGGGGTGTACTTCAAATCGATTGACAGGGTGTCACCTGGTCGGTCCTGCGAGTCAGCTACTTGGTAATCACCGACATACCCCTCAGCTTTGAGTATCGCGGCGAGAGATTCTTTAAGTTTCGAGGACGGCATCTCAACCTTGTCCTTGTGGCCCTGGTGCGCGTTGCGGATACGCGTGAGCATGTCGGCTATCGGGTCAGTCATGGTCATTTGATATCTCCCCTCACCAGCTCGCCTTGGTCACGCCTGGGATTTCCCCCGCGTGAATCATTTCCCGAAGACATATTCGACAGAGTCCAAACTTGCGGTACACCGACCGCGGTCGAGCGCATCGGCGACAGCGCGTGTAGGCACGCACCTTGAACTTGGGGGTACGTTGCTGTTTATTACGAAGAGCCTTCTTAGCCATCAGTTCTGCCCCTCAGTGCGGAATGGGAACCCGAGTGCCGTTAGAAGCGCACGGCCGTGTTCATCGTTGGTGGCGGATGTCACGATCGTGATATCCATGCCCCGGATTTTATTGACGGAGTCGTAACTGATTTCCGGGAAGATCAGTTGCTCTGTGACGCCGAATGTGTAGTTGCCATGTCCGTCAAAAGAACGAGGTGACAGCCCACGGAAGTCACGTATTCGGGGAATGGCCAAACTCACGAGACGGTCGTAGAACTCCCACATCCGATTGTTTCGAAGAGTGACCTTGGCTCCAATGGCGTTGCCTTCTCGGAGTTTGAATGCGGCGATGGACTTTTTCGCTCTTGTGATCGCCGGCTTTTGACCAGTGATTTTTGTTAGGTCTTCCATCGCCCCATCAAGAAATGCACGGTTGATGAGTGCGTCTCCAACACCTGAGTTAACAGAGATCTTGCTCATCGTGGGTACCTGCATCACGTTGGGCAAATCGAGCTGGGTTTGTAATTGGTCCCGAAGAGTGTCGCGGTAGAGCGCCTTCATCCGGGGTTCCATCATTGTCGCGTTCACGACAGTTCCTCCCCTGATTTCTTGTGGTAGCGCACTTTCGTGTCTCCTTCGATCCGGTAGCCGACTCGCCCTGCTTCACCAGTTTTCGGGCATACGACTGCGACATTGGAAACATTGATGGTTAAGGCGATATCGATGATTCCGCCCTGATCGTTCCCTTGGGTGGGGCGCTGATGCTTTCGTCCGGTATGCACACCTTCGACAGTGATACGTCCACTTTCGACGTTCACGGACATGACGTGTCCCTCAGTCCCTTTGTCTTTACCAGATAAGACACGAACCAGATCACCCTTCTTAATTTTCATTAGAGGACCTCCGGCGCCAATGAAACGATGCGCATAAAGCGCTGGTCTCGCAGTTCACGCCCAACCGGACCGAAGATGCGTGTACCGCGAGGTTGGCGGTTGTCATCTACAAGTACGGCCGCGTTTTCGTCGAATCGGATGTAGCTGCCATCAGGACGACGCCGTTCTTTTCGTGTGCGTACGACAACACAGCGAACGACCTCGCCTTTCTTTACGGCG
>DCYM01000093.1:950-8128 GCA_002331465.1 Candidatus Neomicrothrix sp. UBA2110 | reverse complement strand
CGCCGTCTGACCGTTGTATTCGCCCCTGCACCATTAGTCGGTCTTCGACGGGTAGTTGTCCTGACAATGCGAGGTCAATAGCACTTTGAGCTTCGTTGGCTTCAAATTCGGTTAAGTAGCCCAGATGCCCTACGTTGATCCCAAGGACAGGAACGTCGAATGAAGCGACTAATTCAAATGTGCGCAGCATCGTGCCATCTCCGCCGATGCTCACTGCAAGGTCCGCTCCCGTTGCGAAATCATCTTCAGCGCATCCAGATTCGGCGCGATTGATCGCAACCGCTTCTTTGTCAAGCAGCCGAACGGAGTGCCCTGATTCGGTCAGGTAGCCGACGATCTGAGCCGCCAACTCAGCTGCTTCAGCACGGTCGGGATGCAACATCATTGAAACCACACTCATGACATCGCTTCTCCCTTGGCATCATTAACTGCTCGGTTTATTGCGTCGGTGACGCGAATGCCATCAGTAACTCCCGCTCGAGAGTGCATAAAGAATTCTGTGTTTCCGCCTGTACCACGAAGTGGTGAAACCATTAGACCCATGATGCCAAGGCCCGCTTCGGAAACACATTTGGATATTTTTTCGAGGACTCTAAGCCACACGTCAGGACTGCGAATGATTCCTTGAGAGCGAGATGCCTCCTCACGAGCAGCTTCAAATTGAGGCTTTACCAGCATCAGTAGTTCGCCCTTATCCCCGCAAAGAGTGGTCAACCGAGGTAAGACAGTTCCCAGGGATATAAACGACAGATCAGCAACAACTAGATCTCCCGGTCCTCCTATGTCTGAAAGTTCGAGGTACCGCACATTGGTTCGTTCGAATACATCCACCCGCGGATCATCACGGATGTGCTGGTCCAGCTGTCCGTAGCCGACGTCAATGGCGACGACTTCTCGAGCTCCGCGTTGGATCACGCAGTCGGAGAATCCGCCGGTTGACGCACCGACGTCCACAACACGTTTGCCCTTGGGGTCAATCCCAAATGTAGTAAGCGCAACGTCGAGTTTGTCGCCGCCTCGCGAAACGAACTGTGGGCCGGATCCGGTAACTACGACAGGGTCACCCGGCGCGACCATACGCGTGGGTTTACTTGCTATAGCTCCTCCTACCAATACCTGGCCGGCTTCAATAAGTTCGCGTGCCCGGGTGGGAGTCGCTGCCAAATCGCGTCGCATCAACTCGGTGTCGAGCCTGCGTCGTGTCATCGCAAAGGGCTCTGTTGGTTTAGCGTCGCCTTCCACACATAGATTGAAGCTACCAGCAGAGCCACTGCACTGGATCAGACTTGTATTGGCCTTGGTAGCGGCTCACGGAAACACCTCATCAACGAGAGCCTGCAGGTCATCAGCAACGATGTACGGGCTCGGGTCGCAAGTGGCTGCTTCTTCAGCTCCGGTAACTCCAGATAAAACGAGACCGAACTCGAATCCAAGTTCAACCGCTAACAGACCGTCGGTAGCCGGAAGGTCCCCAACAACCAAGTTTCCCTTCGTTCCGCGTTGAGTTTCGAGCCGCTCTAACGCGAGATCAGCAATCGCTCGGTTCGGCTTTCCCGCGATAGTCGGTTGCACTTGCCCTGCCGTAGCGAGTGCAGAAGTTAAGGAGCCGTTGCCAGGAAGTAACCCGTCCGGAGTTGGGTAGGTCGGATCGTTGTTGGTTGAGATCAAGCGCGCACCTTGGTGAAGAGCGCGGGTCGATGCTGCGAGACGCGTGAAGTCAAAATGAGGGTGAAACCCGACAATGACAGCGTCGATATCGCCATGCGCGTCAACTCCATCGCTGGGGTCGAGGGCAATCGCCCCTCGATGTTCAACTGCCTCGGTTACTCCACTTCCAGCGCATACAAGGACGTTCTCGTTAGGTTGCACAAGAGATGCTGCAGCCATAGCTGAGGTCAGCACTCTTCCGGCTGCGTCAATACCGCAGGCTTTGAGTTTGCCTTCTACCTGTCCTTTGGTAAGGGCAGAAAAGTTAGTTACAAAGAGAAGTTGTTCGCCTAGACCGTCGAGGCGTTCGATTGCTCGGGCTGCTCCAGGGATCGGCTGCTCGGCTAGCCAGACAACCCCGTCGAGATCGAGTATCCAAGCGATATCGCTTAGACCTGCCAAGTCCCGCGTGAGCGGAGTAAAGATTTGAGGTCCCCTGAACCTTTTTCGTTATGGGCCATCGCTAACTGAGAAGTAGACGAAGTAGCGTATTCGATCCTGTCCACAGCGCGGAACACGCCAACTGGAGTGGGTTCGAACGGGCCGCGCGCCAAACGACTAAGCATGAATGCTGTCGAGGGATCGGTCTTACCTTCGTCATGGACAAGTACAGCCGCTTCCCCAACATCTGCTATCGATGCCACTTTTGCCACACCATTGTCAATGATAACGCCGAGCTCATCGTCGGCACCAAAGCGAATCGGCTTACCGTGCTCAAGAGAGATCAGGTTCGCGTTCCGGTTCTGCTTCTTTGTGATTCCTTCCCAAGCACCGTCGTTGAAGACGTTGCAGTTCTGGAACACTTCGACAATAGATGCGCCCTTGTGCGCATGTGCTCGCCGAAACATCTCCATCATGTGTTCACGGTCCATGTCGTGGGTACGGGCAACAAAGGAGGCTTCGGCCCCCAGGGCAACCGAAACGGGGTTGAACGGAGCGTCCAGAGATCCCATCGGTGAACTCTTAGTAACTTTGCCAACCTCACTGGTCGGGGAAAACTGGCCCTTGGTCAAACCGTAAATCATGTTGTTGAAAAGCAGAATCTTGATGTTCACGTTTCTGCGCAAAGCATGGATGAGGTGGTTACCGCCGATCGACATCATGTCCCCATCGCCACCGACAACCCAGATGTCTAGGTCAGGTCTGGCCATAGCGAGGCCTGTTGCAATCGCGGGAGCGCGACCATGTATGCCATGCATGCCGTAGGTATTCATGTAGTAGGGGAAACGTGCAGCACACCCAATCCCTGATATGAAGACCGTGTTTTCACGCTCAACGTCTAGTTCGGGCATGAGCATGCGCATGGCCGTGAGGATGGAGTAATCACCGCATCCCGGGCACCATCGAACTTCTTGGTCTGTAGCCCAATCTGCTGGTTTCGTGCGCATCGGAGTGTCAGTCATAAGAATTGATCCTGTAGTCCTGTTAGGGAGCTTCGATAGCAGCGAGTGCCGCTGCCTCAATTTCGCCTGTGGTGAACGGCACGCCGTTCATTTTATTTACAGCCTTGACATCGAGGAGGAACTTCGCCCTGATTAAGTTAACCAATTGGCCGTCGTTCATTTCCGGACAAATGATTTTCTCGAATCCGGCCAAGACCTCGCCTAGATCCTTCGGCATTGGGTTCAAGTTCCTCAGATGCACATGGGCAACTTTGTGGCCGGCCTCTTGTAATCGAGCAACGGTGGCATCGATGGCCCCCCAAGTTGAGCCCCAGCCCAAGATGCAGAAACTTGCATCAGTATCGCCCGCTACTTCGGTGTCAGGGACTTCTATCGCGTCAATTTTCGCGGCCCGCAGCCCCACCATTTTCTGGTGATTTTCTGGGTCATAGCTGATATTGCCCGTTTCGTCTTCTTTTTCAATGCCCCCTACGCGGTGCATTAGGTCGGGAGTGCCGGGTATCGCCCACGGCCGGGCCAACGTCTCCGGGTCGCGAAGATAAGGCAAAAATATTCCTTCGCCGTCTTCATTCGTCCCATTGAAACCTCTTTGGAAATCAACCCCGATATCAGGAAGCGAATCGATATCCGGCAGGAGCCAAGGTTCCGAGCTCGTGGCCAAGTAACCGTCGCTGAGCAGCATCACTGGAGTGCGATATCGAAGCGCTATACGGCAGGCTTCTATCGCAGCGTCAAAGCAGTCAGCTGGGCTGCGGGGCGCCACGATAGGCATCGGAGACTCCGAATGGCGGCCGTACATAGCCATCATCAAGTCCGCCTGCTCCGGCTTAGTCGGCAAGCCGGTAGAAGGGCCACCACGCTGAATGTCGATGACCACCATCGGTAATTCGAGACTCACAGCGAGGCCGAGAGTTTCTCCTTTGAGGGCAACTCCGGGACCTGAAGTCGTCGTAAAAGCAAGCGCTCCGCCAAAAGCCGCACCGACGGCCGAAGCGGCTGCCGCTATTTCATCTTCTGCTTGGAACGTACGCACACCAAAATGTTTCAGTGCAGACAGGTCATGAAGGATGTCCGACGCCGGTGTAATCGGGTACGAACCTAAGAAGATAGGCAAACGAGCCAATTGGCCCGCCGCCACGCATCCCCATGCGAGGGCTGTGTTTCCCGTGACGTTGGTGTACTCACCAGATGGCAGCGGTGCTGGCTTGATCTCGTAGTGCGACTCAAAAAGCTCAGCTGTTTCGCCGAAGTTATAACCCGCTTGGAAAGCCGCTTCGTTTGCTTTGATGACCTGGTCTCGACCGCGAAACTTTGCACTAATAAATTCGATTGTTGGCTCAACGGGCCGCGTGTACATCCACGAGATCAGCCCCAAGGCGAAGAAATTTTTTGATCGTTCCGCATCTCGAGGCTTCACCCCGTGCACTGCTACTGCGTCGCGGGTGATCTGACTCATGGCTACTGGATACGAGCGATAACCATCGAGACTACCGTCTTCGAGCGGGTTGCTTTCATACCCGGCTTTTTCAAGGTTGCGTTCTGTAAACGCGTCCGAGTTAAGGATGATTGCTCCGCCTTGCACGACGTTGTGTAGTTGGGCCTTAAGAGCTGCGGGGTTCATCGCCACTAGCACTGTCGGTGCATCGCCGGGAGTTGTAATGGCGAAATCAGAGATCCGAACTTGGAAGGCTGACACTCCTGCGAGTGTTCCTTGCGGGGCTCGAATTTCAGCTGGGAATTCAGGCAACGTTGCGAGATCATTCCCTAAGGCCGCCGAAATGCTCGTGAATTGGTCGCCTGTCAGTTGCATGCCATCGCCAGAGTCACCAGCGAATCGAATGACGACCTCGGCAAGTTCTTGGAGTGGGAGCTCTCGAGGTGCTATATCGGTCACGGACCCTCCCAGGGGATGGTGGTTGTCCGAAACCGAACCTTATACGCGCGAAGGGCGAAATACTCGTTAAAAACGATGGAGTTCATAGAGACGAGCTAGGCGACGGTAATCGACGTGTCGAGGTAGACGTCCTGTATGGCGTTGAGAAGCGCAACACCTTCTTCCATTGGCCGTTGGAAAGCCTTACGACCCGAGATCAGTCCCAAACCTCCCGCCCGTTTATTTATCACTGCGGTCATCACTGCTTCGGCCATATCCGTGGCCCCTGAACTGGCGCCACCACTATTAATCAAGCCAATTCTTCCCATATAACAATTAGCCACCTGCCAGCGACAGAGGTCAATTGGATGATCCGAGGTCAGCTTTTCATAGACGTCAGGGTGGGTCTTGCCGAATCCTTTTACCGTGTTGAAAGCCCCATTAGTCTCAGGGAGTTTCTGTTTAATGATGTCGGCTTCAATGGTCACACCAATGTGATTGGCCTGACCGGTTGCATCTGCCGCCACGTGATTGTCTTGGCCATCAATGTCAATCAGGCTGTTGCGGAGGTAGCACCAGAGCACGGTAAACATTCCAAGCTGGTGCGCTTTTTCGAAAGCCTCAGCGGTTTCTTGGATCTGACGTCCGCTTTCCTCGCTGCCAAAGTAGATCGTGGCCCCGACTCCAGCGGCGCCCAGGTCATACGCCTGCTCGACGGAGCCAAACATGATCTGGTCATAGGTGGCGGGATAGGTAAGTAACTCGTTGTGATTCAGTTTTGCGATGAATGGAATCCGGTGAGCGTATTTTCGAGTCACTGCTCCAAGAACGCCAAAGGTGGTGGCGACCGCATTGCAGCCGCCTTCAATCGCGAGTTCAACAATATTTACCGGGTCCAAGTAAATGGGGTTTGGGGCAAAAGAGGCAGCCGCTGAGTGCTCGATTCCCTGGTCCACAGGAAGAATCGATACATAGCCGGAGTCCGCTAAACGACCACTACTAAACAGCGACTGCATGTTCCTCATGACCTGAGGTGACCGATCCGTAACTGAAAGTACGTCGCTAACAAAGTCAGGGCCTGGAAGGGTGAGTAAGGCCTGGGGAATAGTCTCGCACTCGTGCTCGAGTAGGTAGCTGGCCTGATTTCCGAGTAGACCTTCGATGTCGACGCTCACGCCACGACTCCTTAGGTGTCTAATAGGTGGATGGGATACAACCCCGCGGGGCAAAGCCGATCGTAGTCGCGCGCTTCAAAGAAAAGGTTGAGGCAGAACTGACAATCCGTGGCTTTCAGTTCTCGAGGTTCAAGACAACGACGTAAGTCGATAGGCCACGTCCGCGTAGTCCGGCTCTACTGTCTGGATTCGCTCGAATCCTCGACTAGCACGCTGATGGTCGCCCGCTCTCTCATACAAATCCGATAATGCGTACCAAAGTCGCAGGTGATAGTCACGCGCTTTCTTTGTCTGAATCGGCCCCTTTTCAAGGAGACGTATCCCGCCAACTAAATCACCTACATCTGCCAGGGCTCCCGCCATCACGATTCGACCCTCAGTCATGACCGACGCTTCGGGCCCAGCCACCCGCAGTTCATCCCAAAGCCGACGCACTGCGTCATATTCGCCAAGGGCCCGATGGCAGTCCGCCATCACCGGCAACTGTTCGACATCGCCGGTCATGTAGGTGAAACGTTCCAACCGATCTAGAGCCTGACGCCATAGGCCCAGGCGGTAAAGAGTAAGTCCGTAAAGCTCCTGTAGGTCCGGCACTCGAGGATGCTTTTTGACCAACGGCCGGAGTATGTCCTCAACTTCACCAAATCGTTCTGACAGGAACTGTTCTCCGGCTTCACGAAGTTGCTTTAAAAGTCGGTCTCGATCTCTTTCTGATAAACCCCGTGTGTGCACGGCGTCAAGCTCGGGAAGTGGTAGTTGCGGCTGCCGGTGTCGCGTTTGTTGGCTACGCGAACTGTCGTTAACTCGTTCCCATCGGTCGTCATCCCTGCGAGGAGGGCGCGTTACGTCATCATTAGCCGGCCGTGGCCCACCAGGATCGATGCTGGCGTTGTGCGCTCCCCTCCGAGCTACACCACCCCACTTGGAACCGCGCGCGCCATCACCGAAGTGCCGTTCGGGCTTCTCTACTCCTGGGCCGCGTTGCGGCGAATCCGAACGACGACCATCCGAACGACGACC
>DCYM01000093.1:448-611 GCA_002331465.1 Candidatus Neomicrothrix sp. UBA2110 | reverse complement strand
ACGACGACCATCCGAACGACGACCGCGTCCATCGCGTCCCTTTGGCGGTTCTCGACGCGAATTCTTTTCTTTTCGCTGAGGTCCACCCGACCGCTTCTGATTATCACGGCCGTTGTTATTACGGCGTCCAGTTCGGTCGTTCACGGCTCTCCATGCTACGGGC
>DCYM01000093.1:0-138 GCA_002331465.1 Candidatus Neomicrothrix sp. UBA2110 | reverse complement strand
TTCACGGCTCTCCATGCTACGGGCGGTGACGCCACAATCCGGTCGGTACGTAGCTCACGGGTCGATGCGTTAATCGGAAAGGCCCCGCCGCGCCAACCGGTCCAAACTTTGGACTGGTCAGACGAGCGGGGCTCTCCA
>DCYM01000059.1 GCA_002331465.1 Candidatus Neomicrothrix sp. UBA2110 | reverse complement strand
GTCGTTCGGATGCTTGAACAGTTCCTCGGAATTGAGCAGTTCAGAAGCGGAGTGAACCACTACCTAACTGCCAACAGTTACGGGAACACCACAACCACTGATTTATGGGACTCGTTGGAAACCGCCACTGGGATCCCTGTTCGCGCAGCGATGGATACTTGGATATTTCAGGGCGGGCATCCAGTGATCTCCGTCGAGACATGCTCGGAGGGCATCAAGGTTCGACAGTCAAGATTTGGTTACGGCGAAGTTGGGGACGCAACATGGCATGTTCCGATAATCGTTCGGGCACAAGTGGGTTCGGAGACAGTGCAAAGTCGCCTCCTCCTTGAAGATTCTGAGGCAACTATTGATCTGGGTGGCACACCTGCCTGGGTGATAGTTAATGCGGGCGGCCACGGATTTTACCGAGTGAGTTACAGCAAGGTTCTGCGCGACGCGTTGTCGGGGCGCGCTCTTGACGTACTCTCCGAGGCCGAACGCTACGGACTCGTTGATGACACCTGGTCAGCAGTGCTAGCTGGGGAACTAAAAGCTGAAGATCACATCGCTCTGATAACGAGCTTGGCTTCAGAAACTGATCTCGCAGTTTGGCAACGAATGTTGTCGTCCTTGGAGCACCTGTATGCCATCGCGGACCCCTCGGGACAGCAGCGTTTGGAAGTTCTAGTTCGGGACCTCTCGACCACAGGGCTTGGGGTCTTGGGGCTCGAACCAATGGATAACGAACCCGCCCTGGATCGCGAGCTACGGGCAGCGCTATTTGCGGCCGCTGGAACCACAGGCCAAGACGCCTCAGTCCGAGAAATGGCTAATGCTCTTTTCGCTGACGCAAGTGCGGGCAATACGGTTGAGCCGAACTTGGCGGCCGCTGTGGTGCGTGTCGTTGCTGCAGCAGGAGACGACGCTACCCACGCAACTCTTGTAGACCTATACCGCGAAGCTCCTACTCCTCAGTTAGAGGTTCGTTATCTCATGGCGTTGCTGGAGATCGAAGATATTCAACTGTTCGAACAGACACTTGAACTCATAACCTCTGAAGTTCGAAGTCAGAACGCTCCATATCTTTTGTCAGCTGCCATGAGCCATCGAAGTCATGGGCGCTTAGCTTGGGAACTCATTAGGGATCGTTGGGAAGAACTCAACGAGAAGTTCCCTCAGAACTCCATTCCGCGGATGGTCTCGGGAATTCGTTCGTTGTCGACTCCAGATCTCGCAGCAGAGATTCAAACTTTCTTTGAGGGTCACCCGATCCCTCAAGGTCATCTAACAGTGCTGCAACATTTGGAGAAACTTGGCGTCAACGTTGAACTTCGACGCCGTGAAGGTCACCGACTCGGAGGCTGAAACCGCTTGTCGAGTTTGCCTGACAGAATGCAGCCATGTTTGGTCGCGCGACACGTCGCAAACTTGGTCCTCGTTACAACTTTTGGTCGTCGATAGCTTCGCTGTTCGTGGCGGCCAGTCTGGTGTGGGCCGCTCTTTATTGGTCAGGGTCGGTGCTGGACTGATCTTGATTACCCGTTCCTGATCCCGCTATCCGCGAGGCTCGCGACGCCTCGTTTTCCGCGCGGCTTATCTCACTCCACCGGTACATCAACACGGCGATAGTGCCCCAGACAATTGGTATCCCACCAAGCTTCATAACCAAACCAGCCAATTGCTGGTCTGTAGTAGCCCCGAGGCCATGCACCCTGGGCGCCAACTCGTAGGTCGCGTATAAGGGAAAGGTAGCGAAGGTAAGAAACCCACCCGGTACGGCGGGCACTACTGCCAACGCCAGAAACAAGTAAGCCATGCGCCCTGGATAGCTCGTCATTTTGTGTTCCCCTATGGGAGAAACAATGGGCATCCAAACAACAAGACCACCAATTAACCACAGTGCATCCATTGCGAAGGACCCAAACTGGTTGACTCGCAGGTTGTCGACCGCCCAGGGCGAGTGCGTCAATATCAGCATCGCATTAAACAGCAGCCCTGCTGTTACCGGTCGCGAACACCGGCCGACTAGGCGGTGGAGCCGTAACTGGCCAACTAACCGTCTTGCCATCCACTCGGGAGTGCCTAGCAATAGAAGAGGGGCCACCACCATCGTGTAAATCACGAACTGTGTCATGTGGGCAGATGCCAGGTAGCTCGCTCCGAGCAAACCGAGGGGCCAGTCTGTAGCGAGCCAGAGTAGAAGGATGCCAGCCATGAAAAGCCATCGTTGCGAACTGCGGATGTTGTGTCCCTTTGGGGGTCGACATCCGAAAACCAAATAGGGCACAACCAGACAAAGCATCGCCACCCATACGCCGGGATAAGCGCGAAACGTCCATGACCATGGTTCTTCCAGCGTTGAGCACCAGAACCTCACGCCATCAACCCTTTCTCTTTG
Organism: Candidatus Neomicrothrix sp. UBA2110; assembly: GCA_002331465.1. Classification (GTDB taxonomy): domain Bacteria; phylum Actinomycetota; class Acidimicrobiia; order Acidimicrobiales; family Poriferisodalaceae; genus UBA2110. The sequence goes on along the minus strand of DCYM01000059.1, from coordinate 4,888 downwards.
GCCGTCCAAGCCCGCTATTCCTGGACGCTATCGGAGGGTCGCAAGAATAGGCAGGTCGCGGGTCCATGCAGTTTGCCTAGTCGGATGCGGGTACTGGGTTCGGCCCAAGCCGTCGGGGGCGAACGCAAAGACCCTGCCATCATGACCAATGACGGGAGAATCTCGACCCTCCACGGTGCTTGGGAGAGCTACTAACGCCGAGAATTGTCGCTGGGCTTCGAGAAGTTGGTTGGCTGTGCCGGTCAAACCCACAAATTCGCTGTTAAAGCGGTCAAGAAAAGTCCTCATAACCTTCGGAGTGTCTCGTTCCGGGTCCACGGTCACGAAGAGAACCTTTACGTTAGGTGGCATTCCCGGCCTAGCTAGAACGTCACTTAGCTGAGCCAGATGCACCGGGCAGATATCGGGACATGAGGTAAATCCGAAGTACACGAGCCGCACCGATCCTCGGGTGTCTGATCGCATCGCGAATGGTCGACCTGTGGTGTCGGTGAGTGTGAGGTCGGGCATAGTGGCGGGTGCATCGACTTCGAGTCCCGCGAAACGGCTTTCATTGCGGCGATCGGTACAGCCGGTAATGACGGCAATGACGGCCAACATTCCCAAACTCACCTTGAGCAACCGTGACAAATGTTGTGTTGTTTTGATTGAAGTGGAGGTGAGGGGAATTGAACCCCTGGCCTCTTCGATGCGACCGAAGCGCTCTACCAACTGAGCTACACCCCCGCGGGGACATTTGGACGATACCGGAAAACTGTTCAAGGTAGAAGATTGTGAATCGCACCCATTTGGGCTCAGGGATTTATCGGGCAGCGTTACGCCCTATACCTTCTTCGGGGATCTCCATCGCAAGTGTTACACGTGGCCGAAGGTAGTGAATTTGGGCGAGTCGTTCTATCTCTTTTTTCCGACGTTGATTCAGCAAGGCCAGGTAGGTAATTAGAGCAATGTCGAAAATGACTTGCATGACGCCAACAACGGCGAGGCCCCCTACGATCCACCCGAACAAGGTGAATGCTGAACCCAACACCAACAAGCGAAGAATGTCGCGGCGACGCACCGCAGCTTCGCGACTGTTGTTTGGCACTGAACTGCGAGGCCGGCGGTAAACACCACGGCGGTCGACAGTCGACACCCGAGCTCCGAACGGAGCGGGAAGCCCGGCTGCGGGCGTCGCATGCGAAAGAGTATCGAGTTGACGTTTCCAGGCCACCATTGGAGTGCGTCGGCCCCCGCGGTCGATAAAGTTGCGTATCAGGCCAGGCACCAGCACGATGGCCCACACAATTGCAAGAACAAGGAGCACAATTTCGGTCATTGAGTTGTCTCCTCCTTCTCTGAAATAGAGTTTGTGACCCTCGAACTAAGTGGCTATGTGTGTTGAAATGCGGGATCGTTGCCGTCAACCCGAAGAACTACTAATCCTAGGGCCGCCACCAAAGTAGTGCGATCTGGTCAATTCGATGTAATGCGAACATTTTAAATGTGCACCGAGGACGATTTCAATCAGAACTTCGACTGTACTCGCCTGATTTGCCGCCGCTCTTCTCCCATAGCGCTATGTCGGTAATGGTCATATTTTTATCGACCGATTTACACATGTCGTAGATGGTCAGAGCGGCAACCGAACAGGCAGTAAGGGCCTCCATCTCTACGCCGGTTCGTTCGATTGTCTCGACTTCAGCTGCGATAGCGATGTGTGTTTCCTCCAACTCGAAATCGATAGTGACAGATCCAATCATGAGCGGGTGACAAAGGGGGATTAGGTCAGACGTACGTTTGGCCGCTTGGATCCCCGCGACCCGAGCCACGGCTAAAACATCTCCCTTAATGGCATCCCCAGTGGCGACAGTAGAGACGGTTTCGGCAGTCATCTCGACCTGGCATCTCGCCAGTGCCCGTCGCCTTGTCGGTTCTTTCCCCAACACATCAACCATATGCGCTTGCCCTGATGAGTCCAGATGGGTGAGTTCAACAGCGTCAGCCTCACTCATGAATCAACCTCCAATTTGGCTCATCGTTCGTTTGGGCCGAATGAAGTTCACTTGGCCTATGGAGTGGCCCGCCCATTTGGTACCAACAGCTGCAGAGATCGCGTCAGCGATTGCTTCATCGCTAGCTTCATCGCGAAGAAGAGACCGCATGTCGAATTCGTCGACTGCAAACAGACAGGTCCGGAACTGTCCTTCTGCAGTAAGGCGCACGCGATCACAATTTCCACAGAACGGTTTCGTCACCGATGCAATAACACCCACCTCGCCTTTGCCATCGCTGTATTGCCATCTTTCCGCTGGCTCGTTTCCGCGCACTACAGGTTCGATGGGAAAAGCTTCGCTGATGGTTTCAATGATCTCATCGGCAGGCACAACTAGGTCATCGGTCCACACGTCGCCAGCTTCGAGGGGCATGAACTCGATAAAGCGGACGGTCACACCTTTTGCGCGGCCATATTCTGCAAAGTCAACAATTTCATCGTCGTTGATCCCACGCATCATCACGACGTTGATTTTTACCGGCTGGAGTCCAGCATCGAGTGCCGAGTCAACTCCATCCAAAACACGGTCTAACTCGTCGCGTCGCGTCAGTTCCAAAAACCGCTCTCGCTGAAGCGAATCAAGACTGATGTTGATTCGTTTTAGTCCAGCGGCAACAAGGGCGGCAGCGTGGAGGCGCAAAGTTGCACCGTTAGTAGTCAGAGCGATATCCACTCCCAGACCAGCTAGGCGTTCCACAAGGTCAGGAAGGTGAGCTCTAACGAGTGGCTCTCCCCCAGTGAGTCGAATTCCGTTGAATCCGAAACGACTCACACATATGCGTGCGAAACGTTCAATTTCTTCGAACGAGAGGATTTCCGTTCTTGGAAGCCACTCCATACCTTCTGCCGGCATGCAGTACTGACAACGAAAGTTACAGCGATCGGTAACGGAGATACGGAGATCGCGAACAGTACGACCATAGGGATCTATTAAGTCTTGTCCATCGGTGTTCTGGCGCATGATCCCTCAAGCGTAGCGACGCCCGGCCCGTTGTATGTACAGAAAGTGGTGTTGGGTCAGTTGAGGAGCAGAATGTCAACGACATCACCTTCACGGCATCCGTCTCCGTTTGGAAGTACTGCCAACGCATTCGATCGCGCCATTGATGTCAGCATGTGTGAACCCTGACCTGCCACGGAGCGAACGCGGATCCTGCCATCTTCATAGCGGGCTAACACTCGCGAATAGTGAGTCTTGCCGTCAGGATGGCGCATCAACGACTCCGCTGCTATTCCTTGAATTGCAGTTCGAATCGGTTCGGGAAAGCCCATCATCGTTCGCAGACCGGGTCGGGCGAATAGTTCGTAGGACACCATCGACGAAACTGGATTCCCAGGCAGTCCGAAAACTGGAGTATGCCCAATAGTGCCAAAGGCGAGTGGCTTAGCCGGTTTGATGGCAATTTGCATCCATCGCATATCGCCAACGCGGTCAAGAACCGCTTTGACATAATCGAAGTCGCCCATGCTGACGCCTCCCGAAGTCACAACCGCATCGCAGTGATCTGCACCATGCAGCAGTGCTGATTCGATCGCCGTTTCGTCGTCGGGGATGAGTCCGAGATCGACAGCAACAAATCCGTCGCCATTTAGCAAGGAGATGAGAGTGCACCTATTTGAGTCGCGAATTTGACCGGGAGCGAGAGGTCCGCCGTCGTCCACCAATTCGTCGCCAGTCGACATAACTCCGACTCGTAGACGAGGATATGTCGCGATCTCACTCATGCCTAGGCTGCAAAGGACGCCTAAATGTCCTGCTGTTAGAACGGTGCCTCGGGCAAATACCATTTGGCCGCTGGTGACGTCGTCGCCAGCGGGGCGTATGTGGTTCCCCGCCTGTACGGCAGCTTCGATCGTTACCGCGTCACCTTTGACAGAAGTCTTCTCGACCATAACTACCGCATCGGCGCCTTCGGGGATAGGTGCTCCAGTCATAATCTTGCTGGCTTCACCGCTTCCCACCGCCAATTTGGGCGCATACCCCGCCGCAATTGTTTCAATAATGCGGAGTTGGACGGGAACGACTGCCACATCGGAGGACCGAACAGCGAACCCGTCCATCGCCGTGTTGGCGAATGGCGGAATTGATTCCTTCGCGATTACATCGACCGCGGTGACTAACCCAAACGCATCATTTACAGGTGTAAAGATTGGTTCTTTACGGCTGCAACGATCTAGGACATAAGTTCGAGCCTCTTCAAGCGGGATCATGAGCGGGAATCTAGCGGTCATCAGACGTCGACGCCTTTATCGCGTCCTATGTGTCTGCTTTGTGACTCGTCGCTACAATTTCGATCGACCTTGAAGGTCAACTAGGAGTTACCCGACGAGATGCCTACCTACCAATATCGGTGCAGCAACTGTGACGACCAGTTTGAGCTGCGTCAATCGTTCACCGACGATGCTGTAACTGTGTGCCCTGATCAGAGCTGCGGCGGCCCGGTGAAGAAGGTGTTCGGCAGTGTAGGGATAGCTTTCAAAGGCAGCGGGTTCTACAAGAACGACAGTCGGTCAAGCGAAACAGACAAGTCTTCAGATTCTTCGGCCTCAAAAGACTCCGACAAAACGCCGAGCACTAGCCCAGCAGACAAACCCGCTTCATCCGACAAACCCGCTTCATCCGAAAAGTCAGCGGAGAAACCGTCGAAGCCTGAAAGTTCAACCCCAGCCAAGGATTAGGCCCGTGTCACTGATACTTCGATAGCGGGAACGCATCACGAAGTTCCCAACTTGCAGCATCCGGGGCATCAGCCATAAGAGCTACCGCATATAGAGCACAAGCATCGCTCCTGCCGCAAGAATGACCCGGTACATAGCGAAGCCGGCGTAACTGTGAGATTGCACCCAGCGAAG
>DCYM01000098.1 GCA_002331465.1 Candidatus Neomicrothrix sp. UBA2110 | reverse complement strand
TACTCACCTGGGCGGTGATCGCGTTGAGCCTCAATGTCCAAGTCAGGCTGGTACGCGTCTCTAGTCCCACCTCTGCTTAGACCTACGGTGCTTACGTCATCGAATCCGAACTCGTACCGACGACGTTCGGCAATGCCGCCCTGATGGTCAACGACAACCAGTTCATCGGGAATGTACAGAACAAGGTCCCTTTGGTCTTCGGGTCGCGCCAACTGCAGTGCAATTGGTTCGAATTGGAATGCGAGGTCGTACCCAAATGCTCCGTAGAGACCGAGATGTTCATCTGGCCCTGCGAAAAGATCGACTATTGCTCGCACTGCTGAAAAGGAAGATGGTTGGCGACTTCTATTCTCTTCTTCGAAACGTTCGGCCGGCCGTTCGACGGTACAAGTCAGCAAGGCAGTCGTGTGATCAACGACAGAGACTCCGTCCACGTTTCCCAAGGCGCGTCCCAACGGCGACAGCAGTACCTGTCCGCGCTCATTAAGGGCGAGGAGACCAACCTCTTGATTGTGGCTAGTTACGGCTAGGGGGGGATCAACGAAACCCAAATCCCAGCGCGTGTACCGCCCCGGATACTCATAGCTTGAGGACAGGAGCACTCCTCGCGCTGAATCAAGTCGATCAACAAGATCTTCAACAGCACTTTCGGGTTCGATGGGCGCGGTTTCTACGCTGACCAGGATCCCACCTTTTGTGGTGTAGTCCCAAAGGTTGTGTCCAGACGAATCAGCCATGTTGATCAGAGGTAGAGACCAGTGCTACCGGGCTCCACGCGCGGCGCCGCGATCGCGTGGATATCACGCTCACGCAAGATGAGGAAGTCATCGCCATGCACTTCGACTTCATGCCGATCTTCTGGGCTGAATAAGACCTGATCGCCTTCCTCAGCGCTACGGACATTCGGTCCAGCTCCTACCACCTCGCCCCATACCAAACGTTTTTGTTGCTGAGCGGTAGCGGGGATCAAGATTCCGCCGCTACTGCGCCGTTCAGCCTCATCTGTGGGCATCCGAACCAGGATGCGGTCGTGCAGCATCTTGATCGGACGTTTCGGATTTTGGTCATTGGATTCGTCGCTCGGTTTTGCGGCCACAGACGCACGGTACCGTCTCTAGTCATGAACGCGGAAGTCGGTTTCCCTCAAACGACCAATTTTAGCACTAGCGACGGCTTTGAATTGGAGGCAGAATTTCTCCTGCCTAAAAAAATTAAAGCGATCGCTGTGCTTTCACACCCCCATCCTTTGTACGGCGGTGAAATGCACAACAACGTTATTCAGTCGCTCTTTGAGTCCCTGCCCGAAAGCTCCATCGGAACTCTCAGGTACAACTTTCGTGGTGCTGGATTATCCGAAGGCACGCACGGCAAAGGAAAATTGGAGACACTTGATGTTGAAGCTGCGTTCACTTACGCGGGTTCGTTGGGGGGCTCAATTCCCATAATTTCTGTCGGGTATTCCTTTGGGGCTGACGTCTCGTTGTCAACTGATCATTCGAATCTTGCTGGCTGGGTTGGTATTGCTGCACCGCTTTCGTTACTTGAACCCCAACAGATGCCGGCAGGCCACGATAAACGTCCAACCTTGCTACTGGTGCCTCAACACGATCAATACCGGTCCCCTGACGAAGCCGCGGCTACCTCCCACTCTTGGGTTTCCACTTCGTTGTCAATCATTGATGGTGGCGATCACTTTCTTATGGGACGCTCGAAACCAGTAACCGAAGCAACCGCTGCGTTCGTGAAAACTATTATTGATTCCTGACCGCGCCTCCTTTACTTGTTGAATCGGTGTCGATTCGCTGCGACTCGACGGTAAACAGACGAGGCAATCCACGAAATGGGGGTAATCGTCATCGCGCGCCCCAACAACGCCCAGACTCCTCCAACTCCTTGGAGGGCTCGCCCAATTGCTTCATGCCCAGCGAGACGTTCGTTTTCGTTGATCCACCAGACGGAACGCTTTGCCTCTATGGGAGAGAGCCCGAGGCTTCGCAAATCTTCCTCGGCGCCCGAGCTCATGGGAAAGTCCGCTCTTTTTTTCAACCAATTAGCGCATCGACAACAAAAGTCGCATTCTCCGTCATAGACCAGCACTACCGCCTCCTGAACCAGGAGCACAAGTTACGCGCTCCCAAGCCTGGCAATCCTCTTGGATGAGGGCAGAAACTTCAACTTGTTCCTCAAATGTGAAAGAACACAAGATTCTTTGTCCCTTCAGATCGTATGCACGCAGATCGGCAAGGCACATCTGCCGTGGTGTTTGAAATAACTCCTTAGAGAACTATCTCGCTACCTAGGCATACCTGTACCCTGCCTTGCTAGAGAACGGACTGCTCGTACCTTTTTTCCCCCTGCCTGCTCCGCTGGCGCTGCGACTGGTTCTTAGCAAGGAATACGTGAGTACATCTTTTATAGAACTCGGTGTGTCCGAGTCGCTGACGCGTGTGTTAGCAAAGTCCGGTATCAATGTTCCATTTGAGATACAAACTGCGACAATCCCTGACGCCTTAGCCCGTCGAGATGTCTGTGGTCGCGCTCCGACTGGTTCAGGGAAAACTATTGCGTTTGGCATTCCGCTAATTGCCCACACGGTTAGTTCTAAGCCGCGAGCTCCGCGTGCTTTGGTCCTAGTGCCGACCCGAGAATTGGCTGAGCAAATCGCTAACGATCTCCGACCCTTAGCACGAGCGAAGAATTTGTGGGTTATGTCGGCTTATGGCGGAACGAACATCAACCGCCAGATCCAACAACTCGCCAAGTGTGTGGATGTTGTGATCGCCTGCCCTGGGCGACTCCGCGATCTGATCAACCGAAAAGCGTTGACCCTCGGTGATGTTGAGACCGTCGTTGTTGACGAAGCCGACCGCATGGCGGACATGGGTTTTCTCCCCGAGGTCCGCAAACTTCTTGATCTCACTTCTTCGCAGAGACAAACACTGTTGTTCTCAGCGACACTCGACGGAGATGTCGCAACCCTCACTCGCGATTACCAGAACAATCCTGTGCGTCATGAAGTTGGGCCGTCGACACCAGATGTCCGTTCAATGACTCACTTTTTTTGGGAAGTTGACCGCAGCGATCGCGTTGAGCAAGCCACCAAAGTTATCCGAAATACCGGTAAAACTATGGTGTTCGTACGGACTCGACACGGCGTCGATCGCGTCACAAAGCAACTGAAACGTAGCGGTGTTGAAGCCGTTGCAATTCACGGTGCACGTTCGCAAAGCCAACGCGACCGCTCTCTTAAACAATTCACAGACGGTCAGGCGTTGGCCCTTGTCGCGACCGACGTCGCAGCTCGTGGTCTTCACATTGATGATGTCTCATGTGTGTTGCATTTCGACCCACCTGAAGATCACAAGGCTTACCTGCATCGAAGCGGCCGAACGGCCCGTGCTGGCGCTACCGGCGTGGTCGTATCTTTCGTGGACCGCTCGCAACATAAATCGGCGAAGCTGCTCCAAAAAAAACTTGGCCTTCAAGTTTCGCTATCGAAACCTGCCTTCGAGGAGCTAAGCGACTCTCCCCCAAAACTTCTCACGATGAAGTCTCACGATCGAAACAACGTTTCAAAAAATTCTCAGACTCAACGCCCGCAAAAGGGAAAGCAAACAAACTCGTCGAATAACTCAGCCGGTCAAAAAAAGAATCGAAAGCGCCAGGGGAAGAAATCGCACGGTGCGACTTCCAAACATCGAAACGGGCAACGTACAGGGCCGGCTGGCCGCACTAACAGCCACAACAGATCACAAGGCAATAACAAAAAACGGTCTCACTCCAATAAGGCTCGCTCTCACCGCTGATCTGAGTGTCGTTCGGGCCGGGGCGCGTCGGCGGACCCGAGTTCTTTCAAATTTCTCAGGGCTGATCGAGACCGCGCCCGCTGGTCTCAAATATGTCAAAGCCGTATGGTTTGCCTCAACTGGTCAGGCGACAGTTAGCCATTTGAGAGATTGTCGTCAATATCCGCGAAACCCTTGGAGTCCAGCCACCACGAATTACCTAAGGGCCGAAGGTACCCGCACGAGGGTCCTCCAAAATGCGTTCCAAGAATCAACGTGTGATCATCGCAGTATCGCTCAGCGAAACGCCGGCGCATTGTAATCGCAGCTGGTTTATCGACGTCAGGTTCACTTGACCAGTGAGGGAGTTCAAATTGAATGGGATGATGGCATAGGTCACCGGTAATGATCGCGTCCTCTCCTCCCGATGAGATGCAAACACTGTGATGACCTGGGGTATGACCTGGGGTTGGTTCCAGCCAAATAGCGTCATTTAGTTGCATATCACTTTGGACAAGTTCAGCTAAACCAGCGTCGATACATGGTTGGATGCTGTCTCCGACGACGTCACCATAAACTTGAGGTTCCACACGCCAGTGAGCCCATTCAGTCTCGCCGAACAGATAGCGGGCTTTAGGGAAAGTCGGTTGCCAAACTCCATTAAGTAACCGCGTATTCCACCCAACGTGGTCAACGTGAAGATGCGTGCAAATCACAGCGGTAACGTCATCTGGACCAAACCCCGCTTCTGTCATCTTGTGCATAAAATCGGTATCAAGATTGCTCAGTGCCGCAAAATTTGGTCGTGTCTTGTCGTTTCCGGCGCAGGTGTCAACAACGATTTTCTCATCGCCAATTTCGATACAGAAAGCGTGGAACGAAAGTCGGATCCGCCCATTTTCGCTGTCCGCAAATGGCCCCAAGATCCAGTCGTGTTCGAGCAGCGCTGCCGAGTTGGCATCGGGTATCACCGCTGACCCCGGCCACATCTGCTCCATTTCTACAACTTTGGTAATTTTCGCTTCGCCAATACTCCAGGTTTGCATCTTGTCGATCTCCTCTTTAAGGCTTTCCTGTTGCAGGCTTAATCCCGTTATAACGGCGCCGGGCGGGCACCAGCTAACCGAGCCCTTTTGCGAGAGCACCACGCGAATCCGTTGACGACAGACGCAGGGGCAGAGCCGCCTGGTACTCCGGAGAGTCATACCAGTCTCTGAAGGCTTCTTCATCGTCAAATTCGAGAATCACCAACCGCGAACCATGCCAATCCCCTTCGATAGAACGCACGTCGTCATCGACGACGATCGCTCGACCTCGCCCAAGCGAAGATGCCCTAGCGGCTTTCATATAGTTCTTTAGCCCAGCCGGGTCATCGACTTGCTCTTGTACAACAAAATAAACCGACATTTCGCCCCCATTGTCCGCCTGCGTGATGCAGGTGTCTCCAACTCTAGGACGTTTGCGCTAACCACGTCCGCTACTAAAAGACGTCCCCTCAGGACTTCACAGGACATCTAAATTCTGATGCCTAGGACTCGGTGATTCGCTCTATCGGAGAAACTTCGGCAGTTGAACTGTCGCCCCAATACTCATCTCGAAGAAGCCTTTTATACAATTTTCCAGTAGGTAGCCGAGGTAGCTCGTTTCGAAAGTCAACCGATCTTGGGACCTTGAACGCGGCGATGTGCTCTCGGGCATAGTCGAGTAGTCGCCTCTCAAGATTTCGTGTTCCTTCTGTTCCTTCGGCTGGTTGGACTACCGCTTTTACTTCTTCCCCGAAATCAGCATTGGGCACTCCAAATACAGCGACGTCAGCTACCTCAGGGTGAACAATCAGACAGTCCTCAATTTCTTGCGGGTAGATATTGACTCCGCCGGAGATAATCATGAACGCCTTGCGATCCGTTAGATAAAGAAAGCCATCCTCATCAACCCGTCCAACATCACCGAGAGTTGTCCACAAATGATGGTCAGGATGCTGCGAACTTCGGGTCTTTTCGGGGGCGTTGTGGTACTCGAAAGCTTGTTCCTCGCGTTCGAAGTAGATAAGCCCAGGCTCACCAGCTTCAATCTCTACGCCATCGTCGTCGCAGATGTGAAGAGTCCCGATTAGCGGCTTTCCCACGGTCCCGGGATGAGCAATCCAATCTTGTGGACCTACGTAGCAAAAGCCGTTGAGTTCGGTACCAGCGTAATATTCGTGCAAAATCGGTCCCCACCATTCCAACATCTGATGTTTCACTTCAATCGGGCAGGGTGCTGCTGCATGAACAGCCACCTGATGACTAGATAAGTCATGGCGGTTGCGATCAGCCTCTGGCAGCTTCAACATACGTGTGAACATCGTCGGAACCCATTGGGAGGCGGTAACTCCGTAGGTTTCTATCGCTTGGAGAGCTTCCAGAGGGTCGAACTTTTCCAACACGACGACCGTTCCGCCGACCGATTGAGTTCCGGTGCTAAAAGCCAGCGGAGCGGAGTGGTACAACGGCGCTGGGGACAAATACACCGACTGGGCGTTGATCCCAAATAATGCGCCCACAAGCCCTGCTCCGATCGGGTCCGGATCGGTGATTTGTGAACCGTCGAGTGGTCGCTTAATCCCTTTGGGTTGCCCAGTGGTTCCGGAGCTGTAAAGCATTATTGATCCCCGTGGCTGCTCCTGGAGCGGTTCCGGCGGGTAGCTTCCAATTGCTGATTCAAAACTTTCATATCCTTCAGCGACCCCATCAAACATGAGACGGATGGGGCAGGTGCCAATGTCTGGAAGCATTTCAACGGCAACGTTCTTGACTGCTTGGCTAGCCACAAGCACTTTCGCTTGGCAGTCTCGAACGATGTACGAAGCTTCTTCGGCTGTTAGAAAACGATTTACGGTTGTGAAAAACAAACCGCTGCGGAGGGCACCCCAATAGGCCTCAAAATATCTGATGTGGTTGTCGGCGAAGATAGCGACATGGTCACCCGCGCGTAGACCGAGATCCCACATCAATTGAGCGAAGCGAGCGGACCGATCGTCAAGTTCTTTATAGGAGAGATGCTCTCCGGTGCCAGCCATGATGACAGCTGGATGATCAGGTTTTTCGTTCGCATAGGTGCCTGGATAGCTCATACGTCGAAGCTAACCGATTCTAGATAGCTATCAATCATTGAGAGGCGGTCTGACCGCTACGCCCGCTTGTAAAAGTGCATGCTTAGCTTCCGACACGGTGTGCTTCCCAAAGTGAAATATTGATGCTGCGAGCAGCGCGTCAGCGCGACCATCGATAGCTCCGTCGATTAGATGTTGAAGCGACCCCACACCACCACTTGCGATAACTGGAACGGTGACTGCGTCGCCAACCAAGCGGGTGAGTTCGAGGTCGTAGCCCCTTCGTGTCCCGTCTCCGTCCATCGAGGTAAGGAGAATTTCACCTGCCCCTCGGAGCGCCACTTCTGTTGACCAGGCAACCGCGTCCAAGCCCGTATCTTCGCGGCCTCCTTTGACATAAACATTCCACGTCTCATCGTTATTTGATTTTGCATCTACAGCGACTACCACGCATTGACTTCCGAAAGAATCTGCGAGCTCGGTGATCAGCTCAGGACGCTCAACCGCGGCTGAGTTAACCGACACCTTGTCGGCACCCGCTCGCAGAAGCAACCGTGCGTCGTCTACGGATCTAATTCCTCCGCCAATTGTGAAGGGTATGGAAACCTGTTCAGCGGCTCTCTCGGCTAGATCGACGATGGTTTCGCGGTTATCGGAACTTGCAGTTATATCGAGAAAGATGATTTCGTCCGCACCCTGCGCGTCATACTGAGCAGCCAGTTCCACTGGGTCGCCAGCGTCACGGAGCGATACAAAATTTACTCCTTTGACTACGCGACCAGCATCGACGTCAAGACACGGGATCACTCGTACTGTCTTCATTGATTCGCCGCCGCTTCTACAGCGGCAGAAACTTGTATAACGCCATCGTGGATTGCCTTTCCAACGATTATCCCGCCGAGGCGTCGCCCGGCGACTTCCAACTTCGTCAACTGGCGAATGTGGAGGAGCGATCCAACTCCCCCGCTAGCGATCACATCTAGTGATGTTGCTGTAAGGACAGCGCTAAGACCCTCTACATCGGGTCCAGTGCCCATTCCATCTCTGCTGATCTGCGTCACTACTACCGCCTCAACCCCACCGTTTTCGAAACTGGGGAGCAGGTCAAAGATGCTTTGGCCGCTGTCCGTTTCCCAACCTCGGGTCGCTACTTGATCACCTCGAACATCAAGACCTACGGCAACGCGGTGTCCCATCTCCGTTAATTCTTGGACCAACACAGGGTTTTCAACGGCTGCCGTCCCGAGTACGCAGCGAGACACACCGACTTGATAGAGCCGCTCCGCAGCTTCGACGCTTCTGACTCCGCCTCCGCTCTGCACTGGAACGTCTACCGCCTTCGCTATGGCTCCTACTGTTTCGAGGTTCTTAGGGTCCCCGGAACGGGCAGCATCAAGATCCACAACATGGATCCATCGTGCTCCTGCAGCTTGAAAGGAACGCGCTACTTCTACAGGGTCGTTCTGGTATTGAATCTCACGGTCGTAGTCCCCTTGGACAAGGCGGACGCATTGACCGTCCCGTATGTCAATCGCAGGGTAAAGATCAAAACTCATGAGCCGGTGAGTTGTTGAAGAAAGTTCTCGGCGAAGGATTGACCTTTGGCGCCTGATTTTTCGGGGTGAAACTGTGTCGCCCACAGGGATCCTTTCCCGACCATCGCTGTAAGGTCAACCCCGTATTCGCAGGTGGCGATCACTAATCCAGGATCGGTTTCGACTGCGTAACTGTGGACAAAGTACATCCACGACTGGTCCTCTATTCCCTGAAGTAGTGGGCACCCTGGAAGCCTGATGTCGAGTTGGTTCCACTGCATCTGAGGCCTGGCCAGCCCGTCAGGCAAGCGACGAACCGTGCCGGGTAAGACACCCAACCCCTTAATTCCAGGTGCTTCTTCCGATTCTTCGAACAACATCTGCATCCCAACACAAATCCCAAGAAACGGAACGCCTAATTCGATGACTGACCGCGCCAAAACGTCCAGCTTTGCTGCCCTCAACTCGCGCATACAGGTGCCGAAGTGGCCAACTCCAGGGAGAACGACACCTGCGGCATCAGCAATGAGGCCCGGGTCAGCGGTTAGACGAACGTCGGCGCCTGCCCGTTCAAATCCTTTCTGGGCGGATCGTAAATTTCCAATGCCATAATCCAATACCGCTACAAGTGGCAGGCCATCAGACCCATTCATCTAATAGTCCTCACAGCACGCCTTTAGTGGAAGGCATGACGTCGTCTACCACGCGAATCGCATCGTAGAGGGCCCTAGCGACCCCCTTGAAGCTCGCTTCGATGATGTGATGAGTATTTCGGCCGCGTAGCAAGACGATGTGGAGAGTGATTCCCGAAGCCATTGTGAGCCCGCGCCAAAACTCTTCGCACAGTTGAGGGTCGAAAGGTGGCTCCCCCAAGATTTTCTCCCCGGGGGGTTCCACGTCATAGTGCAAGAACGGTCGCCCGGATAAATCAAGGACAACTTCCACAGCTGCTTCGTCCAATGGAACGGTTATCGCGGCAAAACGACGGACTCCTTCTTTTCCACCGAGCGCCTCACCTAATGCTTCCCCGAGAGCTATCCCTACGTCTTCGACAGTGTGGTGTGCGTCAATTTCAACGTCGCCATCACATTCGAGACGTAGATCAAAACGAGAGTGTTTCGCCAGTTGAGCCAACATGTGGTCGAAAAATGGCAACCCAGTGCTGACTTCTACTTGCCCGCTGCCGTCTATTTCTAGGGATAAGTCGATGCGTGTTTCTTTGGTATTTCGGTGACGATCCGCTTGTCGTGTCATGCCAACGCCTCCTTGAGGGCTCCGAGGAAAATATTGTTCTCGTATTCAGTACCTAAAGTGACTCTCAGACAGTCAGACAGTCCAGGCCAATTCGAACAATTGCGGATCAACACAGACTGATCCACCAATCGTTGCCAGACATAGTCGCCACCCAAAGAGCACGGGGTAGTTCGAAACATAATGAAGTTCGCTTGTGACGGCCACACATCTAACCCCATGAGGGTCAGAGCCTCAAAAATCCGATCTCGTTCGGCGCCAAGCTTCGCAACTCTCTCTTCCATATCACCATAAAAGCGGAGCGCCACCCGACCGGCGATCTGCTTGACAGAGTCCAGATGGTACGGAAGGACGACTTTCTCGAATTCGGGCAACATCCATGATGGCGCCACGCAGTACCCCAAACGGGCACCTGCCATGGACCACGTCTTCGAAAACGTTCGAGTGACGATCAAGGAGTCAACAGCTTCACCGCCGCGTAATAAATCAAGAGCTGTGAAATCAGCGAACTGGCCATAGGCCTCATCCACCACGACCACACCATCCGAAATCTTCAGTGCTGCTTCAATAACTTCAAGCTTTTCGGGGGTTCCGGTTGGGTTGTTCGGAGAACAGAAAAAAATGATGTTTGGGTGATCCCGTGCTACAACTTTCTCGACCTCAGACAGGGCAACGCGATACTGAGAATCCCGTGCCGCCTCAATTACTTTGCATTGGGTCGTTCGAGCGATTTGTTGGTACATCGCGTAAGTCGGCTCGAATGTTGCAACCGTTCGGCCACTACCCCCGAACGTCAAGCAAATAGTCTGAAGAACCTCATTAGATCCGTTAGCAACAAAAACTTGCTGAGGCTCAACTTCATGAATTGCTGCAATGTCCTCGCGGAGGCTTTGAGCTAAACGATCGGGATATCGGTGCCAGTCGACGCGACGGACCTCGTCCAAAAAAGCCGAAACAAATTCTTCTGGCGGAGGAAACGGTGCCTCGTTGGTATTGAGGCGAACTTCGACATCAAGCTGAGGTGAGTGATAGCCCTCCATAGTCCGCAGATCTGATCGGATGCTGGGGCGCGTCATGAGATAACCCCTTGTTCTGCCCAACGCTCGCGTTCTCTAACCGATGCC